>CADEDE010000086.1 GCA_902825995.1 uncultured Burkholderiales bacterium
CGGCAAAGATCAGGATCGAGATGCCATTGCCCAGCCCGCGCTCGGTGATCTGCTCACCCAGCCACATCAGGAACATCGTGCCGGCCACCAGGCTGATCACCGCAGTAAAAACAAAACCAGTACCGGGGTTGATCACCAGCCCCGGCGACTGTTGCAGCGCAGCCGCGATGCCCACCGATTGGAAGATCGCCAGCAGCAGCGTACCGTAACGCGTGTACTGCGTGATCTTGCGGCGACCCGACTCGCCTTCCTTCTTCAGGGCCTCGAGAGAAGGCACAACGTAGGTCATCAACTGCATGATGATCGACGCCGAGATGTAGGGCATGATGCCCAGCGCAAAGACCGTGAAGCGCGACAAGGCGCCGCCGCTGAACATGTTGAACAAATTCAGAATGCCGCCGCTCTGGCTGTTGAAGAGCTGGCGCAACTGCTCGGGGTCGATGCCGGGCACGGGGATGTGCGCACCCAGGCGATAGACCACGAGCGCCAACAGCAAGAATGTCAAGCGGCGACGCAGATCGCCGAACTTGCCGCTCTTGGCCAGTTGTGCCGTGCTGGTGGCGTTGGTTGCCAAAGCCGTCTGTCCCCGCTTACTCGCTGACCGAACCGCCAGCGGCAACGATCGCCGCCTTAGCGCCGGCCGTCGCGCCGATGCCCTTGAGCACGACCTTGGCGCTCAGCTCACCGGTCTTGACGACCTTAACGACCTTGATCATGTCGCCGATCAGACCGCCTTGCTTCAACGTCAGCAGGTCAACTTCATCCATGCCGAGCTTTTGCAGATCGGCCAGGGTGACTTCGGCGTTGTACTTCAGCGATTGCGATTTAAAGCCGCGCTTGGGCAGGCGGCGCTGCAGCGGCATCTGGCCGCCTTCGAAGCCGACCTTGTGGTAGCCGCCGGCACGCGATTTCTGGCCCTTGTGGCCGCGGCCCGCGGTCTTGCCCAGGCCCGAGCCGATACCGCGGCCGACGCGGCGGCGGTCCTTCTGGCTGCCGTCTGCCGGCTTGATGTTATTCAATTGCATCAGAGCACCTGCACCAGGTAAGCGACCTTGTTGATCATCCCGCGCACCGCCGGCGTATCTTCCAGCGTGCGCTGGCTGTTCATGCGGCGCAGGCCCAGGCCACGCACGGTATCGCGGTGCGATTGCTGGGTGCCGGCGACGCTCTTGACGAGCTTGACGGTGAGGGTTTTCTTGTCGGACATGTTGTTCTCCAGCGCGCGATCAGTTGAAGATTTCTTCGACCGACTTGCCGCGCTTGGCCGCCACCGTCGCCGGCGTAGTGGAGTTGTTGAGTGCGTCCAGCGTGGCGCGCACCATGTTGTACGGGTTGCTCGAACCCAGGCTCTTAGCCACGATGTCGGTGACGCCCATGACCTCGAATACCGCGCGCATCGGGCCGCCGGCGATGATGCCGGTACCGGCCGCAGCCGGCGCCATCAGCACCTTGGCCGCACCATGCTCGCCACGCACGTTGTGATAAATCGTGCCGTTCTTCAGCGGCACCTTTTTCAGGTTGCGACGAGCCGACTCCATGGCCTTTTGCACCGCCACCGGTACTTCCTTGGCCTTGCCCTTGCCCATGCCGATGCGGCCATCGCCATCGCCAACAACGGTCAGCGCAGCGAAGCTCAGCGTGCGGCCGCCCTTGACCACCTTGGTGACGCGGTTCACCGCGATCATCTTTTCCTTCAGGCCGTCGTCATTGGCTTCGGTCTGCGCGCGGGGTTGAAATTTAGCCATTGCTTGATTCCTCTTTGCGTCAGAACTGCAGGCCGGCTTCGCGCGCGGCTTCGGCCAGCGCCTTGATGCGGCCGTGGTAGGCGAATCCCGCACGGTCGAAAGCCACCTTGTCGATACCGGCGGCCTTGGCCTTGACGGCGATGCGCTTGCCGACGATCGCCGCTGCTGCTGCATTGCCGCCCTTGCCATTGCCACCGAGTTCGGTGCGGACGTCTTTTTCGGCCGTCGATGCGCTGGCCAGCACCTTGCTGCCATCGTCGGAAATGACCTTGGCATAGATGTGCAGATTGCTGCGGAAGACCGTCAGGCGCGCAACGCGCTGCGTGGCAATGCGCACGCGCGTCTGGCGCGAGCGGCGGATGCGTTGATCTTTCTTGGTGATCGTCATGACGGCCGCTCCTTACTTCTTCTTCGTCTCTTTGAGCACCACGCGCTCATCGGCGTAGCGAATGCCCTTGCCCTTGTAGGGCTCGGGCGGGCGGATCGCGCGCACTTCGGCGGCGATCTGGCCCACCGCCTGGCGGTCGGCGCCCTTGATGATGATTTCGGTTTGCGTCGGGCACTCGACCTTGATGCCGGCTGGCATTTCCTTCACCACCGGGTGCGAGAAGCCAACCTGCAGGTTGAGCTTGCTGCCCGCGGCCTGGGCACGAAAACCCACGCCGACCAGGTTCAGCTTGCGCTCGAATCCCTTCGTCACGCCACTGACCATATTGGCCACCAGCGCGCGCATGGTGCCGCTCATGGCATCGGCTTCGGTGCTGTCGTTGGCCGCGGTGAAGCTGACCTTGCCGGCATCGTTCTTGACCGCGACGAGTGCATTGACCTTGCGGGTCAAGGTGCCCTGCGAACCCTTGACGCTGATCTGCTCAGCGGTGACCGAAATATCCACGCCCTGCGGCACGGTGATCGGCATTTTTCCTACGCGAGACATTTCAATGCTCCCTTAGGCCACGTAGCAAAGGACTTCGCCGCCGATACCGGACGCGCGCGCCTTGCGATCGGTCATCACGCCCTGCGGCGTGGTCACGATGGCCACGCCCAGGCCGTTCTGCACCTGGGGAATCGAATGCCGGCCCTTATAGACCCGCAGGCCGGGGCGGCTGACGCGCTCGATGCGCTCGATCACCGGACGGCCGGCGTAATATTTCAGCGCGATTTCGAGTTCGGCCTTGGCTTCGCCCTTGATGGCGAAGCCGTCGATATAGCCTTCGTCCTTCAGGACCTGGGCGATCGCCACCTTCAGCTTGGACGAAGGCATCGTCACCGCGGTCTTCTCGACGCTTTGTGCATTGCGGATACGCGTCAGCATATCGGCGATCGGATCACTCATGCTCATTTGTGAATCTCCTGAGTCCGACTACCAGCTGGCCTTGACGACACCGGGGATGTCGCCCTTGAAGGCCAGGTCGCGGATCTTGCTTCGGGCCAGACCGAACATGCGGAAGGTGCCGCGCGGGCGGCCCGTCAGCCCGCAGCGGTTGCGCTGGCGCGTCGGGTAGGCGTTGCGCGGCAGTTGCTGCAATTGCAGGCGCGCGGCGTAGCGCTCTTCGTCCGACTTCTTGGCATCGTTGGCGGCGCCCTTGAGTTCGTCGTACTTCTTCTTGTACTTCGCGGCGAGCTGCTCGCGCTTCAATTCGCGCTGGATCAGAGATTGTTTGGCCATCGGATGCCTCAGTTCTTGAACGGGAAGCGGAAGGCCGTCAACAGGGCCTTGCACTCGTCGTCGGTCTTTGCACTGGTGGTGATGCTGATATTCATGCCACGCAGCGCATCGACCTTGTCGTAATCGACTTCGGGGAAGATGATCTGCTCCTTGACCCCGATGTTGTAGTTGCCGCGACCGTCGAACGAACGCCCCGAGATGCCGCGGAAGTCGCGCACCCGCGGCAGCGCCACGGTAACGAAACGGTCGAGGAATTCATACATGCGCACGCCGCGCAGCGTGACCATCGCGCCGATCGGCACGCCCGAGCGGATCTTGAAGCCGGCGATGTCCTTCTTGCTCTTGGTGACCACGGGCTTCTGGCCGGCGATCTTGGTCAGGTCGCCCACGGCGTTGTCCATGACCTTCTTGTCCGACACCGCTTCGCTGACACCCATGTTCAGGGTGATCTTGGTCAGGCGCGGCGCCTGCATCACCGACTTGTAGCCGAACTTGGCCACCAGATCGGGGACGATCTTTTCCTTGTAGAAGGTTTGCAGGCGCGCCGGACCCGCGGCCGATGACTCGGATGCGGCGGCAGCGGCGGCGGCTTGTTTCTTGGTTGCCATGTCGATTGCCTCTTAAGCCTTGATCTCGTCGCCGCTGGACTTGAAGACGCGCACTTTCTTGCCGTCGGCCAGGAGCTTGATGCCCACGCGATCGGCCTTGCCGGTCTTGGCGTTGAAGATCGCGATATTGGATTGGTCGATCGGCATGGTCTTGTCGATCACGCCGCCGGTCGTCCCCTTCATCGGGTTGGGCTTGACGTGTTTCTTGACGACGTTGACGCCCTCGACGACGAGGTGGCTATCATCGACGCGGCGGGCCACCATGCCGCGCTTGCCCTTGTCGCGACCGGTCAATACGATGACCTGATCGCCTTTGCGAATCTTGTTCATGGGGTCAGTCCTTCGAGTCAGCGCTCAGAGCACTTCGGGTGCGAGCGACACGATCTTCATGAAGCGCTCGGTGCGCAGCTCGCGAGTCACCGGGCCGAAGATGCGG
This sequence comes from uncultured Burkholderiales bacterium, assembly GCA_902825995.1. GTDB lineage: Bacteria > Pseudomonadota > Gammaproteobacteria > Burkholderiales > Burkholderiaceae_C > CADEEN01. Next base: position 4,456 of record CADEDE010000086.1, read on the forward strand.
GTGCCGATCGGCTCCAGCTTGGCGTTCAAGAGGACGGCGGCATTGCCGTCGAATTTGATCAGCGAACCATCGGCGCGGCGCACGCCCTTGGCGGTGCGCACGACCACGGCGCTATAGACCTCGCCCTTTTTCACGCGGGCGCGCGGCGCGGCTTCCTTGATGCTGACCTTGATCACATCGCCGATACCGGCGTAGCGGCGCTTGGAGCCGCCGAGCACCTTGATGCACTGGACGGATTTGGCGCCGGTGTTGTCCGCGACATCGAGCCGCGATTGCATTTGGATCATGTTCTTTACCCAACTTGAACGGCATCCGTCCTTGCGAGACAGCGATGCGGTCAGTCTTGGGCCCGTGGTGTGGGCTGAGCCGAAAGCGGGGCTGAATGAATCAGCCGGCCGTTTTCGGCGAAGTTGAGAATGATAGCGGGAAAGCGCCGATCCTGTCAAAGACCGGCGCGAGAAAGTTCAGGCGCGCGCCTCTTTGGCCTGACGCAGCAGGGTATCGGCATCGCTGACTTCGAATTTGCCCGGCGCCTCGACGTTCAGCGTCTTCACGACGCCATCGACGACGAGCATCGAGTAGCGGTTGCTGCGCAGGCCCATGCCGTGCGCAGCGAGATCCAAGGTCAGACCGGTCGCTTTCGCAAAGTCGGCATTACCGTCGGACATCATGCGCACCTTGCCTGTGGTTTTTTGGTCCCGACCCCAGGCCCCCATCACGAAAGCGTCGTTGACCGAGATGCACCAGATTTCATCCACACCCGCGGCCTTCAGTGCAGCGGCCTTTTCGACATAGCCCGGCACATGCTTGGCCGAACAGGTCGGCGTGTACGCGCCGGGCAGTGCGAAGACAGCAACCTTTTTGCCAGCCGTAAGCTTGGCCACGTCGAAGGTGTTGGGGCCAATCGAGCAGCCATTGCCTTCGACTTCGATGAATTCCTGCAAATTGCCGGCGGGCAACTTGTCGCCTACTTTGAGCATGGTGCGTCTCCTATGAGAAAGTTACAGCTATCAGTGTAGCGGCGATCCTGCGCATCTTGCCGACGGTGCGCCGATAGACCTCAGGCCGCGCAGGGCCGCCCCCAAGCTTGTCCTGGCGGCCTCTCTGAGATCCGTCCCCCTGGTGCGGCGCGAGCACGGCGGGCTTGGGGTTGTTATTTAGATGATCTTGGCCTTTTCGACCAAGCGGGTCACGACCCAGGACTTGGTCTTGGAAATCGGCCGGCTTTCGGTGATCTCGACCACGTCGCCCATCTTGTACTCGCCCTTTTCGTCGTGGGCGTGGTACTTGCTGGAGCGGCCGATGATCTTGCCGTAGAGCTCGTGCTTGACACGGCGCTCTACCAGCACGGTGATGGTCTTGGCGCGCTTGTCGCTGACCACTTTGCCGACGAAGGTGCGGGTGACCTTGGTGGCTTTTGCGGTGGCTGCGGCGGGCGCGCTTGCAACGGCGGTATTCATTTCGCGGCTCCCTTGTTCTTCTCGGCCAGCACGGTCTTGGCGCGGGCGATATCGCGGCGGGTCTTGCCCAGTTGCGAGTGGTTGGAGAGTTGTTGCGTCGCCTTCTGCATGCGCAGGCCGAAGTGGGCCTTGAGCAGATCGGAGACTTCCTTCTCCAACGCGGGCACTTCCTTGACGCGCAGTTCAGATGCTTTCATGTCCTTGTCCTTCAACTCAGGTGCCGACCTGGCGGGCGACGAAGGTGCACGACAGCGGCAGCTTGGCGGCGGCCAGCGTGAAGGCCTCGCGGGCCAGCGCTTCGGGCACGCCGTTGAGTTCGTAGAGCACCTTGCCGGGCTGGATTTCAGCCACGTAGTACTCGGGGTTGCCCTTGCCGTTGCCCATGCGCACTTCGGCCGGCTTTTGCGAGATCGGCTTGTCGGGGAAGATGCGGATGAAGATGCGGCCACCGCGTTTGATGTGGCGCGAGATGGCGCGGCGCGCAGCTTCGATCTGGCGCGCCGTGAGACGACCGCGTTCGGTCGCCTTGAGGCCGAAATCGCCGAACGAAACGGCGGCGCCACGCGTGGCGATGCCGGTATTTCGGCCCTTCTGTTCCTTGCGGTATTTGCGGCGTGAGGGTTGCAGCATGTTTATTCTCCTTTGGCGCCGCCGGCAGCCGGGGCAGGCGCCTTGCGCACGCGCTTCACGGCCGGCTTGGGCGCATCGGCGCCAGTCGAGCCGCCGGCTTCAGCGGGTTTGGCGCTGACCTCGACAGGCGCAGCACCGGTGCCGCCTGCACGGGGCGCGCGCTCGGTACGCCCACGCGGCGCACCGCCGGGGCCGCCCGGGAATCCACCCGGACCACGCCCGCCATCAGGACGCGGGCCGCGACGCTGGCGGCGATCGTCATCACCGCCTTCGGGCTTGGCGGACGGTGCTTCGCCGACACCCAGCCGGTCACCCCGATAGACCCAGCACTTGACGCCGATGACGCCGTAGGTGGTCTTGGCTTCCGAGAAGCCATAGTCGATATCGGCCTTCAAGGTGTGGAGCGGCACGCGGCCTTCGCGGTACCACTCGCAGCGCGCGATTTCAATGCCGTTCAAGCGGCCCGACGACATCAGCTTGATACCCTGCGCGCCCAGGCGCATCGCGTTCTGCATGGCGCGCTTCATCGCGCGGCGGAACATGATGCGCTTCTCGAGCTGCTGCGTGATGCTGTCGGCGATCAGCTGGGCATCGATCTCGGGCTTGCGCACTTCTTCGATGTTCACGGCCACTGGCACGCCCAGGCGGCGCGTCAGCTCGGCCTTGAGGTTCTCGATGTCCTCGCCCTTCTTGCCGATCACCACGCCCGGACGCGCCGAGTAGATGGTGATGCGCGCGTTCTTGGCCGGGCGCTCGATCAGGATGCGCGACACCGCCGCGCTCTTGAGCTTGGTCTTCAGGTAATCGCGCACCTGAAGGTCTTCGGCCAGCATCTGGCTGAAATTGGCCTTGGTGGCGAACCAGCGCGACGACCATGCGCGCGTAACGGGCAGACGGAAGCCGGTCGGGTGGATCTTTTGTCCCATGTGTTCTTCCTCAGTTCCCGACAGTCACGTAGATGTGGCAAGTGCCCTTGCTGATGCTGTTGCCGCGGCCCTTGGCGCGTGCAGAAAAACGCTTCAACGTGGTGCCTTGTTCGACGTAGATGGTCTTGACCTTCAACTCGTCGATATCGGCACCGTCGTTGTGCTCGGCATTGGCAATGGCGCTCTCGAGCGCCTTCTTGATGATGCCGGCGGCCTTCTTTTGCGTGAAGCTTAGGATGCTCAGCGCCTGATCGACCTTCTTGCCGCGGATCAGGTCGGCGACCAGCCGACCCTTGTCGGTCGAGAGGCGCACACCGCGAACGATTGCTTGGGTTTCCATGGTCGTGGCCATCCTTTACTTCTTCGCTGCCTTCTTGTCGGCCGGGTGGCCCTTGAAGGTGCGGGTCAGCGCGAATTCGCCGAGCTTGTGGCCGACCATCTGGTCGCTCACATAGACGGGAATATGCTGCTTGCCGTTGTGCACGGCGATCGTCAGGCCGATGAACTCGGGCAGGATCGTTGAGCGGCGCGACCAGGTCTTGATCGGCTTCTTGTCTTTGGTGGCAGACGCCTTCTCGACCTTCACCTGCAAGTGATGATCGACGAACGGGCCCTTCTTGGCTGAACGTGTCATGGCGGCCTCTTATTTCTTGCGCCGCGAGACGATCATCGTCTGCGTGCGCTTGTTGCTGCGGGTGCGGTAGCCCTTGGTCATCGTGTTCCAGGGCGACACCGGCACCTGGCCTTCGCCGGTGCGGCCTTCGCCGCCGCCGTGCGGGTGATCGACCGGGTTCATGGCCACGCCGCGCACCGTCGGGCGGATGCCCATCCAGCGTTTCACACCGGCCTTGCCGTACTGGCGCAGGCTGTGCTCTTCGTTGCTCACCTCGCCAATCGTGGCCCGGCAATCGATGTGGATCTTGCGCACTTCACCCGAGCGCAAGCGAAGCTGGGCGTAAGTGCCTTCGCGCGCCATCAGCGTCACCGAGGTGCCGGCCGAACGCGCGATCTGCGCGCCCTTGCCGGGCATCATTTCGACCGCGTGGACGATCGAGCCGACGGGGATATTACGGATCGGCAGCGTATTGCCGGCCTTGATCGGCGCTTCCGAGCCGCTGATCACCGTGGCGCCGACTTCGAGGCCGCGCGGGGCGATGATGTAGCGGCGCTCGCCGTCGGCATAGCACACCAATGCGATATGCGCGGTGCGGTTCGGGTCGTACTCGATGCGCTCGACCTTGGCCGTGATGCCATCCTTGTTGCGCACGAAATCGACGACGCGGTAGTGGTGCTTGTGGCCGCCACCCTTGTGCCGCATCGTGATGTGGCCGTTGTTGTTGCGGCCGGCGTTCTGCATTTGCGGCTCGAGCAGCGAAGCCTCGGGCTTGCCCTTGTGCAGGTGCTTGTGGACCACCTTGACCACGGCACGCCGGCCGGGCGAAGTGGGTTTGACTTTGACGACTGCCATTACGCGGCCTCCCCGGAGAAGTTGAGCTCCTGGCCCTTCTTCAGCGATACATATGCCTTCTTGATATGGTCGCGCCGGCCGATGGACTTGCCGAAGCGCTTTTCCTTGCCGCGCTGGTTGATGGTCTGAACCGACTCAACCTCGACCTTGAACATCAACTCGACCGCCGCCTTGATCTCCGGCTTGGTGGCATCGCGCAGAACCTTGAACAGCACCTGGTTGTGCTTCTCGGCGACCGCGGTGGCCTTCTCGGAGACGATCGGCTCGACCAGCACCGTGGCCAAGCGGCCCTCGGCAAATTTCTGCGAGGTATTGACGTTGCGGCTCATTGTGAAACCTCCGCGCTGTGCGCTACGGTATTCGTCTTGGGAACGGCCCGGCGACTCATGCGAACATCTCCTTGAGCTGTTCGATCGCGCCCTTGGTCACCAGCACCTTCTTGTAGAAGACCAGCGACAGCGGATCGGCGTAACGCGGCTCGCAGACCAGTACATTGGCCAGGTTGCGCGAGGCGAGCAGCAAGTTGTCGTCGATCTGGTCCGAGATGACCATCACCGACGCGAGGCCCATGGCCTTGAACTTGGCGGCCAGCAATTTGGTCTTCGGCGCTTCGATCGAAATCGAATCGACCACCGCCAGACGGCCATCGCGCGCAAGCTGCGACAGGATCGCCGCCATGCCGGCGCGGTACATCTTCTTGTTGACCTTCTGCGAGAAGTTCTCGTCCGGCCGGTTCGGGAAGATGCGACCGCCCCCGCGCCACAGCGGCGAGCTGGTCATGCCGGCGCGGGCGCGGCCGGTGCCCTTCTGGCGGAACGGCTTCTTGGTCGAGTGGTGGACTTCGCCGCGGTCGAGCTGAGCCCGGGTGCCCTGGCGCGCGTTGGCCTGGAAGGCCACGACGATCTGATGCACAAGGGCTTCGTTGTAGTCGCGCGCGAAAACGGTATCGGGGGCGTCAACCTTGGAGGTCGCCTGGCCTTGGTTATTCAGGAGCTCGAGTTGCATCACTTGGCTCCTTTGTTGACTGCGGCAGCAGCAGCAGCCGCCGGCTTGGCCTTGACGGCCGGACGCACGACCACATGGCCGTTCTTCGAGCCCGGGACCGCGCCCTTGACCAGCAGCAACTGGCGTGCTTCATCGACGCGAACGACGTCGAGGTTTTGCGTCGTGGTGGTCACGTCGCCGCGGTGGCCCGACATCTTCTTGCCGGGGAATACGCGGCCGGGATCCTGGGCCATCGAGATCGAGCCCGGCACGTTGTGCGAACGGCTGTTGCCGTGCGACGCGCGCTGTGACTTGAAATTGTGGCGCTTGATGGTGCCGGTGAAACCCTTGCCGATCGAGGTGCCCTGCACATCGACCGTCTGGCCGGCGGCAAACATCGTCACCGGCAGTGCGCTACCCGGCTTGAACTGCCCGGCGACGTCCGCGCTGACACGGAATTCGCTCAGGATGTCACCGGCTTCGACGCCCGCCTTGGCGAGGTGTCCGGCTTCGGGCTTGGACACGCGCGATGCTTTGCGCGAGCCGAAAGTCACCTGGATGGCGCTGTAGCCGTCGGTGGCTTCGGTCTTGATCTGGGTGACGCGGTTGTTCGACACGTCGAGCACCGTCACGGGAACGGCATCGCCGTCGTCCGTGAAGATGCGCATCATGCCCACCTTGCGCCCCAGCAAACCGAGTTGGTTGGCGAGACTCATATTGGCTCCAATGCCCCACATCGATTGGCAGGGCTGGTGAGTTTTGCGGCGTGAACTGGGGTTCCCCCAGAATGCGCCGCAGGAAAAGCCTGTGATTCTACTGCAGCTTGATTTCGACGTCCACACCTGCGGGCAGGTCGAGCTTCATCAGCGCATCGACCGTCTTGTCGGTCGGGTCGATGATGTCCATCAGGCGCTGGTGCGTGCGGATCTCGAATTGGTCGCGCGAGGTCTTGTTCACGTGCGGCGAGCGCAGGATGTCAAAGCGCTGCATGCGCGTCGGCAGGGGCACGGGGCCCTTGACGATGGCGCCGGTGCGCTTGGCGGT
>CADEDE010000087.1:0-4996 GCA_902825995.1 uncultured Burkholderiales bacterium
ATGACCGGGTTCAAGTGGATCACTTCTATACGTTTGAACGCGACTTAGTATGAGCCCGCGTTGCACTACTTCAGGCGCTGGATCAGGCTCGAGGTGTCCCAGCGCCGGCCGCCCATGCCTTGCACGTCGGCATAGAACTGATCGACCAGCGCCGTCGCCGGCAGCTTGGCGCCGTTGCGACGCGCTTCGTCGAGCACCAGCCCGAGGTCTTTGCGCATCCAATCAACGGCGAAACCGAAATCGAACTGGCCATCGATCATGGTCGCGCCGCGGTTGTCCATCTGCCAGCTTTGGGCGGCGCCCTTGCCGATGACCTCGAGCACCTGCTTCATGTCCAGGCCGGCTTTTTGACCGAAGGCAATCGCTTCGGCCAGGCCCTGCACCAGGCCGGCGATGGCAATCTGGTTGACCATCTTGGCCAGCTGGCCGGCGCCGGACTCGCCGACCCGCGTGACGGCTTTGGCATAGGCCATGGCCACCGGTTGGATCGCCGCAAACGGTACAGCGTCGCCACCGCACATCACGGTCAACGCCCCGTTGACGGCGCCGGCCTGGCCGCCTGATACCGGGGCGTCGATGAAGGCCAGGCCACGCGATTTGGCCGCAGCGTGCAGCGCGCGCGCCACCGCGGCCGACGCAGTCGTGTGATCGACAAAGACGCTGCCTGCAGCCATGCCCGCAAAGGCGCCGTCGCCGCCAAGTACCACCGAGCGCAAGTCGTCATCGTTACCAACGCAGGCAAAGACGATGGCCGCACCGGCCGCCGCTTCACGCGGCGTGGCGGCCGTGCGCGCGCTGTGCTCGGCCGCCCAGGACTGGGCTTTCGCCGCGGTGCGGTTGAAGACCGTAACGCGGTGTCCGGCACGCACCAGGTGGCCGGCCATCGGACGGCCCATGACACCGAGGCCGAGGAAGGCGACGGTTCGGGAGGCGATCGGGGCGTAGGTTCTGGTGTTCATGCAGACAAGTATGCCTGCATGAACGACCCTAAACGATGGTCAGGTGCTCTGTACCGGCGGCCAGGTCTGACGTGCGTGCGCGTGTGCTGTTGAGCTTGATCTGCAAGCGCAGATCGTTCACCGAATCGGCGTTGCGCAGGGCGTCCTCGTAGCTCACCATGTTGGTCTCGTAGAGATCGAACAGGGCCTGGTCGAAAGTCTGCATGCCGAGTTCGCGCGAGCGCTTCATCAGCTCCTTGATATCGCCGACCTCGCCCTTGAAGATCATGTCGGCCACCAGCGGGGTATTGAGCAGGATTTCGACCGCCGCGATGCGGCCCTTGCCCTCCTGGCGCGGCAACAAACGCTGCGAGACCAGGGCCTTCAGGTTCAGCGACAGGTCCATCAGCAACTGCGCGCGGCGTTCTTCGGGGAAGAAATTGATGATCCGGTCCAGGGCCTGGTTGGAGCTGTTGGCGTGCAGCGTGGCCAGGCACAGGTGGCCGGTTTCGGCGAAGGCCACCGCATGCTCCATCGTCTCGCGATCACGGATCTCGCCCATCAGGATCACGTCGGGCGCCTGGCGCAGCGAGTTCTTCAGCGCCGGGGCCCAGTCGTCGGTATCGATGCCGACTTCGCGCTGCGTGACGATGCAGTTCTTGTGCGCGTGAACGAACTCGACCGGATCCTCGATCGTGATGATGTGGCCGTAGGTATTTTCGTTGCGGTAATCCACCAGGCCGGCCAGCGAGGTGCTCTTGCCCGAGCCGGTGGCGCCGACGAAGATCGTCAGCCCGCGCTTGGTCATCGCCACGTCTTTGAGGATCTGCGGCAGGCCCAGGCTGTCGATGGTCGGGATGGTCTGCGGGATCGTGCGCATCACCAGGCCGACATGGCCCTGCTGCACGAAGGCATTCACGCGAAAGCGGCCGATGCCGGTCGGCGAGATGGCGAAATTGCACTCCTTGCTGCGCTCGAATTCCGCGGCCTGCTTGTCGTTCATCACCGCGCGCGTCAGCGCCATCGTGTGCTGGCCCGACAGCGGCTGCGGACTGACCTTGGTGATCTTGCCATCGACCTTGATCGCGGGCGGAAAGTCGGCGGTCAGGAACAGGTCGGAGCCATTGCGGCTGACCATCAGGCGCAGCAGGTCGTTGACGAATTTCGAGGCTTGGTCGCGTTCCATGAAGATCCTTGAATCGGTCAGCCGGGGAAGTTTTCCGGCGTGCGGGCATGGCCGCGCGCTTCGGCCGGCGAAATGATGTTGCGCTTGACCAGTTCGGTCAGGGTCTGGTCCAGCGTGGTCATGCCCAGGCTCTGGCCGGTCTGGATCGCCGAGTACATCTGGGCGATCTTGTTCTCGCGGATCAGGTTCTTGATCGCCGAGGTGCCGAGCATGATCTCGTGCGCCGCCACGCGGCCCGAGCCGTCCTTCAGCTTGCACAGGGTCTGCGAGATCACCGCGATCAGCGATTCGGACAGCATCGCGCGGACCATTTCCTTCTCGGCTGCCGGGAAAACATCGACCACGCGGTCGATGGTCTTGGCCGCTGAGCTGGTGTGCAGGGTGCCGAAGACCAGGTGGCCGGTTTCAGCGGCGGTCAGCGCCAGGCGGATGGTTTCCAGGTCGCGCAATTCGCCCACGAGGATTGCATCCGGATCTTCGCGCAGCGCGGCGCGCAGCGCGTTGTTGAACGACAGCGTGTGCGGCCCGACCTCGCGCTGGTTGACCAGGCATTTCTTCGATTCGTGGACGAATTCGATCGGGTCTTCGACTGTCAGCACGTGGCCATACTGGTTTTCGTTGAGGTGATTGACCATCCCGGCCAAGGTGGTGCTCTTGCCCGAACCGGTCGGGCCGGTCACCAGCACCAGGCCGCGCGGCTTCAGCGACAGTTCCGCGAAGACCTTGGGCGTATTCAACTGCTCGAGCGTCAGGATCTTGCTGGGAATGGTGCGGAAGACCGCGCCCGAGCCGCGGTTCTGGTTGAAGGCATTGACGCGAAAGCGCGCCAGGCCCTGGATCTCGAACGAGAAATCGCACTCCAGCGTATCTTCGTAATGCTTGCGCTGCGAGTCGTTCATGATGTCATAGACCATGTCGTGCACATGCTTGTGCTCGAGCGGATCGACATTGATGCGGCGCACATCGCCATGCACGCGGATCATCGGCGGCAGGCCCGCAGACAGGTGCAGGTCGGAGGCCTTGTTCTTGACCGAAAAGGCCAATAGTTGGGTGATGTCCATGAGTTTGCGTGGGGCTTGAGCTAGTCTCGAACCATTATGGCGAGCATCGCAGTGAAGTTACAACAAGTGCGGGAGCGCATTGCACTGGCCTGTGCTGCGGCGCAACGGCCCGTGCAAAGCGTCACATTGCTGGCTGTGAGCAAGACCTTCGCTGCCGACGCGGTGCGCGAGGCCCACGCCGCCGGCCAGCGCGCCTTTGGCGAGAATTATGTGCAGGAGGCGCTGGCCAAGATCGAGGCGCTGGCGGATTTGCACCCCGGCCTCGAATGGCACCTGATCGGCCCGTTGCAAAGCAACAAGACGCGCGAGGTTGCGGCGGCCTTCGATTGGGTCCACGGCATCGACCGCCTGAAAGTGGCCGAGCGCCTCTCGGCGCAGCGGCCGGCGGGACTGGCGCCGCTGCAGGTCTGCCTGCAGGTGAACGTGAGCGGCGAAGCGAGCAAGAGCGGCGTCGCGCCGGCCGCGCTGCCGGCGCTGGCGCGCGCGGTGGCCGCGCTGCCGAACCTGCGTCTGCGCGGGCTGATGGCGATTCCCGAACCGGTCGCCGGCTTCGCGGCCCAGCGTGCGCCGCATCGCGTATTGCGCGGCCTCTTCGAGGCCTTGCGTGCGCAAGGCCTGGCGCTCGATACCTTGTCGATAGGCATGAGCGCCGACCTCGAAGCGGCGATCACGGAAGGTGCAACCATCGTGCGCATCGGCACCGCCATCTTCGGCGGCCGGGCCTAGCGCCCGGATCGCGCTGCCGCCGTACCCGTCATGCCCGAATACGCCCGGCTGCCGTATCCGTACCGCCGCGAGGCCGACGCGGTCGATGCCTCGCTGACCCGCATCGGCACGTTCGACTGGCGCGCCGTGGTCGAGCGCGCCGCTCCCTGGATCGAAAGCGTGCGCGCCAAGCCGGCGCCGTTCTGGGCCATGGAATCCTTGCTGCGCGAGTACCCGATCACCAGCGCCGAGGGCCTGGCCCTGATGCGCCTGGCCGAAGCCCTGCTGCGCGTGCCCGATGCGCAAACCGCGATTGCGCTGACGGCCGACCAACTCGGTCGCGCCGATTTCGACAGTGACGCCTCGGGCGGCCCGCACAAGATGCTGGCCCGCCTGTCGATCACCGCGATCGCGCTGTCGAAAAAATTCCTGCCCGAAGGCGAGCGTGAGGGCGGTGTGCTGCAGCGCCTGGGCGCCAAGACGGTGGTCGCCGCGACCGTGCGCGCGATCAGCCTGCTCGGCCGCCAGTTCGTGCTCGGCCGCACGATCGCCGAGGCGCTGGCCGAAGCCGACGGCCAGCGGCGAACGCAATCGTCGCTGCGGTTTTCCTACGACATGCTTGGCGAGGGCGCGCGCACCGAGCGTGACGCCCGGCACTACCTCGCCGCCTACCGCGGCGCGATCGACGCCATCGCCGGTGCTGGCATGGCGATCTCGCCCGAGCAGGCCGACGGCATTTCGATCAAGCTCAGCGCACTCTTCCCGCGCTACGAAGACGCGCAGCGCGAACGCGTGTTGACCGGGCTGCTGCCACGCGTGTGGAGCCTGATCGAGGCGGCCGCGCGTGCCAATATCAACCTGACCATCGATGCCGAAGAGAGCGAGCGCCTCGAACTCTCGCTCGACGTGTTCGATGCGCTGGCCGCGCGCATCGCGCCAGCCTTTGCGCAGTGGCGCGGCTTCGGCCTCGCCGTGCAGGCCTACCAGACGCGTTCGCTGGCCGTCATCGACGAAGTGGCACGCATCGCCCGCACGCACGGCCTTCGCTTCATGGTCCGGCTGGTCAAGGGTGCGTACTGGGACGGCGAGATCAAGCGCGCGCAGGA
>CADEDE010000087.1:5096-10852 GCA_902825995.1 uncultured Burkholderiales bacterium
GTCGGCGAGCACCGCGACCTGCTGGCCTACCTGGTGCGCCGCCTGCTCGAAAACGGCGCCAATTCGTCGTTCGTGCATCAGCTGGCCGACGAATCGGTCACCGCCGACGCACTGTTGGCTTCGCCGCTGACGCGCCTGGATGCGGTCGCACTGCCGTTGCCACGCGACTTGTATGGCGCATTGCGCGCCAACTCGACCGGCGCCGACCTGGCCTGCCTGGCCGAACGCGCCCCCCTGGACGCGGCCTTGGCCAGCATCACGGTCGGCAGCGTGCCGACTGCCACCGCCGCCGATGTTGACGCCGCGATGGCGCGCCTGGCGCAGGGCTTCCCCGATTGGGGCGCCGTACCGCCGGCAACACGGGCGACGGTACTGCGCCGTGCCGCCGACGCGCTCGATGCCCGCCGGCCCGAGTTTTGCGCCCTGCTGGTGAAGGAAGCGCACAAGACGCTCGGCGACGGCGTGGCTGAAGTGCGCGAGGCGGTCGATTTCCTGCGCTACTACGCCAACCAGGCCGAGCTGCGCCTGGCGCCGCAAGGGCTCGGCGGATGCGGCATCTTTGTCTGCATCAGCCCGTGGAATTTCCCGCTCGCCATCTTTACCGGCCAGGTCGCCGCCGCCTTGGTCGCCGGCAATGCCGTGGCCGCCAAGCCGGCCGAGCAGACGCCGTTTGTCGCTGCGCGCATGGTGGCCTTGCTGCGCGAAGCCGGCGTGCCGGCCAACGCACTGGCGCTGCTGCACGGCCCCGGTGAGACCGTCGGCGCCGGCTTGGTCGCCGACAGGCGCACCGCCGGCGTGTGTTTCACCGGCAGCACGCAGGTGGCCCAGATCGTCAACCGCACGCTGGCCGCGAAGCCAGGCCGGGTCGTGCCGCTGATTGCCGAGACCGGGGGCTTGAACGCGATGATCGTCGATTCGACCGCGCTGCCCGAACAGGTGATCGACGCCGTCGTGCAAAGCGCCTTCGGCTCGGCCGGCCAGCGCTGTTCGGCGCTGCGTCTGCTCTGCGTGCATGAAAGCATCGCCGACCCGCTGCTCGAAATGCTGGCCGGCGCGATGGCTGAATTGAGCGTCGGCGACGCGGCCGCGCTGGCCACCGATGTCGGCCCGCTGATCGACGCCGAAGCCCACGCCGGCATCGCGCGCCACATTGAGCGCCTGCGCCGCGAGGCGAGCTTGATCGGCGAAACCCGGGCTGGCCAGACCGGGCCGACGCACATCGCCCCGATTGCCTTCGAGCTTGCCCGCATCGCCGACCTGCGCGAAGAAATTTTCGGCCCGGTGCTGCATGTCGTGCGCTGGGGCGGCGAGGCCGATGCCGTGGTGGCGCAGATCAACGCCCTCGGCTACGGTCTTACGCTGGGCATACAGACGCGCATCGACAGCCGCGCCCAGCGCATTGCCCATATGGCGCGCGTCGGCAATGTCTATGTCAACCGCAACATGATCGGCGCCGTGGTCGGCGTGCAGCCCTTCGGCGGCCAGGGCCTGTCGGGTACCGGCCCGAAGGCCGGCGGGCCGCATTACCTCGACCGCTTTACGGCGTTACCCGAGGGCCAGGCCGACGGTCCTGTGCCGGCGTGGCCGCGCGGTGCTGCGGCGCCTGCCCTCGATACCCTGCACCGGGCCTTCGAAGCCTGGTCGGCACAGCCGCTGGCAGAGCGGGTGGCGGTCGTGCGGCGGGCAGCGCCGCGACTTGCCGCTGCCGCGGCGCGCGCGCGCCAACTGGCCGACCAGGCATCGGTCGTGCTGGCCGATCGGGATCTGCCCGGCCCGACCGGCGAAAGCAATACGCTGCGGCTGCACGCTCGCGGCGTGTTCGCGCTGCTGGCGCAAGGGACGGTTGAGGTCGATACCGCAGTCGCACTGGCTGCTGCGCTCGTCACCGGCAACAGTGTGGCCCTGGTCGGCGCTGAGGCGGGCGAGGCGCTGCGCGCGGCGTTTGTCGAAGCCGGCGTGCCGGCCGGGGCGATCGCCCTGTTGCCGGCCCAGGTGACAGGCAGCCTGCTCGCCCAACGCTGGCTGGCCGGCGTGTGCGTGATGGCGTCAACGGCTTGCGACTGCGGCCCGGTGGCCCGTGCGCTGGCCGAACGCGAGGGCGCGATCCTGCCGCTCGTTACTGGCGCCGAAGCGCGGCGCTCCGACCGGCTGTGGCGCTTCTGTGCCGAACAGACCCTGACCGTCAATACGGCAGCCGCCGGCGGCAATGCCGAGTTGCTGGCGGCGGCCGGCCGCGACCTCGACGTTCACGCGCGGGCGGCGAATCATTGAACGGGAATCGGCCCGGATTTCCGGCGCTATTGCCGCGATTGGATTGCCGTTGGGGCCGCACAATGCAAAGCACTGAGGCGACAAACCGACCGCACGATTGGGCGGATCCCGGAACCCGTACCCGGCGCCAACCACCGTCGCAGCTTGCTGCGCCCGGAAGCAAAAGAAGGGCCATCGCGAGATGGCTCTTTGCTTGCCGGGTGCCGTCGCGCGACGGGGTGCGAAGCTTTCAGCACGCGCGTCACAGCTTCATTTCGAGCCGAATCTGCCAGTTGACATACGAGCGCGCATTGCTGGCCATCGATTCGAGCTGGCCGTTCGACACGACGCGGGTTTGGGTCAGGTAATCCTGCGCCAGCGCATTGCCCAGCGACAGGCGCAATTGCAGCTCGGGCCTGAAGGTCCACAGCGCATAGGCATCGACAACGCTCTTGTCGGGTTGTACGGCCCAGCGGTTGGCGTCGAGGCGAATCTCGTAGCCGGGCGTGTAATTCAGGTTGCCGCCGAGCGTCAGCGGCAGGCCGCGCAGGCGGTAATCGGCGCCCAGATTGAGGGTGCCGCCGGGCTGCTCGGCCAGGCGGTTGTTCGGGCCGGGGAGGCCCTGCACGCGCGAGCGAAACAGGCTCATATTGGCGCGCAGATCGACCCGCGGCGCGTTGTCGAGGATGGCGCTCAGGCGGAATTTGGCTTCGAGCTCGATGCCTTGCGACCTGGCATCGCCGATATTCTGCGGCCGCGAGACGAAGCGCGGCACGCCCGGCGACCAGCTCACGTCCTCGATCGCCACCACATTGCGGATCAGGTCGCTGATCCGGCGCTGGAACAGGTTGGCGCTGAGCACGCCGTCTTCGGCCAGGTAGCGCTCGACGGCCAGGTCGATGCCGAGCGCGACCTCGGGCCGCAGCCTGGGGTTGCCGGCGCTGTCGGCGCTGAGCTCGGTATTGCTGCCCGGCGCCGGGTCGATGCGGTTCAGCGAGGGCCGGCCGATCAGTTGGCTCAGGTTCGGGCTGCGGTAGCTGCGCGTCAGGCTAGCGCGAACCTGGTCGCGGCTTTTCGGATCCGGCCGCCACACCACGTGCAAGAGCGGTGTGGCCACCCGGCTGGTCTGGTGCTCGACGGCAGGGTTCGCGCCTTGGCCCTCGGTCGCGATGCCTTCGATGCGCAAGCCGGCGTGCGCCGCCCATTGCGGCGTGAGGCTCCATTCGTCCTGGGCATAGACCGCGTAGCGGCGCGACGAGGCCGCCAGGTTGTCGCCGAACTCGGTGAGTTGCGGAACGCCGTCCCAAAGCGTCGTGCGCGCTTCGATGCGGCGGTTGCGTTCGAGCTCGATGCCCGCCACCAGGCTGTGGCCGCTTTCGAGGGAGTTCAAGGCTTTCAGGCTGAGCGTGGCATTGCGGTCGCGCTGGTCGCTGCGGTCATCGACCGTGCGGACGCTGCCGCTGGGCGTGAACTCCTCGCGCAGCGAGGCATTGCGCCAATGGCCGTCGCCGACGCCAAAGCGCCACTCGATCCGTGTGTTGTCGCCCAGTCGGTGGTTGAACTGAGCGTTCAGGCGCAGCAGCGTGAAGCGATCCTGGCTTTGTGTTTGGCTGCGCTCGAAGTCGAGCGGGTTGGCGGGGTCGGCGATCAGTTCGTCGATGCGGCCGCGGCTGGCGCTATCGCCTTGGCTGTGGATCACCAGCGGTTGCAGCACGGCGCTCAGGCCCGCGTCGTTGCGCCATTGCAGGCGGCCGCTGGCGTGCATGCCACTGCGCGTATCGCGCGACGAAAACCGGCCTTCGCGCAGCAGGGTGGTGGCGCCGTTGGCGCTATCTTCGTGGCGTGTTTCGCTGCTACCCTGGTTGTCCTGCACACGCCGGAAGGCCGACAGCGACAGGTTGGCGATCCAATCGCCGAGCGTATCGTTGCGGGTCCAGTTCAAGCTCGGCGAAGGGTTGCCGTTTTCGATGCCGGTGCCGATGCGCCAATCGTTCAGGCGTTTGCGAAAACCTTCGCGCAGCACGATATTGATGCTGCCGGCAATGGCCCGTGCGCCGGTCTCGGCGGTCGGCGCGCGCAGGATTTCGATGCGTTCGATCTGCTCGGGCGCAATGGAGTCGATCGAAAAACCCGGCGGCACGCGCTCGCCGTCGAGCAGGAGTTGCGTATAACCCCCGGCCATGCCGCGCAGGCGCGGGCCGCCGCCGCGCCCGCCGGGGCCCGGCAGGATGATGCCGGGCAGGCGCTTCAGGACTTCGCTGGTGCTGCTGTCGCCGAAGCGCTCGATCTCGTCGCGGCCGATCACGATCTTGGCCGCGGCGGCCTGGCGGCGCTGTTCGCTGTCGCTGGCGCGGCTGCCGGTCACGTCGATGCGCTGCGGCGCCGGGGCCGAGGCGGCGGGCTCGGCTGGCTTGGGCGGCTCGGCGGGCGGCCCGGTCTGCGCATGCAGTGGCGCCGCCAGCAATACCCACAGGGCAGCGGCGCCGAGTTGCCATGCGATCCCCTGGCAATACATCATGGGCGGCGATTCTCTGCGAGCGCTGTGAAGCGCGTGTTAACGAAACAGCGTGGCGTGCAGTTATGCTGCGTGCATCAACTGCCCAAGCCGCAGAACCCACCCGAGGAGCGTCGTGGCTACACCGAACTATTCGTATGAAAAACGCCAGCGCGAGCTGGCCAAGAAGCGCAAGCAGGAAGAAAAGCGCCAGAAGAAGTCGAATCCGCGCCCCGATGGCGAGCCGGACGCGCCCGGGCCGGACGACAACCCTGCGCAGGGCGGTGTGCAGCTGGCAACGCCTGTGCCGGGTCGCTGACCGGCTCTACCCGATGCCGGACAGGGTGCCGGTCATCGACTGCGACGCTGCGCTGGTCGTCATCGACAAACCTGCCGGCCTGCTGGCCGTGCCGGGTCGCGGTGAACATTTGCAGGACTGCGCCGCCGCGCGCGTGCAGGCCGTCTTTCCCGACGCCAAAGTGGTGCACCGGCTCGACCAGGCCACGTCGGGCTTGATGATCCTTGCGCGCGGCCTGGTGGCGCAACGTGCGCTGAGCCGGGCCTTCGAGGAGCGCCGCGTGCTCAAGGGCTACATCGCCATCGTCGCCGGACGGGTCGCCGACGACGATGGCTGCATCGACCTGCCACTCGCCTGCGACTGGCCCAACCGGCCGCGCCAGCAGGTCGATCATGTGTGCGGCAAAGCCGCGGTGACGCGCTGGCGCGTGTTGTCGCGCGATGCGGCGCTGGGCACGACGCGTCTTGCGCTCGAACCGCTGACCGGCCGCTCGCACCAGTTGCGTGTGCATCTGCTGGCCATCGGCCATCCGATCGTCGGCGACGCGCTGTATGCCACGCCGGCATTCGCAGCGCCGCGCTTGATGCTGCATGCGAGCGCGCTGACCCTCGCCCATCCCGTCGATGCACGGTTGATGAACTTTTCTAGCGCCGCGCCGTTCTGAGCGCCCCCAGACCTGCCGCTTCGCGTCAGGCCCCCCGAGGGGCATAAGCG
>CADEDE010000088.1 GCA_902825995.1 uncultured Burkholderiales bacterium
AATGTGAGCAGGAATGAGCATGAATAATACGTTAGCGCTTATGCCCTCGGGGGGCAGCGAGCGAAGCGAGCGTGGGGGCGGACATCTCAGTGCGCCTCGCCGGCCACGGCTCGGTAGGTCGCCGCGCCGATCACCGCACCGACGATCGGGGCCACCCAGAACAGCCACAGCTGCTCGATCGCCCAGCCGCCCACGAACAGCGCCACCCCGGTCGAGCGCGCCGGATTGACCGAGGTGTTGGTGACCGGGATGCTGATCAGGTGGATCAGTGTCAGCGCCAAGCCGATCGCGATCGGCGCAAAGCCGGCCGGCGCGCGTTTGTCGGTGGCGCCCAGGATGACGATCAGGAAGAACATCGTCATCACCACTTCGCAGACCAGCGCGGCCAGCATCGAATAGCCGCCGGGCGAATGGGCGCCGTAGCCGTTGGAGGCGAAGCCCCTGGACACGTCGAAGCCGGCCGCGCCGCTGGCAATGGTGTAGAGCACCGCGCCGGCCACTGCGGCGCCGAGCACCTGGGCCACGATATAGGGCAGCAACTGGCTGGCCGGAAAGCGCCCGCCGGCCCACAGGCCCACGGATACCGCGGGGTTCAGGTGGCAGCCCGAGATGTGGCCGATGGCAAAGGCCATGGTCAGCACGGTCAGGCCAAAGGCCAGCGAGACGCCATGCAGACCGATGCCCACATTGGGGAAAGCGGCGGCGAGCACGGCGCTGCCGCAGCCGCCCAGCACCAGCCAGAAAGTCCCTAAAAACTCAGCACCGTATTTGTTCATCGCGGTTTCCTCGAGAGGTTGATAGGCTTGTAGGGGCCCGTGGCCCGGCCGCTAATGTACGCAGCGTTGATGCCCGCCAGGATCAATCGAGCGTTGCGGGATTTCCCCAGCCCGCTGGGGCGCGGCCGATCAGCCGGACCCGCACATTATCGACGGCGAGCGTGGTTGGGCGGCGAGCCAGGCCGGTGCGACCTGGACCACGTCGCCAATGACCAGGATGGCCGGGCTGGCGAGTTGCTGGCTGGCGATGGTGTCGGCCAGCGTGGCCAGCGTGCACAGCGCGTGGCGTTGCTGCGGCGTGTGCGCGGCGCTGATCGCCGCGGCCGGCGTGGTGCCGTGCAGGCCGGCGCGCCCGAGCGCCTGGACCAGCCCATGCACGCGCGCCAGGCCCATGTAGATCACCAGCGTGAGGCCGCTGCGGGCGAGTGCGCTCCAGTCCGGCTCGTATTCGCTGCCGTGGCCGGTGACCAGCGCTACGCCTTGCGTGAAGCGGCGGTCGGTGACCGGAATGCCGACGGCCGCCGGCGCGGCGATGCCGGCGGTCAGGCCATTGACGACCTCGACCTCGATGCCCGCAGCCCGCAGCGCAGCGCATTCTTCGCCGCCGCGGCCGAAGACGAACGGGTCGCCGCCTTTGAGCCGCACCACGTGCCCGCCGCGGCGGGCTTCGGCAATCATCAGCTTGTCGATGAAGGCTTGCGGCGTGCTCACGCAGCCGCCGCGCTTGCCGACGTGGACCACGCGCGCCGAGCGTCGCACATAACGCAATACGCCGTCGGCGACGAGGTCATCGACCAGCACCACGGTCGCGCGGCGCAATGCGCGCACGGCCTTGATCGTCAGCAACTCGGGGTCGCCGGGGCCGGCGCCGACGAGCGTCACCCGCAAGGCGGTCATGCCGCACGCTCCAAGGGCTGGGCGATGCGCTGTGACAGCGCCGCGATCGCATTCACCTGGGCCTGCAGCGGCCGCGGCACGGTGTCGGGGTCGGCCAGGGCGGCGTCGATGAACCCGGCTGTCGTGGGCGCATCGATGGTCGCCGGCAGTTGCGGCACGCGCGCGAGGACGCCGCCTTGCGCGGGCACGCTGAGCGCGTCGATGCGCTGGCCGGCGACGAAGGCGTCCATGCGTGGCGTGCGCCTGGCATCAGCGACGGGCTCGCCTTCGGTGCCGCGCAGCAGCAGGGCATCGGCGCGGGTGTCGGTCAGGAACTGGGCCAGCGCTGCGCCGTACTCGGGGTGGGTGTGGTTGACCACACGCAGCGCGCTCTGCGATGGCGTCGGCGTCAGCAGCTTGGCCACCGTGTGGCCGGCGCTGCGCAGGCCGACCTGCCAGCGTTGCGCCAGCAGCCGCGCCAGCGGCGGGCACAGGGCGTCGGTGGTGATGAACACCGGCCGCTGCGCGGACCAGGCCTGGTCGATCGACGCCGCATCCTGTTCAGCCTCGACAATCGTCCAGCCGAGCGCAGCGAACACCGCATGGCTGGTCACCCGCAGCGGATCCACCGCCGGGCCGTGGACGATGACCGACAGACCCTGCCGCGCCAGCAGGCCGGCCAGCAGCGCCGTGAGGTTGGGCAGCTTGCGCGCGCCGTTGTACGACGGCAGCCAGACCGTCGGCCGCGTGGCGCCTTGCAGCGCGCGGGCGATCGCCGGCGCGTAACGCGCCTGCACCGCGGCCAGGAAGCCGGCCAGCTCCTGCGGGCTCTCACCCTTGATGCGCATCGCGATCAGGAAGGCGCCGAGCTGCACGTCATTCACCTGGCCGTCGAACACCTGGCGCAGCAGGTCTTCGGCCTGCGCGGCATCGAGTGCGCGTGCGCCCGCCTTGCCGCGGCCGATCACCTTCAGGTAGTTCGTTATCGTCACGGTCAATGACGCAACGGCGCCACGCCGACCTGCGGCCTATTGGCCAGGCCGATCGCGCGGGCATGCTCTTCGAAGCCCTTGTTCTTCCAGAAGAAGGCGCCCGGCATCGTGGTCGGGATCACCAGCACGTAGAACAGCGCGCGCCCGATCAGGCTGGTGGCGACGAGCACCAGCGCGGCCAGCGCCAGGCCCGGCAGGGTGGCGCTGCCGGCGTCGCGCACGAGCAGGGTGGCGAACAGGGCGCTGGCCAGCAGCAGGTTGGCGCCCAACAGCACGTTGCGCAGGCGGTAGGTCTTGCCGAAGGTCGTGATCTGCACGTAGTACGACGCGCCGCCTTCATGCCCGGACTGGCTCAAGCTGCGGGCGTGGGCGATGTGGCCGAGGCCTTCGACCAGCAGGCCCAGCGCCAGCAAGCCGGCGCACAGGGTCGCCACGTTTTGAATGCTCTGCCCTGCCAGAGCCAGGGTCGGCACGATCACCGCCGCGGCCAGCATGGCGCCGAGCGACAAGGCGTTGCTGAAGAAGGCCGCGCCGACCTGCCAATGGTTCCAGAACGGGCGCGCCTTGATGCGGTAGCAGCGCATCATGTAATACAGGCCACCGACGCTGCCGAGCAGCGCGACGAGCCCGAACAGGCGCGCCGCGCCGGCCAGCAGCGGCGCACTGACCAGGGTGCCGAGCTCGCGCCCGGACAGGCTCGCGAACGCGGCCTGAACGACGCCGTTGGCCGGCAGGCTGAACAGCACATGCGCGCCCAGGCCGCCGAGGAAGGTGGCGATGCCCAGGCCTTCGCGCGACACCGGCGAGTGGCGCAGGTTGTTGAAGCCGCGATAGAAGCGCTGCGGTTTGCCCAGGTGCAGGGTTGACATGAACAGGCCGAAGGCGACCAGCCCGAACTCGAGCATGGCCAGCGGCGCATACAGCGCCGAACGCGCGAAATCGGCGAAGCCGTCGATGCCGGCCAGGGCGCCGAGGAATTGCAGCGCGAACGCGCCGGCGGCCGTTTGCGCGGCCAGCGTGAACAGCACCAGCGGGTTCTCGCGCGAACTCAGGCGCGCCAGGTTCCAATGCTCGGCCGGGCCCCGCTTCGGGTCGATCGCCGGCCGGAAGCGGCCCTGCTCGTCCCGGTGGTACTTGACCGGCATCGAGTCGGTGCGCTTCATCTCGTCGGGCAGTTGCTTGATCTGCTGGAAACGGATATTGGGCCGGGTGATCTCGGGCGACGGAAAACCGGGGATTTCGACCCGCGCCTGCTCGCGACCCGCCGGCACGGTCTCGATCACGCCGAAGTCCAGCGCATTGCCTACGCAGGCCGCGACGCAGGCCGGCTTGAGACCGACCTCGAGCCGGTCCACGCACATATTGCACTTCGAGACCTGGCCCTTCACCGGGTCGAGCTGCGGCGCGTTGTACGGGCAGACCCAGGTGCAGTAGCCACAGCCGAAACAGGTGTCGGGGTCTTGCAGCACGGCGCCGTATTCCGCGTGCTTGGTATAGGCCGCCGTCGGGCAGCCCTTCAGGCACACCGGGTCGTCGCAGTGGTTGCAGGCCATCGAGATATTCAGGCGCTTGTAGTCGGGGAAGCTGCCGCCCTCGACATAGCCCACCGAGCGGAACGCCAGGTGCGGCGGGGTTTCGTTCTTCTCGGCGCAGGCCGCTTCGCAGGCGTGGCAACCGATGCAGTTGTCGGCGGTGAAGAAGAAGCCGTGCTGCTTGTTGCGGTTCGGGTTGCTGCCGACCGCTGGGTTTTCGTTGATGTACATCGAGCGGCCGGGCGTCAGGTGCGGCAGATGGCTGCGCGCGATCAGGTCGATCTGCTGGCCGTAGCGGTTGATCTCGGGGCTGCCGCTCGGGTTGAGGAAGGCGTAGGCCTGCTCCTCGGTGCGGATCTCCCAGATCTTGCGCCCGGCGCTGGGCGTCGGCGCCATCGAAGGCGCGATGCCGGCCTCGCCGGTGCGGGGGTTCACGGTGATGTTCAACATGGTGTGTGGCGGGGACGCTCAGAAAGCGCGCCGCTCCAGGTTCAGGCGCGCGGCCTGGGCCTGGTCGATCTTCTCGATGCGCGCGGCGTTCTGCTTGAATGCCGGCTGGCGCGAATGCGGGTCGAGCAGGCCCAGCGTCAGGTGATTGACGCAGTCGTGGAAGTGGAACGGAATGAACAGCATGTCGCGCCCGACGCGGTGCGTGAGCTGCACCATCACCACCGCGTCGCCACGCCGGCTGACCACGCGCACATAGCTCTGGTGTTCGACGCCGAGTTCGTCCGCCGCGTCGGGGTTCATCTCCATGTACGGCGTCGGACTGAACTTGTTGCAGTTGCCGATCTTGCCGGTGCGCGTGCGGGTGTGGAAATGCTCGACCACGCGGCCCGAGTTCAACCAGAACGGGTACTCCGCATCCGGGCACTCGTTGTTGTTGACGAAGCGCACCGGGATCAGGTTGGCGCGCCCGCTCGGCGTCTGGAACTTGCCGTCGGTGTACAGCCGCGGGTTGCCGAGGTAGTCCAGCCGCTGCTGCATGGCCGAGCCGTTCGGCCGGCCGACCTTGCGCTCGTCTTCCAGGGCCTGTGCTTCGCTGTACGGCCACTGGATGCCGCGCGCGGCCTCGATGCGGTCATAGCTCATGCCCGAGATGTCCAGCGTGCGGCCCTCGCCCACCGACAGCAGCTTCATCTCCTCGAACGCGCCCTCGGGCGTGGCCGGGAAGTGGATTTTGTTGCGGTCTTCGAAGCGCCGGGCCATCTGGTTGAAGATCCAGAAGTCGGGCTTCGAGTCGGCATAGGGCCGCAGCACGTTGCGCGTCAGGTTGACGCGGCGCTCGGTATTGGTGTGGCAGCCTTCCTTTTCGGCCCACACCGCGGCGGGCAGGAAGACATGCGAATACTGGTTGGTCTCGACGTCTTCATAGACGTCCTGCACGACCAGGAATTCGAGGTTCTCCATGGCCTTGACGATGCGCGGCTGGTTGGCCATCGAGGTCATCGGGTTGGTGGCGACCAGCCACAGGCCCTTGATCTCGCCGGTCTCGATGGCCGGGAAGATGTCGGTCTGCGCCAGGCCGCGCGCGGCGGGGAAGAAGCTCTCGTCGATGCCCCAGAACTCGGCCACGAGCTTGCGGTCTTTTTCCTTTTCGAGGGCGCGATAGCCGGGCAGGCCCGAGCACGACGACCATTCGCGCGTGCCCATCGCATTGCACTGGCCGGTGATCGACAGGCTGGTGCCGCCCGGCTTGCCGATATTGCCGGTGACGAGGTTCAGGTTGTTGATATCGACCACGCCGTCGGAGCCGTGGGTCGATTGGTTGATGCCCATGGTCCAGATCGACATAGCGGCAGGCGCCTTGGCATAAATTCGTGCCACGGTGCGGATGCGGTCTTCGTCGATGCCGCAGACGTGCTGCGCGGTCTTCGGGTCGTAGTCGGCCAGCAGGGCGCGGAGTTCGTCGATGCCCTGCGTGTGCCGGGCGATGTAGTCCTGGTCTTCCAGGCCTTCCTTGAAGATGACGTGCAGCATTGCATTGATCAGCACGGTGTCGGTGCCCGGCGTGATCGGCAGATGGATGTCGGCGAACTGGGCCAGCATCGTGACTCGCGGATCGACCACGATGAGCGGAAACTTGCGTTTCTCCAGCGCCTCCTTCAGGCGCCAATAGATCACCGGATGCTGCTCGGGCAGGTTGGAGCCGAAGGCCATCAGGCAATGGGTGTGCTCGAAATCGCCGTAGCAGCCGGGTGGGCCGTCGGAGCCGAACGAGCGCTTGTAGCCCGATACGGCCGAGGCCATGCACAGGGTGGTATTGCCGTCGTAGTTGTTGGTGCCGATCTGGCCGCGCACCAGCTTGCCCAGGGTGTAGAACTCCTCGGTCAGCAACTGGCCGGTCGAGACCACCGCGAACGAGTCACGCCCGTATCGGGCCTGGATCTGCTTGATCCTGGCGGCGGTCCGGTCGAGCGCGGCGTCCCAGCTGGCGGGCTGGAACGGCAGGTGCGCCTTGTCGCGCATCAGTGGCATCTTGCCGCGGCCGGGCGAGTCGAACAGCTCGTGTTCGAGCAGGCCCTTGATGCACAGCTTGCCGCGGTTGACGTCGGCCCCGGCGTGGCCGCGGCTGGTGACGATCTTGCCGCGCTCGTCGAGGCCGATCTCGATCGCGCAGCCGGTCGAGCAGTAGTTGCAGGTTGTGTATTTCCATTCCTTGACCGGCTTGGCCGGAATGGTTATGGGCTTGCGCTGGGTGCGGCCGAACAGCATGGCGGGTCTCGGGTGCGTCAGCTCGGGCAGGCCGCGGCATGCACGCGCGGTCCGGCCACGGGCGCCACGGTGTCCAGCGCCTTGCCGGCCAGTTCGTTCGCGTCGAGGAAGACCTGGCCGTCCTCGACCTTGCAGGCGAAGCGGGGGGTGCAACCCACATCCGGCGCCTTGGCGCAGCCATCGGCCAGGCCGATGGTCCAGTTGTGCAGCGGGCAGGCGACGCTGTCGCCGAAGACGATGCCCTGGCTCAGCGGGCCGCCCTTGTGCGGGCAGCGGTCGAGCAGCGCGAAGACTTTGTCGTCGGCATTGCGAAAGACGGCAACCGCCATGCCGCGCTCGCGTGCCACGCGGCGCGCGCCCAGCGGCGGGATGTCGTCAACGCGGCAGATCGGTTTCCAGTCAGTCATTGAACCCCCCTTGGCCCTGCGGGCCGTCCCCCCCCCCCCCGAGAGGGAGCGAGCACTTTCGGAGCGGCCGTGCAGTGCTCATCACTGGACTCCCACCGCTGTGAACTGGCGCGTATCGACGGCCGCCTTGTCATGTTCGAACCAGGGGTCGGGCTCGCCGTCGAGGCTGAATTGAAGCCGCGCCCACAGCGCCTTGCGGTCGGCCACATCGCCGAGGATTCGTTTTTTCACGCTGTCCAGGCCGACGCGGTTGACGTAATGCACGGTGCGTTCGAGGTACCAGCCTTCCTCGCGGTAGAGCTGCAAAAACGCGCCGCTGTACTCCAGCACTTCGTCCGCGGTCTTGAGCTTGACCAGGAACTGCGCCACGTCGGTCTTGATGCCGCCGTTGCCGGCGACGTAGATTTCCCAGCCCGAATCGACCCCGATCACGCCGACGTCCTTGATGCCGGCCTCGGCGCAGTTGCGCGGGCAGCCGCTCACCGCCAGCTTGACCTTGTGCGGCGCGTACATGCGCCACAGGGCACGCTCCAGAGCCTTGCCCATCTGGGTCGAATCCTGCGTGCCGAAGCGGCACCACTCGCTGCCGACGCAGGTCTTCACCGTGCGCAGCGCCTTGCCATAGGCGTGGCCCGAGGGCATGCCGATGTCTTTCCAGACATTGACCAGGTCTTCCTTCTTCACGCCCAGCAGGTCGATGCGCTGGCCGCCGGTGACCTTGACGGTCGGGATCTTGTATTTATCGACCGCATTGGCGATGCGGCGCAATTCGTCGGCCGTGGTCTCGCCGCCCCACATGCGCGGAATCACCGAGTAGGTACCGTCGCGCTGGATATTGGCGTGGCTGCGCTCGTTGATATAGCGGCTTTGCGGATCGTCCCGGGCCTCTTTGGGCCAGCGGCTGATGAGGTAGTAGTTGATCGCCGGACGGCACGACGAGCAGCCGTTGGGCGTGCGCCAGCCGAGCAGCTTGTACACGCTGTCGATCGTCAGCAGGTGCTCGGCCTTGATGGCGTCGCGGACTTCCTGGTGGCTGGCATCGGTGCAGCCGCACATCGCCTTCTTGGTCGGGGCTTTCGAGTAGTCGCCGCCGGCGGTGAACATCAGCAGTTGCTCGACCAGGCCGGTGCACGAGCCGCAGCTGGCACTGGCCTTGGTGTGCTTGCGCACCTCGTCGAGCGTGAACAGGCCCTTGTCCTTGATCGCCTTGCAGATCGTGCCCTTGGCAACGCCGTTGCAGCCGCAGACCTCGTCGCCGTCGGCCATGCTGGCGGCGCGCGTATTGCCCTCGTGCCCGGTGTCGCCGATATTCGATTCGCCGAACATCAGTTTGTCGCGGATGTCGTGGATCTTGCGGCCCTCGCGCAGCAGCTTGAAGTACCAGGAGCCATCGACGGTGTCGCCATACAGGCAGGCGCCGATCAGCCGGTCGTCCTTGATGACCAGCTTCTTATAGACGCCGCCGCAAGGGTCGCTCATCACGATCTCCTCGCAGTCGGCGCCGCCGCTGAAATTGCCGGCGCTGAACAGGTCGATGCCGGTGACCTTGAGCTTGGTGCTGGTCTGGCTGCCGCTGTAGCGGCCGATGCCGAACTCGGCCAGGTGCGTGGCGCAGACCTTGCCCTGCTCGAACAGCGGTGCGACCAGGCCGTAGGCGATGCCGCGGTGCGCGGCGCATTCGCCGACCGCGTAAATACGCGCATCGGTGACGGTCTGCATCGTATCGTTGACGACGATGCCGCCTCTTCCGTCGTTGAAGCAGTGCAGGCCGATCTTGCGGGCGAGGGCCGTATTGGGCCGGATCCCGGCAGCCATCACGACGAGGTCGGCGGGAATGGCGGTTCCGTCCTTGAAACGGACGAAACGAACACGAGGGCGGGGCGCAGGCGCCCCTGTAAGGGGGTCGTCGGCTTCGCCGACGAGGGTCTCGGTTTGCGCGCCGATCAGGAATTTGAGGCCGCGATCCTCGAGCGATTTCTGTAGCAGCCTGCCGGCGGTATCGTCGAGCTGGCGGTCCATCAGCCACGGCATGATGTGAACGACGGTGACCTGCATGCCGCGCAGCATCAGGCCGTTGGCGGCTTCCAGCCCGAGCAGGCCGCCGCCGATGACCACCGCGTGTTCGTACTTGGCCGCAGCATCGATCATCGCCTGCGTATCGGCGATATCGCGGTAGGCGATCACGCCGTCGAGTTCCTTGCCCGGCACCGGCAGGATGAAGGGGGTCGAGCCGGTGGCGATCAGCAGGCGGTCGTAGTCGGCCTCGGTGCCGTCGCCGGCCTTGACGATGCGCCGCCGCCGGTCGATATCGGTCACCGTTTTGCCGGTGTGCAGCGTGATGCCGTTGTCGGCATACCAGGACAGCGGGTTGAGGACGATCTCGTCGATCGTCTGCTCGCCGGCCAGCACCGGCGAGAGCAGGATGCGGTTGTAGTTCGGGTGCGGCTCGGCGCCGAAGACGGTGATGTCGTACAGCTCGGGCGCGAGCTTCAGCAGTTCTTCGACCGTGCGGATGCCGGCCATGCCGTTACCCACCAGCACCAGTTTCATCTTCTTCATCGCAGGCTCTCGCTCAGGCGGCGGCCGGCTCGACATGAGCCTGGCGCCGGTACAGGAAATCGAGCACGGCCTTGCGGCAATGCACATAGGCCGGGTCTTCGGCCAGCGCCACGCGCTCGCGCGGGCGTGGCAGGGTCACGGCCAGCACCTCGCCGATGGTCGCGGCAGGGCCATTGGTCATCATCACGATGCGGTCGGAGAGCAGCACCGCTTCATCGACATCGTGGGTCACCATCACCACGGTGCTTCGGGTGCGCGCGACGATCTTCAGCAGCTCGTCCTGCAGCCTGGCGCGGGTCAGCGCGTCCAATGCCCCGAAGGGTTCGTCGAGCAGCAGCACCTTGGGCTCCATCGCCAGCGCGCGCGCGATGCCCACGCGCTGCTTCATGCCGCCGGAGACTTCATGCGGGCGCTTGGCCGCGGCGTGGCCCATGCCGACCAGCTCGAGCGCGGCGGCGCTGCGCGCGCGCAACTGGGCGCCGCTCTCGGCGCCGCCGAAGACGCGCTCGACCGCCAGCAGCACATTGTCGAAGCAGGTCAGCCAGGGCAGCAGCGAGTGGTTCTGGAAGACCACCGCGCGCTCGGGGCCGGGCGCGGCGATCTCGCGCTTGTCGCACAGCAGCACGCCGCTGCTGGGCAGGAGCAGGCCGGCGATCAGGTTCAAGAGCGTGCTCTTGCCGCAGCCCGAGTGGCCGATCAGGGTGACGAATTCGCCCTGGGCCACACCGAGCTTGATATCACGCAGGGCGTGGAAGCTGCCCTTCCTGGTCGAGAACCGCATCTCGACGTTTTCGACTTTGATGAAATCAGCGCCCGCCGGGCCGCCCCAAGGGCGCTGAGCGCCCCCTCGGGGCATAAGCACTAACGTATTATTCATGCTCATTCCTGCT
>CADEDE010000089.1 GCA_902825995.1 uncultured Burkholderiales bacterium
ATGACCGGGTTCAAGTGGATCACTTCTATACGTTTGAACGCGACTTAGTATCAGTTCTTCCAGGCGTGGGCCGCGCAGGGCCCAGACCACGCAGGCCGTCATGGCTTCGACGTTGGCCATGCGCGGCTGGTCGCTGAACAGCCCGGCTTCGCCGACCACCGCCCCGGCGCGCAGGATCGACAGGCGCGACACCCCTGGTTTCGGATCGTTGACGAAGACTTGCAACGTGCCGCGTTCGAGCAGATACATCGTGCGGTCATGGTCGGCCTGCTTGACCAGCAGATCGCCAGCGCGGATTTCGTGGCGCGTCAGGAAGGTCTGCAATACGCGCCACTGTTGGAGCGTCAGGCGCGGCTTGATCGCGTCATCAGCGTTGAGCGAATGAACGGCGTCGAAAAGCTCCTGGACGTCCATGACTTTGCTTGCGCGCGGACGCGACCGTCTGGGCGAGGGCGTGATTGTGGCGGGCGATGCCGTCCCGCACAACACCGAGGCGCGGAGGGATAAAGGCCCCTGTTATTTCCCGATGCAAAAGCGCCCGAAGATTTCGCCGAGCAGATCGTCGGCGCTGAAGGCGCCGGTGATCTCGCCCAGAGCGCCGTGGGCCAGGCGCAGCTCCTCGGCCAGCAAGTCGAGTGCGGCACCGGCCTGCGCCGCAAGTGCGCGCGCTTGTTCGAGGTGCACCGCACTGCGTTGCAGGGCCAGCACATGCCGCGTACGGGCGATGAACACGCCCTCGTCGGGGCTGGCGTGCCAGCCGGCGCGATCGAGCAGCGCACGGCGCAGGGCATTCAAGCCGGCGCCGGTGCGCACCGACAGGCGCAGGCCGCCGCCGCTGTCGATGCCGGGCGGGACAGCGTCACTCTTGTTGAACACATGCAGCACGCGGCAGGCCTCGCTCAGGCCCAGGCGTGCGGCGATCGCCGTGTCGCCGGCTTCGTAGCCTGGCTCGCCGGCGCGCGTCAGGTCGTGCAGGAAGATCACCGCGTCGGCGCGTTCGATCTCGTCCCAACTGCGCGCGATGCCGATGCGTTCGATTTCGCCTTCCGCCTGCGCCTCGCCGCGCAGGCCGGCTGTATCGACCACATGCACCGGCACGCCTTCGATCTGGATCGTCTGGCCGATCTTGTCGCGCGTGGTGCCGGCAATCGGCGTGACGATGGCCAGCTCGGCCCCCGCCAGTGCATTGAGCAGGGAGCTCTTGCCGACGTTGGGCTGGCCGGCGAGAACCACCGTCATGCCTTCGCGCAACAGTGCGCCCTGGCGCGTGCGCTCGAGCACCGCCGCCAGCGCGGTCACGATGGCGGCCAGGCGACCCCGCGCATCGGCACGTTCGAGGAAGTCGATTTCCTCCTCGGGAAAATCCAGGGTGGCTTCGACCAGGGTACGCAGTTCGACAATGTGCGTCGCCAGGGCCTCGACCTCGCGCGAAAACGCGCCGCCGAGCGAGCGCGTGGCCGAGCGCGCCGCGGCTTCGGTGCCGGCATCGATCAGGTCGGCCACGGCCTCGGCTTGGGCCAGGTCGAGCTTGCCGTTCAGGAACGCGCGCTGGGTAAATTCGCCCGGCTGGGCCAGGCGCAGGTGCGGCAGGCGTGGGCGCCTTGTCGCCGGGTCGGTTTCGGCCGCGGCTTCGAGGCAACGCGCCAGTAGCAGTTGCAGCACCACCGGGCCGCCGTGGGCCTGCAGCTCGAGCACATCTTCGCCGGTGTAGGAATGCGGGGCCGGGAAGTGGATTGCCAGGCCCTGGTCGATGGCTTCGCCATGCGCGTCGCGCAATGCAAGGTAGTGCGCGACACGCGGCCCGAGCCGGCTGCCGGCGATGGCTTCGGTCAGTGCAGTGAGATCACGCCCGGACACGCGCAGGATACCCACCGCGCCTCGACCTGGGGCGGTGGCGATGGCAACGATCGGGTCTTGCGGCAGCGGCAAAGAAGAAGGCACCGCACGATTGTCGCTGCGGTGCCTTCGGGCATTGGCGCGGGGGGAGTGGCGTTAGACGCTCCGGAGCCGGCCGGGGGTTCGTGAGAACCGGGCCGGGTCATCCCCGCATGCGTGCATCGTCGGGGTAACGCGCCGCGGGCTCAACCCCCCGAGCGTGGCAAATACCCCCCGACCGTGTGGTCTTCACGGCGCTATTTGTTGACCCCCAGCTGGCGGTTGATAAACCACTGCTGGGCGATCGACAGGATATTGTTGGTCAGCCAGTACAGCACCAGGCCGGCCGGGAAAAAGAAGAACATCACGCCGAAGACCAGCGGCATCATCCACATCATCTTGGCCTGCATCGGGTCGGCCGGCGTCGGATTCAGCCAGACCTGGAATAGCGACGAGGCGGTCATCAGCAGCGGCAGGATGAACCAAGGGTCTTTCGCCGACAAATCGACGACCCAGCCGATCCAGGGCGCATTGCGCATCTCGACGCTGGACAGCAGCACCCAGTACAGCGCGATGAAGAAGGGCATCTGGACCAGGATCGGCAGGCAGCCGCCGAGCGGGTTGACCTTCTCTTCGCGGTAGATGCGCATCATCTCCTGCTGCATCAGCTGCGGCTTGTCCTTGTAGCGCTCGCGCAGGTCGGTCACACGCGGGCCGACGGCCTTCATCTTGGCCATCGAGCGGTAGGCGCTGGCATTCAGCCAGTAGAAGGCAATCTTCAGCAGCACGACCAAGGCGACGATCGACCAGCCCCAGTTGTGCAGCACCTTGTTCAACTGGTCGAGCAGCCAGAACAGCGGTTTGGCCATCACCGTGAATACACCGTAGTCCTTGACCAGATCGAGGCCGGGCGCCAGCGCGGCGAGTTTGTTTTCTTCCTGCGGGCCGGCGTACAGGGTGGCGTCATGGGTCGTGGTGGCGCCGGCGGCGACTTCGCCCAGCGGCATCACCAGCGCCACCGAGTAGAGGTTGTTCGACACCTTGGCGGTGCGGAATTCGCGCGGCGTGCCCGCGGGCACGAGCCAGGCCGAGGTGAAGTAGTGCTGCACCATCGCAACCCAGCCATCGTTGCCGCTGGTGATGTGTCCGATCTTGCCTTTCTCGATGTCCTTGAAATCGACCTTCTCGAACTTCTTGGCCTCGCTGTAGATGGCCGGGCCGGTAAAGGTGAAGTAAAACGAAGACTCGCCGCGCGGCGGGTTGCCGTCGCGTGCCAGTTGCAGGTAGATCTGCGGCGAGATCGGCGCGGCGCCGGTGTTGTGCACTTCGTGGTGCACCGCGACGGTGTATTCGCCACGCTTGAAGGTGTAGGTCTTGGCCAGTTTGACCGGGCCGTCGCCGAGGCTCTCGAAGCGCACCTGCAGATCGGCGGCCCCATCGGCCAGCACGCTGGGGCCAGCCACGCGCTTCATCGGCGAATAGTGGTTCGGCAGATCCATGCCGGCTTGCGTGGTCACCAGGCCGCTCTGGGCCGCATAGCTGCGCTCGGCACTCATGTCGAACAGCAGCACATGCCGTCGACGGTCCTCGACGTCGGCGTGGCGCAGCAGTTCCAGGCGCACCATGTTGCCGCCACCATCGAAATGGGCCTTCACGAGGTCCGTCGAAATCACCACCGCTTCGGCGACCGGCGCGACGACGGCAGGTGCCGCCGGGACGCCGTTCGGCACACTGGCCGACGCGGCGGCCGCGCCGGGTGCGGTGGTCGCGATCGGTGTCGGGATGCCGACCTGCGACGCCGGTGCGGCACCGGGCGGCGGAGCCGATGCCGCCGGTCGTGGACTGGCCGCCCCGAAGATCGAAAGCTGGCCGGTGTGTTTGTTCCACGCGTCCCACAGCAGGACGAGCGACATCGTAAACACCACCCACAGCAGGGTGCGACGGATATCGGTCATGAAAGGCTCTTGGTCAAAGGATGGGTTGACCGCGCGGCGGCCGGCACCGGGTCGAGGCCGCCGTTGCACCAGGGGTGGCAGCGCAAGACGCGCCGCGCCGCGAGATAGCTGCCGGCCGCAGCGCCATGCCGGTCGAGCGCGTCGAGCGCATAGCGCGAACAGCTGGGCTCGAAGCGGCAGGCGCTGCCCAGCCACGGGCTCAAGAAGAAGCGGTAAGCGCGCACCGGCCATGCCAGCGCGCGACGTGGCCACAGCCACAGTTCAGCCGGGCGGATCATGCCGTCACCACGCGGGCAAACACCTGCTCGAGTTCCTGGCGCGCGGCATCACGCAGCTGCGACGACGCCGCACTCGGATAGCGACGGGGATCGAAGGGCGCGCGCAGACGAATGATCCACTGCCCTGGCGCCAGGCGGTCGCGGTGTCCATCGGCTTGGACGCGCATTTGGCGCTTGAGCAGGCTGCGCGTCACCGCGCGCCGGGCGTGGCGCTTGGGCACCACCAGTCCAAGCCACCAATGGTTGGGGGCTGGTGTGTTATCCACTGCAATTGACCCATTTGGTGCGTTGTCTGTTGATAACTCTGGAACATCCGGCTTGCATGCGTGCCGGACCGCCGCCGCCGGGCTTGCCGCAACATGGTGCAGCACGAAATGCGGGCTCTTGCCGAGCGCGGGGGCGGCCAGCGCAAGCGCGAAATCGGCGCTTTTCAGGTTGCGCCAAGCAAGGTCCGCGTCCTCGGTCCGATCGGCCGCGGCCTGCGCGTTGCGGGCCATGAAGCTCGGCGTGGGGCCCGCGTCAGACGGCCAGGCGCTTGCGGCCTTTGGCGCGGCGCGCGGCGATGACGGCGCGACCGCCGCGGCTCTTCATCCGCACGAGAAAGCCATGGGTGCGGGCGCGACGGGTCTTCGAGGCTTGGTAGGTGCGTTTCATGGCGGGGCCTGGAGCAAAGGTGGGCGAGAATAATCTGGGAAACCCGCGATTACAGCAAGAAAGTCGTTTGCGGTCAACGCGTTGATCCCCAAAGCCTGGATCGATGCCGGGCCTGGGGCCGGCACCGAAACTGTGGATAACCGCATTGGGCCGGGCCGGTATGGGCTACACTGCGGCCGCTCCAGAAGAACTTATCCACAATGAGCGAAACCCTCTGGCAGCGCGGCTGCATGCAACTGGCGGCCGAACTGCCTGAACAACAATTCAACACCTGGATCCGGCCTTTGCCGCCTGCGCAGGTGAGTGAGGCCGTTGATGCCAGTGGCTCGATCGTGGTGTCGTTGCGCGTGCCCAATCGCTTCAAGCTCGACTGGATCCGCTCGCAATACGCCGCGCGTATCGAAGGCGTATTGACGGGCCTGGCCGGCCGGCCCATCAAGCTGGCCCTGCAACTGGCACCGCGGGAAATCGCGCCGGAAGCGGCCGCCGGTCTGACGACGACGGCCCCGACTTTCGGCGCCGCGCTCAATGGCCGGCTTGTGGACAGATCCGGCCTACGCAATATCGCCGCACCGCGCTCAACCGCGGCGACATTGCCGCTGCACCGCCTCAACGCCGCACTGACTTTCGACACCCTCGTCCCGGGCCGCGCCAATCAGATGGCCCGCACCGCAGCGCTGCACGTGGCCGGCGCACCCGGAGAGATGTACAACCCACTGTTCATCTACGGCGGCGTCGGCCTGGGCAAGACGCACCTGATCCACGCCGTGGGCAATGCGCTGCTGAAAGACCGGCCCGACGCGCGTATCCTGTACCTGCACGCCGAACAGTTCATCAGCGATGTGGTCAAGAACTACCAGCGCAAGACCTTCGACGAGTTGAAGGCCAAGTACCATTCGCTGGATCTGCTGCTGATCGACGACGTGCAGTTTTTCGCCGGCAAGGACCGCACCCAGGAAGAATTTTTCAACGCTTTCGAAGCCCTGGTGGCCAAGCGCGGCCACATCATCATGACCAGCGATACCTACCCCAAGGGCCTGGTCGATATCGATGAACGCCTGACCAGCCGCTTCGACGCCGGCCTGACGGTGGCCATCGAGCCGCCGGAGTTGGAGATGCGGGTGGCGATCCTGATCCGCAAATCGGACGCCGAAGGTTCGCCGATGCCCGAGGACGTGGCCTTCTTCGTGGCCAAGAATGTGCGTGCCAATGTGCGCGAACTCGAAGGCGCATTGCGCAAGGTGCTGGCCTATTCGCGCTTCTCGCAAAAGGAAATCAATATCGCGCTGGCCCGGGAAGCGCTGAAGGATTTGTTGTCGATCCAGAACCGCCAGATCTCGGTCGAGAATATCCAGAAGACAGTGGCTGATTTCTACAAGATCAAGGTTGCCGACATGTACAGCAAGAAGCGCCCGGCCAGCATTGCCCGGCCGCGCCAGATCGCGATGTACCTGGCCAAGGAAATGACCCAAAAGAGCCTGCCCGAGATCGGCGACAACTTCGGCGGCCGCGACCACACCACGGTGCTGCACGCGGTGCGCAAGATCGGCGGCGAGCGGACGAAAAATACCGAGCTCAACCAGCAACTGCATGTGCTCGAACAGACGCTGAAAGGCTGAAGGTTGACGATGCTGTCAAGTGACAAAGCTGGGGACAAGTTTTGCGCAAGCACCGAGTCATCCACAGGCAACTGCCTGAACGCAAAGTTGTTGCATCCGAGGCGGCCTGCAAACCAGGGTTCGGCGCACAGGGTTC
Organism: uncultured Burkholderiales bacterium; assembly: GCA_902825995.1. Lineage (GTDB taxonomy): Bacteria > Pseudomonadota > Gammaproteobacteria > Burkholderiales > Burkholderiaceae_C > CADEEN01. The sequence goes on from CADEDE010000089.1 coordinate 6,518, forward strand.
ATCGGAACCTAAGCCCTTGATCGATCAGGCGAAAATAGGCTTCTCCACAGATGGGGTGCGGCTCTACTAGCACTACCAAAGAGATCAGATACCTAAAAGGAAGACAACATGATCGTGCTGAAAGCTGCGCAAGAAAAATTGCTCGGGGCCTTGCAGGCAGTTTCGGGCATCGTCGAGCGCCGGCATACGCTGCCGATCCTGGCCAATGTGCTGCTGCGCAAGCATGCCGGCGATATCGAGCTGACGACCAGCGATCTGGAAATCCAGGTTCGCACCAAGGCCGAACTCGGCGGCGATGCGGGTAACTTTTCCTGCACCGTGGGCGCGCGCAAGGTCATCGATATCCTGCGCACTCTGCCGGCCGATCAGGTGGTCACGCTCAGCTCGGGCCAGAACAAGCTCACGTTGCAAGGCGGCAAGAGCCGCTTCACCTTGCAGACTCTGCCGGCCGAGGATTTCCCGCTGGTCAACGAAGCCGTCGATTTCGGGCCGGCCTTCGCGGTGCCGCAGAAGACCCTGCGCGCCCTGATCAACCAGGTGCACTTTGCGATGGCGGTGCACGATATCCGCTACTACCTCAACGGCATCCTGTTCGTTGCCGAGGGCAAGCTGCTGACCCTGGTGGCAACGGACGGCCATCGTCTGGCGCTGGCCCAGGCCACGCTGGAAGTCGATATGCCCAAGCAGGAGGTGATCCTGCCGCGCAAGACGGTGCTCGAATTGCAGCGCCTGCTGAAGGACGAGGACACGCCGATCGAGATGCGCTTTGCCGGGAACCAGGCCAAGTTCGCCTTTTCGGGCATGGAATTCGTGACCAAGCTGGTCGAGGGCAAATTCCCCGACTACAACCGTGTGGTGCCGAAGAATCACAAGAATGCGGTCACCCTGGGCCGTGCACCGCTGCTGTCGAGCTTGCAACGCGCGGCCATCATGACCAGCGAGAAATTCAAGGCCGTGCGCGTCAATATCGAGCCCGGCACGCTGCGCATTTCGTCGTCGAATGCCGAGCAGGAAGAGGCCAAGGAAGAACTCGAGATCGACTATGCCGGCGACGCGATCGAGATCGGCTTCAACGTTACCTACCTGATCGACGCACTGGCCAATACCAGCGTCGAAATGGTCAAGCTCGAATTGCAGGACACCAGCTCGAGCGCTCTATTCACGCTGCCGGAGCAGCCGGGATTCAAGTACGTCGTGATGCCGATGCGCATCTAGCCCACGCGACCCAAGGCCGACCACCGAGCGGGCTCGTGAGTCCGCTTCGGTTTATTGAGATGCGACGAAAAGACCGATGAGCGAACCCCAACCGATCACCCCGCAGCAGCATTCCGACGCCTATGGCGAAGGTTCGATCCAGATCCTCGAAGGCCTGGAGGCGGTGCGCAAACGCCCGGGCATGTACATCGGCGATACGTCCGACGGTACCGGCCTGCACCACCTTGTCTTCGAGGTCGTTGACAACTCGATCGACGAATCGCTGGCCGGGCATTGCGACGATATCGTCGTCACCATCCACACCGACAATTCGATCAGCGTCACCGACAACGGTCGCGGCATTCCGACCGGTGTGAAGATGGACGACAAGCACGAACCCAAGCGCAGTGCGGCCGAAATCGCGCTGACCGAATTGCACGCTGGCGGCAAATTCAACCAGAACAGCTACAAGGTCTCTGGCGGCCTGCACGGCGTGGGCGTGAGCTGCGTCAACGGCCTGTCGAAATGGCTGCGCCTGACGGTGCGCCGCGACGGCAAAGTGCACCAGATGGAATTCCGCCAGGGCATCCCGCAGGAGCGCCTGATCGAGCAGCGCGACGGCTTCTCCGTGAGCCCGATGAAGATCACCGGCGAGACCGAAAAACGCGGCACCGAGGTGCACTTTCTGCCCGACCTGGAAATCTTCTCCAATATCGATTTCCACTACGACATTATCGCCAAGAAGCTGCGCGAGCTGAGCTTCCTGAACAACGGCGTCAAGATCCGCCTGGTCGATGAGCGCAACAACAAGGAAGATACTTTTGCCTTTGCCGGCGGCGTGAAAGGCTTTGTCGCCTTCATCAATACCGGCAAAAAGGTGCTGCACCCGACGATCTTCGGCGCCATCGGCGAGAAGGTCAGCGAGCAAGGCACGACGATCACCACCGATGTGGCGATGCAGTGGAACGACGGCTACAGCGAGAACGTGCTGTGTTTCACCAACAATATCCCGCAGCGCGACGGCGGCACCCACCTCACGGGTCTGCGCGCGGCGATGACGCGGGTGATCAACAAATATATCGACGATAACGAACTGGCCAAGAAGGCCAAGGTCGAGGTCAGCGGTGACGATATGCGCGAGGGGCTCTGTTGCGTATTGAGCGTCAAGGTGCCCGAGCCCAAATTCAGCAGCCAGACCAAGGACAAGCTGGTCAGCAGTGAAGTTCGCGGGCCGGTTGAGGATGTGGTCAGCAAGGCGCTCACCGATTACCTGCTCGAAAACCCGATCGACGCCAAGATCATCTGCGGCAAGATCGTCGATGCCGCGCGGGCGCGTGAAGCCGCGCGCAAGGCCCGAGAGATGACGCGCCGCAAGGGCGTGCTCGACGGTATGGGCCTGCCCGGCAAGCTCGCCGATTGCCAGGAAAAAGACCCGGCGCTGTGCGAGATCTATATCGTCGAAGGCGACTCCGCCGGTGGCTCCGCCAAGCAGGGCCGGGATCGAAAATTCCAGGCGATCCTGCCGCTGCGCGGCAAGATTCTCAACGTCGAGCGCGCACGCTACGAAAAGCTGCTCACCAGCAACGAGATCCTGACCCTGATCACCGCCCTGGGCACCGGTATCGGCAAGGGCATGGGCGGCGACGATTTCAACCCCGACAAGCTGCGCTACCACCGCATCATCATCATGACCGACGCCGATGTGGACGGCGCGCACATCCGCACGCTGCTGCTGACCTTCTTTTATCGCCAGATGCCCGATCTGGTCGAGCGCGGGCATATCTATATCGCCCAGCCGCCGCTGTACAAGGTCAAGCACGGCAAGGCCGAGCAGTACCTGAAGGACGGCCACGAACTCGACGCCTATCTGCTGCGCGTGGCGCTGGATGGCGCCGCGGTGCTGCCGGGGGTGGGCAAGCCGGCCATCAGCGGCACGGCGCTCGAAGAACTCGCACGCCAGTATGTGCTGGCCAACAATGTGATCGTGCGCCTGGCCAACTGGATGGATATCGAAGCCCTGCGCGCGATCTCCGACGGCCTGGTGCTCGACCTCGACAGTCTGGCCAGCGCCGAAGCCAGCGCGGCGGCCCTCAAGGCCGCCTTGCACGATGCCGAAGTCGAAGCCGCCTACGACGCGCGCACCGACAAGCATGTGTTGCGAGTCGGCCGGCGCCAACACGGCAATCTGAAAACCAGCGCGATCACGCCCGATTTCGTGCATGGCGCCGATTACGAAGCGCTATCCCGTGCCGGCCTGACCTTCAAGGGCTTGCTCGGTGAAGACGCCGTCGTGCGCCGAGGCGAAGGCGAGCGCCAGAAGGAATTGAAGGTCGAAGACTTCCGCGCCGCGATGGCTTGGCTGATGAGCCAGGCCGAGGGCGCGGTGGGCCGCCAGCGCTACAAGGGCCTGGGCGAGATGAACCCGAGCCAGTTATGGGAGACCACGATGGATCCGACCGTGCGCCGCCTGCTCAGGGTGCAGATCGACGACGCCATCGAAGCCGATCGCGTCTTCACGATGCTGATGGGCGACGAGGTCGAGCCGCGCCGCGAGTTCATTGAGAGCAATGCGCTGCGGGCGGCGAATATCGACGCCTGATTCAGCGCCGGCGGGCTGGCCCACGCTTGTCGGATGCCACCTGGCACCCCTAGCTTTGAAGTCCATTCCCCCCGAATGCGGATGGACCCGCGGCGGCAACTGACCGATAGTTCCAAAATGTGGCTTCGTCGACAGACTTTCGTGCAGGCGCGCATGCCCTCGATGCGCCCGTACCCGCTCAACCGGCGGGTACCGGCCGCTCCGGCCTTGCCCGAAGTCGAGGGCGACAGCCGGGCCGACGAGGCCGCGCGCGCTGGCGGCTTTCACGAGTCGAGCTATGAGCTGCAGCATGGCCTGCAGGTCAGCGAATCCGACTGGCCTGACGATGTGACGGTGCCAGGCGTGCTCGGCGAGCGCTGAGCTATTGATCGTTCCGTAAATCATGACAACCGCTAGCGCCGTTGTGCGTTGTACCGA
>CADEDE010000090.1 GCA_902825995.1 uncultured Burkholderiales bacterium
TTCACCGTCACCGAGCAGATGCTCAAGCAGTTCATCAAGATGGTCCACCCGCGCTCGATGATGCGACCGAGCCCACGCATCATCGTCTGCGTGCCCTGCGGCTCGACGCAAGTCGAGCGCCGTGCGATCCGCGAGAGCGCGCTGGGCGCCGGGGCCAGCGAGGTCTATCTGATCGAGGAGCCGATGGCCGCGGCGATCGGTGCCGGCCTGCCGGTCAGCGAAGCCAGCGGTTCGATGGTCGTCGATGTCGGCGGCGGCACCACCGAGGTCGGAGTCATCAGCCTCGGCGGCATGGTCTATAAGGGCAGCGTGCGCGTCGGCGGCGACAAGTTCGACGAAGCCATCATCAACTACATCCGCCGCAACTACGGCATGCTGATCGGCGAGCCGACGGCTGAAGCGATCAAGAAGAGCATCGGCTCGGCCTTCCCCGGCTCCGAGGTCAAGGAGATGGAAGTCAAGGGCCGCAACCTCTCCGAAGGCGTGCCGCGCAGCTTCACGATCAGCAGCAACGAAATCCTCGAGGCCCTGACCGACCCGCTGAACCAGATCGTCTCCAGTGTCAAGAACGCGCTCGAGCAAACCCCGCCCGAACTCGGCGCCGATATCGCCGAGCGCGGCATGATGCTGACCGGCGGCGGCGCCCTGCTGCGCGACCTGGACCGCCTGCTGGCCGAAGAAACCGGCCTGCCGGTGCTGGTCGCCGAAGACCCGCTGACCTGCGTCGTGCGCGGCTGCGGCATGGCCCTCGAGCGCATGGAGCGGCTGGGCTCGATCTTCACCAGCGAGTGAGTGCCGTGGAGCCGGCGCGCGCGCCAGAGCGCCGGGTCGCCACGGGCCGCGAAAGGGCTCCTGCGTGGCCGGCTTTTCGCTTCTAGGACCGCCGCCCGATGCCACTCGGCACCATTGACCGCACGCCGCCGCCGATCTTCCGCCAGGGCTGGTCGGCACTGAGCAAGCTCGTCTTTTTCTCGGCGCTGGCGCTGTTTCTGATGGTCGCCGATACGCGGGTGACCCTGGTGGCGCCGCTGCGCGCGGCCATCGCCACGGCCCTGCTGCCAGTGCAAAGCGCACTGTTGGCGCCGGTCGATATGGTGCGCGACGGCAGCGGCTATCTGCGCGGCCTGGCGCAGGCCTTGCTCGGCGAAGACGCCGCACGCAAACAACTGGCCGGGCAGGCCGAACGGGCCGCGCAGGCCGAACGCCTGGCCGTCGAGAACTCGCGCCTGCGTGCGCTGCTCGAACTGCAACCCGCGCTGGTCGTTCGCAGCGTGGCCGCCGAAGTGCTGTACGAGGCGGCGGACCCCTACTCGCGCAAGCTTTTCATCAACCGCGGCACGACCCAGGGCGTGGTCACCGGCGCGCCGGTGATCAACGAGGCCGGTGTGCTCGGCCAGGTGACACGGGCCTTTCCGCGCTCGGCCGAGCTCACGCTGCTGACCGACCGCGATGCAGCGATCCCGGTCATCAATGCCCGCACCCGGCAGCGCGGTGTGGCCTACGGCGGCCTGGCCAAGGGTCGGGCCATGGAGTTGCGCTTCGTCGAAGGCAATGCCGACGTCAAAATCGGCGATCTGCTGCAGACCTCGGGCATCGATGGCGTCTATCCGGCCGCGCTGGATGTGGCCCAGGTCGTGCAGGTCGAGCGCCAGGCCGAAGGCGGCTTTGCCCGCGTGACACTGGCCCCCGCCGCGATGGCCGACGGCGTGCGCCACGTGCTGGTTCTGGAGCCCCTGTCGGTGCAGCTGCCACCGCGGCCGGCTGCCGAGCCCGAGGCCAGCGCCGAGCCGGGATCCAGGGGCCGCAAAGCGGCCAGGGGCGCGCCATGATCATGCCGCGTGGGGCCAACCAGCTGCTGCTGCCGGTCAGCCCCTTGTTTATTGCGCTGTCGCTGCTGGTGGCGCTGGTCTTCAATCTGCTGCCGCTCGGGCGCCACCCGGCACTGCCGGACCTGCTGGCGCTGACGCTGGCATTCTGGGCCGTGCACCAGCCGCGCCGCGTCGGCATCGGCCTGTCATTTTTGTTCGGCCTGCTGATGGACGTGCACCAGGGCGCGCTGCTCGGCCAGCATGCGCTGGCCTACACCCTGCTGGCTTTCGTTGCGCTGGCGCTGTCGCGACGCCTGACCTGGTTCACGCTGGCGCAGCAGGCGCTGCAGGTGTTGCCGCTGTTCGTGGCCACGCACGCCGTCTCGCTGCTGGTGCGCCTGGCGGCGGGCGACCTGTTCCCCGGCTGGAGCCTGTTCATCGCGCCGTTGATCGAAGCGGCGTTGTGGCCCCCGGTCACCTTGTTGCTGCTGGCGCCGCAGCGTCGCGCGCCCGATCCGGACGAAAACCGGCCGCTGTAGCGCCCTGACAGAGCACATCGGGCCGCACATGATCGAACTCAAGAACGTCGAGCGCGAACTGGGCCGCTTCCGTGGCCGCTTGCTGGCTGCGGCGCTGTTCGTGCTGCTGGGCTTTGGCCTGCTCGCCGCGCGCCTGGTCTATCTGCAGGTCTTCAAGCACGAAGCCCTGGCCACCCAGGCCGAAGCCAACCGCATCGCGGTGCTGCCGGTGGTGCCCAACCGCGGCCTGATCGTCGATCGCAACGGCGTCGTGCTGGCCACCGACTACTCGGCCTATACGCTGGAGATCACGCCCTCGCGGCTGGCCGCACCGCTGGACGCCACCATCGACGCCCTGGCCGAATTGGTCGAGATCACGCCGCGCGACCGGCGCCGTTTCAAGCGCCTGCAAGACGACGGCAAGAACTTCGAATCGCTGCCGATCCGCACCAAGCTCAGCGACGAAGAGGTCGCCCGGTTCGTGGCCCAGCGCTTTCGCTTCGCCGGCGTCGATGTGCGCGCCCGCCTGTTTCGCCAGTACCCGCTGGGCGAGGTCGGCAGCCATTTGCTGGGCTATATCGGCCGCATCAACCAGGCCGAGAAAAAAACCATGGAGGATTGGGACGACGAGCTGCAGGGCAACTACCGCGGTACCGAGTACATCGGCAAGCTCGGCGTCGAACAAAGCTACGAAAGCGAACTGCACGGCACGACCGGCTTCGAGGAAGTCGAGACCAGCGCCAGCGGACGCGCCGTGCGCCGCCTGAACAGCCAGCCCGCAACCCCCGGCAACAAGCTGTCGCTGTCGATCGACATCAAATTGCAGGCCCTGGTCGAGCAGATGTTCGGCGAGCGCCGCGGCGCGCTGGTGGCGATCGACCCGCGCTCGGGCGAGGTGCTGGCGTTGGTGTCCAAGCCGACCTTCGACCCGAACCTGTTTGTCGATGGCATCGACGCCGACAACTGGCGCGAGCTGAACGAGAGCCTGGACAAACCGCTGCTGAACCGGGCCCTGCGCGGCACCTACCCGCCGGGCTCGACCTTCAAACCCTTCATGGCCATGGCTGCGCTGACCAGCGGCAAGCGCTCGCCCAGCACCGTCATCAACGACGGCGGCAGCTTCCAGTTCGGCAACCACACTTTCCGCAGCCACGGCGACCGCGGCCTGGGCCCCGTGGACATGGTCAGGTCGATCGTCAAATCGAGCAATGTCTATTACTACTCGCTGGCCAACGAGATGGGGGTCGATCTGATGCACGAGCATCTGTCGCCCTTTCTGTTCGGCAGCAAAACCGGCATCGACGTCGAAGGCGAGGTCACCGGCCTGCTGCCCTCCACCGACTGGAAGCGCCGCTACTACAAGAAACCCGAGCAGCAGAAGTGGTACGCCGGAGAAACCATTTCGCTGGGCATCGGCCAGGGCTACAACAACTTCACGATGCTGCAACTGGCCAGTGCCACCGCCACCCTGGTCTCGGGTGGCCAGCGTTTTGCGCCGCGCCTGGGGCGCGAGATAGAGAACCTGGTCACGCACGAGAAAACCCGCATCGCCGGGCAGGCCTTGCCGGCCCTGGCCTTCGACCCGGAGCACGTGGCCCTGATCACGCGGGCGCTGTATGGCGTGACGCAGGAAGGCACCTCGGTGCGCTCCTTCGTCGGCGCGCCGTACAAGAGCGGCGGCAAGACCGGCACCGCACAAGCCGTCGGCATCAAGGCCAACGAGAAGTACAACGCCGCCAAGCTCGACGAGTACCAGCGCGACCATTCGCTGTACATCGCCTTCGCACCGGTCGAAGCGCCGACGATCGCGTTGGCCGTCGTGGTCGAGAACGCCGGCTTCGGCTCGGAGGCGGCGGCGCCGATCACGCGGCGCGTCTTCGATTACTGGCTCGCCGGCCTGTGGCCCAACGATGAAGACATGGCCGCCACGCAGCAGGGCAAGTCGGGGGCGCCGATCGGCAAACTGCGACCCGCCGCCGACGTTTTCCTGCCGGGCATGGCGGCCAGCGCCGCCATGGCCGCAGTGCTGCCGGCGCGCCAGGCCTTGGTGGCCGTTGTGCGATGAGCGCAATTTTCGAGCAACCGACACTCTGGCAACGCTGGCGGCCGGTGCTGTTCGGCTTCGATGGCCCGTTGGCGCTGGCCATCGGCGCGCTGGCCGCTTTTGGGCTGCTGACGATGTACTCGGCCGGCTTCGACCACGGCACGCGCTTCGTCGATCACGGCCGCAACATGCTGATTGCGCTGGCGCTGTTGTTCCTGGTGGCGCAGGTGCCGCCGCAGCGCCTGCTGGCGCTGGCGGTGCCGCTCTACGCGGCGGGCCTGGCCTTGCTGATCGCCACCGCGCTGTTCGGCGTCAGCAAGAAGGGCGCAACGCGCTGGCTCGATGTCGGCATCGTGATCCAGCCCAGCGAACTGATGAAGCTGGCGATGCCGCTGATGCTGGCCTGGTGGTTCCAGAAATGCGAAGGCCGCCTGTCGCCGGCGGCGTGGGTCGTCGCCGCGCTGCTGCTGCTGGTGCCGGTGGGCCTGGTGGTCAAGCAGCCCGACCTCGGCACCGCGATCCTGGTTCTGTCGGCCGGGATCTACGTGGTTTTTTTCGCCGGCCTGTCCTGGAAGCTGATCGTGCCGGTGCTGGCCCTCGGCGCGGTCGGCATCGCTGCGCTGATCGTGTCGGAGCCGACCCTCTGCCGGCCCGGCGTGGATTGGCCCTTCCTCAAGCCGTACCAGCAACACCGCGTCTGCACCCTGCTCGACCCGGGCAAGGATCCGCTCGGCAAAGGCTTTCACATCATCCAGGGCATGATCGCGATCGGCTCCGGCGGCTTCGCCGGCAAGGGTTTCATGCAGGGCACGCAAACCCACCTGGAGTTCATCCCGGAACGCACCACCGATTTCATCTTCGCCGCGTTCGCCGAAGAGTTCGGCCTGGTCGGCACGCTGGGCTTGCTGCTGGCCTTCACCTGCCTGATCTTTCGCGGCCTGATGATCGCCGCCGAGGCGCCGACGCTGTTCTCGCGCCTCTTGGCCGGCGCCATCACGCTGAGCTTTTTCAGCTACGCCTTCGTCAATATGGGCATGGTCAGCGGCATCCTGCCGGTGGTCGGGGTGCCGCTGCCCTTTGTCAGCTACGGCGGCACCGCGATGGCCACGCTCGGCGTGGCGCTCGGCATCCTGATGTCGATCGCCAAGAGCCGGCGGCTGATGCAAAGTTAGCGCTGGGCAGCCGCGACCCGAACTGCAAAGCGAACCGTGACCCGCGTGCCCTGCGGCTGGCTGCGCGGATGCGCCGCTTCGATCGCGACGCTGCCGCCGTGCCGCTCGGCGATCTCGCGCACGATCGCCAGGCCTAGGCCCGAGCCATCGACCCCGGTACCGAGCGCGCGATAGAAGGGCTGGAACACCAGTTCGCGCTCGGCCTCGGGAATGCCGGGACCGTTGTCTTCGATCTGCAGCACCAGCACCTGGCCGAAGGGGTCGGCCAGGAGGCGCACGGTGACGGTGCCGCCACGCGGCGTGTAGTGCAGGGCGTTATCGACCAGGTTGCGGATCAGCTCGCGCACCAGCACCGGTTGGCCAACCAGGCGCAGCGCGCTATCGGCGCCGCCGTCTTTGGCAAATTCCGGGCCTTCGTAGCCGATGTCGATGCCGGCCGCCATGGCGCGCGGCACGAAATCGCGCACCGTCTCGATCGCCAGCGCGGCCAGGTTGAAAGGCTGCGCGCGGCGCGCCAGCTCGACGTCTTCGGCGCGCGCCATCGACAGCAACTGATTGACCATGTGCGCGGCGCGTTGCGACGAGCGTGCGATCTGGTGCAGCGAGCGCTTGACCGCCTTGGCGTCGCTGCCGGCATCGACCTCGCGCTGCGCCAGTTCGGCCTGGGTGCGCAGCCCGGCGAGTGGTGTCTTCAACTGGTGGGCAGCGTCGGCGAGGAAGTGTTTCTGCACGGCGATCGAACGGTCCAGCCGGGCCAGCAGATCGTTGATCGCCTCGACCAGCGGGCTGACCTCTTCGGGCGCCAGGCGTTCGTCGAGGGGCGACAGGTCGTCGCTGGCGCGCTGGCGGATGCGGCGCTGCAATTCGTTGAGCGGGCGAAAGCCGCGCAGCAGCGCAAACCAGACCAGCAGCACGGCCAGCGGCAGGATCGCGAACTGGCTCAGCATCACGCCGCGGGCGATTTCGGTGCTGAGTTGCGCGCGCTTGGTCAGCGTCTCGGCGACCTGCACCAGGGGCGGCACGGCATTGGCCGAGGCCGTGCCGGCAGTCAACCATAAATAGGCCACGCGCACCGCCTGGCCCTGCACCTCGTCGTCGCGAAAGTGCAGCTCGCCACTGGGTGCGCGGGGCTCGGTGGGCACCGGCAGATCGCGGTCGCCGGCAATCCATTCGCCGCGTGCGCCCAGCACCTGGAAGAACACCGCGTCCGCCGGATCGCTGCGCAGGATCGCTGCCGAGGCCTCGCTCAGGCCGACGCGCACTTGCGGCCCCTGCAGCGACGCCGGCGCCGCCACCACCGCGACGCGACGCGCCAGGGTGTGCGCCATTTCGCCGAGATCGCGATCGAAGGGCCGATTGGCGATGCCCTGCGCCACCACCCAGATGATCAGCACCGACAGCGGCCACAGCAGCAGCAACGGCACCAGCATCCAGTCGAGGATGTCGCCGAACAGCGAACGCTGGCCGTGCGGCGCGAGGTCGGGCGCGGTTTCTAACACGCGCCCTCGGGCCAGCGCCGGGCCGCTCCCAAGCGGCCTGAGCTCCCCTCGGGGGGCGCGAGCGCAGCGAGCTTGGGGCCGTCATTCACGCAGGGATTTTCTCCAGGCAGTAGCCGAGACCGCGGACGGTGGCGATGCGAATCGGCCCCTGCTCGATCTTCTTGCGCAGACGGTGCACATAGACCTCGATCGCGTTGTTGCTGACCTCTTCGCCCCACTCGCACAGGCGCTCGACCAGCTGGTCCTTGCTGACCAGGCGGCCAGCGCGCTGCAGCAGCACCTCGAGGAGCGAAAGCTCCCGCGCCGACAGCTCGATCATTTGCTCGTTGATATAGCAAACGCGGCCGCTGGCGTCGAAGCCGAGCGGGCCGTGCCTGAGGATCGTGCCGGCCGTGCCCAGGCCGCGCCGCGTCAACGCGCGCACTCTGGCCTCCAGCTCCTGTAGCGCAAAGGGCTTGGCCATGTAGTCGTCGGCGCCGAGATCCAGGCCCCTGACGCGCTGCTCGACACTGTCGGCCGCCGTCAGGATCAATACCGGCACCGACGAGCCCCGCGCGCGCAGCTTGCGCAAGACCTCCAGGCCGTGCAGCCTGGGCAAACCGAGGTCGAGGATCACCAGATCGAACTCGTGCGAGGCCAGTGCGGCATCGGCCTGGCTGCCATTGGCCACATGGTCGGCGGCAAATCCCGAGCCGCGCAAAGAGCGCAGCAGCCCGTCGGCCAAGACCTGGTCGTCTTCGGCGATCAACACGCGCATGGCTCGTCTCCTGCTTTTCAGCAAATTCCAGGGAACACCCGCCACAAGACACTTGACGCGGGCGAATACCTGTACGAATATCCAGTTGTCGCGCACCATCGCGCCCCGAACCCACCCAAGCTCGCACCCCACCCACCGGAGATTCGCATGGACGCCCCTGTCAAAGCCCTCAATACCGAAAAAGCCAAGGCCCTGCAGGCGGCATTGCAGCAGATCGAAAAGCAGTTCGGCAAGGGTTCGATCATGCGCCTGGGCGAGGGCGAGGTCATTGAGGATATCCAGGTGGTTTCCACCGGCTCGCTCGGCCTGGATATCGCCCTGGGCGTGGGCGGCCTGCCGCGCGGCCGGGTGGTTGAAATCTACGGCCCCGAGTCGAGCGGCAAGACCACGCTGACGCTGCAGGTCATTGCCGAGATGCAAAAGGTGGCCGGCACTTGCGCCTTCATCGACGCCGAACATGCCCTGGACATCCAGTACGCGCAGAAGCTCGGCGTCAACCTGCAAGAGCTACTGATCTCGCAGCCCGATACCGGCGAGCAGGCGCTCGAAATCGTCGATGCCCTGGTGCGCTCGGGCTCGATCGACCTGATCGTCGTTGACTCGGTGGCCGCGCTCACGCCGAAGGCCGAACTCGAAGGCGAGATGGGCGACTCACTTCCCGGCCTGCAAGCCCGCCTGATGAGCCAGGCCCTGCGCAAGCTCACCGCCAATATCAAGAAGACCAATACCATGGTCATCTTCATCAACCAGATCCGCATGAAGATCGGGGTCATGTTCGGCAACCCCGAAACCACCACCGGCGGCAATGCCCTGAAGTTCTACGCCTCGGTGCGCCTGGACATCCGCCGCACCGGCAGTATCAAGAGAGCCGAAGAAGTCATCGGCAGCGAAACCAAGGTCAAGGTGGTGAAGAACAAGGTCGCGCCGCCCTTCAAGGTCGCCGAGTTCGACATCCTCTACGGCGAGGGCATCAGCCGCGAGGGCGAGATCATCGACATGGGTGTCAACGCCCGCATCCTCGACAAAAGCGGTGCCTGGTACGCCTACAACGGCGAGAAGATCGGCCAGGGCAAGGACAACGCCCGCGAGTTCCTGCGCGAGAACCCCGATATCGCCTTCGAGATCGAGAACAAGGTGCGCGAGTCGGTGGGCATCCGGCTGCTGCCGTCCGGCGAAACCGCCTGAAACCACGGCGCGAGCAAACGCCGTGGCGGCCCCGCCGCTGTCGCTGAAAGCCCGCGCGCTGCAATGGCTGGCGCAGCGTGAACATAGCCGCGTCGAGTTGCAGCGCAAGCTGCTGCGGCTGGCACGCCAGCGTGCGGCCGAGCAGGCTGATGATGCCGGCGCTGGCACAACGGCTGCCGGCCCCGCGGCTGCGGTTGAGTCACTGCTCGACTGGCTGGTCGCCAATCACTATTTGAGCGATGAGCGTTTCGTCGAATCGCGTGTGAACGCTCGTGCCGCACGCTACGGCAACCTGCGCATCCGGCACGAGCTGGGCCGACTTGGCGCGTCGCTCGATGCGGCCACCGCCGAGCGCCTGAAAGACAGCGAACTGGCGCGCGCCCGCGCCGTGTGGGCGCGCAAATTCGCCGGCCGGCCCGACGGCAGCGCGCCGCCATGCAGCGCCGTCGAGCGCGCACGCCAAATGCGCTTTCTGGCCGGCCGCGGCTTCTCGGCCGACGTGATCCGGCGGGTGCTTCGCAGCGGCGAATCGGAGCCTGACGAGCACGCCTGACACAGCGCGTTTGGTGCGATGCACCATGCTAAAGTGCGCCGCGCCCCGGGGGCCTGAGCGCCCGGCCCTCGACAAGCCTGTCCGACGCCCCATGAAGATCCACGAATACCAAGGCAAGGAACTCCTGCGCCAGTTCGGCGTGCCCGTGCCGCGCGGCTACCCCGCCTTCTCGGTACGCGAAGCCAGCGAGGCGGCGCAAAAACTCGGCGGCCAGGTCTGGGTCGTCAAGGCCCAGATCCATGCCGGTGGGCGAGGCAAGGGCGGCGGCGTCAAGCTGGCGCGCTCGCACGATGAGGTGAAAGTACTGGCCGGTCAGATCCTCGGCATGCAGTTGAAGACGCACCAGACCGGGCCCGCGGGCCAAAAGGTGCGCCGCCTGCTGATCGAAGAAGGCGCCGATATCCAGAAGGAGTACTACGTTGCGGCGCTGACCGACCGTGCCACGCAAAGCGTGGCCATGATGGCCAGCAGCGAAGGCGGCATGGACATCGAGACGGTGGCCCATGACACGCCCGAGAAGATCATCAAGGTCTTCATCGACCCTCTGGTCGGCCTGAGCGACGCGCAGGCCGACCAGCTGGCCGCCGGCATCGGTGTGCCCGCGGCCAGCCAGGCGCAAGCGGTCGATGTGCTGAAAAAACTCTACCGCTGCTACATGGAAAGCGACGCCAGCCTGGCCGAGATCAACCCGCTGATCCTCGAAGGGCCCAAGGACGGCAAGCCGGGCGCCATCAAGGCGCTCGACGCAAAATTCAACTTCGACGCCAATGCGCTCTTCCGTCATCCCGAAATCGTCGCCTACCGCGACCTCGATGAAGAAGACCCGGCCGAGGTCGAGGCCAGCAAATTCGATTTGAGCTATATCTCGCTGGACGGCAATATCGGCTGCCTGGTCAATGGCGCCGGCCTGGCGATGGCGACCATGGACACCATCAAGCTGTTCGGCGGCGAGC
>CADEDE010000091.1 GCA_902825995.1 uncultured Burkholderiales bacterium
GTTTTGGGTCGGCACAACCCTCATAAGTGGCTCAGTTTTCGGTCGGCGCCAACACGCCAACAATGTCGAAATTCTTTGCGCGCAGCACTTCCTTAGGGCTTTGTTGTCCCGTACGTCGTTTTGCTTTCGAGATTGTTGTCGGCTGACTCCCCGATAGCGAGGGCGCTCCAAAGCTCGCGCACCCGGTCGGCCCATCGCTGTAGCCTGGATCGTATAGTTAACATAATATACATTGTCGCGTGTGCAACATGGCCGTGGCGGGGAGTAGCCCGCTATGGAGATGCGTTTTTTCTCGTTGGACAACGCGCCCCGGACACTGCCAATTTGGCAGCTCATTTTGGACGACCTCGGGTGCCCCCCGGCGTACCGGATCGCGCGCACGCTGGGCGTCAGTGAGCGCACGGTGTACCGCTGGAATCACGGCGGCTATCCGCCGCGGATGGCGCTCCTGGCGCTGTTCTGGCTCACGCGTTGGGGCCACTCAGAGGTCCATACGCGGGCCACCAATGACGCGATCCTCGCAGCGTCGTACGTTCGATCCCTGACCGATCGTGTGCGCGAGTTGGAGGCTGAGCTCCAGCACGTCCTGACCCTCGGCGATACCGGCGCGGCCAATGGCCCGCTCTTGCGCGCACCTGGTCATGGCTAAAACACACCTTCAAGCGGGGTATGGGGCGGCGCCCCATGGGAGCACGCGAAGCGGCGGAAGCCTCCACCTTCTGGCCTTCGGTGCTCGCCTTGCGCCTGGCCGTCCTCGCGTGGTCGCTGGCTGGCGCAAGCCTCGCTGGTCGATAGCGTCGTCCTCAAAAGCTGTGTTCTTGGGGTCGCCTGCTCATCAACACCATTCACGAATACAGGCCGGGCAGCGCAGGGCCTGGGGGTCGGATGCAGCTCGCTGCGCCGCCCCCCAGGCCGGGCGATGCCCGCCCGGCGAAGCCGGGTGGGGTGGCCGAAGGCCACCCCGGCCTAGATTTATCTCTAGGACACAACTGATCGCAAGGGGCGTTCTTCATAGGAGAAACCAAAATGCACCATGACATCAATTTGCTATCATCCGAAAATGGCGGCGACAACTCTCCGGCTTCCCGAGGCGCTGAAAACCGAGGCGGACGCCCTGGCGGCTCGCCTGGGCATCTCGCTGAATGCCCTTGCTGCGGTGGCCCTGCGGGACTACTTGGACGGTCGCTCGGCCACCGCGCGGTACGCGCTGCGGTCACTCGGGACCAGGGCGGACGGTTACACCGACCTGGCGCCACCGGTCACGACTTCTGCAACACGGCACCCTTCCCCGTCGATCAAGGCGCCGGCCAGCCGCAACGATCCCTGCCCCTGCGGGGCCAAGAATGCGCAGGGCTACCCGGTCAAGTGGAAGCACTGCCACGGGGCTGTGAAGCCCGCCTAGAGGCCATGCGCGCCTCGTTCGATGTTGCTGCCTCCCGGCGTTCGCTGGCCGGCTGGTTCATTGACCGGGCATTTGACGGAACACCTCTTGAGGGCAGCTCCTATGGGTGGCCCCTGCCCTGGCATCGCTCGATCTTGCTCAAGATCGGGGCTCGGGGCTTCGTTTTTGAGCTCTGGCTGCGCCGGCTGTGGATAACCGCTGTGGATAAGCTGTCGTCGGCTTATACATTGTCAACGGTAACTGGTGCCGCACAAGCCGCACCGCCTGGAACCAGCCAGCCGGCTATGGTCACCGCGTCTCGTTCATTCAAAGAGATCCACGCCCACTTTGACGATCAAGCGCTGCGTCGAATGCGGCGACGTCGTCGCCTTGAACCGGTTGGGGTGCGGAGACCTTGTCCAGAGGACGACATATTTTCCGATCGAGTGCCTGAAGGTGCGTCGAATGTTCGATCGCATCCAGGATCGCTTGAGGGTTGATCAGCATGTCGAACGGATTCGCGGCGTGGCTTGAGGCATGCATGGTGTGGTCTCCAATCAGGTGCAGTTCACTCTAGCCAGATAACGCCCGGCGTTGAAGTCGGCCGCGCACCACAAGTGGCGTCGGAATGTGCCTTACAACGCAATTCCCGAAGTCATCGGGGCGCCGCGTCGAGCCTCTGCAACAGGTACTCCCGCCCGGCCAGCTTCGCAAAGGCGCTGGCGTCGAGGTCGAGATCGTTGCGCAGACGCCTGTCTGCGCCGCGCGCCAGCAGCAAATCGACGCTGGCCTCGGCGCCGTAGCGCGCCGCCATCATCAGCGGCGTGCTGCGGTTCGGGCTCGGTGCGTCGATCGGCGCCCCGCGGTCGAGCAGCATTGCGACGATTTTCGGTTCGCTGCCGGTGGCGGCGTAATGCAGCGGCGACCAGCCGACCTGGTGGATTTTGGCACCGCGTTCGATCAGGCGCCGGGCCCAACCCAGATCGCCACGCAGCGCGGCCATCATCAGCGCTGTCTCGCCACTTTCGTTGACCACGTTGACGTCAAGCGCCGGGCTGGCCCACAGCGCCTCGGCAACGCGTGGCGACTGATCGCGCAGTGCCAGGTGCAGCGCGGTCTGGCCCTCGGGACTGCGCGAATTGGGATCCAGGCCGCGCTGCACCAGTGTGCGCACGGTGTCTCCGTCGTCCCGGTTGACCGCCCGGAAAAAATCTTCGTAGGCACCAGCCATCGAGCCAGAAAACATCAATACGACAACTAGATATATGGTGAATTTAATGTATTTTCTAGTCACGATTGTGGCTTGAAGAGTCGGTCGAAATTGGCGCTGGTGGCGCGTGCGACCGCAGTGTCCGACAGGCACTTGAGCGCAGCCACCTGTTTGGCGACGAAGGGCACATAGGCCGGTTGGTTGGTCTTGCCACGGTACGGTACCGGGGCCAGATAGGGGCTGTCGGTTTCGATAAGCAGGCGGTCGAGCGGTACGAAGGCGGCGATATTGCGCAGATCCTGGGCATTGCGAAAAGTCAGGATGCCCGAAAACGAGATGTAAAAACCCAGATCGAGCGCCGCGCGGGCCACTTCAGCGGTTTCGGTGAAGCAATGGAATACGCCGCCGGCAGCGGCGCCGCCCTCCTCGCGCAGGATCGCCAGCGTATCGGCGCTGGCGCTGCGGGTATGGATCACCAGCGGCTTGGCGCAGGTTCGTGCGGCGCGGATATGCACGCGAAAGCGCTCGCGCTGCCAGGCCATGTCGGCCACGCTGCGCTGGCCCAGGCGGTAGTAATCGAGGCCGGTTTCGCCGATGGCCACGACCCGCGGCAACGCGGCGCGCTCGAGCAGGTCATTCAGCGTCGGTTCGCGCATGCCCTCGTTGTCGGGGTGCACACCCGCGCTGGCCCAGAAGTTGGGGAAACGCAGGGCCAGCGCATGCACGCTGTCGAACTCTTCGAGCGTAGTGCAGATCACCAGCGCGCGGTCAACCTCGGCCGCAAACATGGCCGCGCGCACGTCGTCGATGCGCTCGTGCAGGCCTTCGAACGTGAGATGGCAATGGGAATCGACGTACATCCTACTGCGCGCCGGACTGCCCCCAAGGAGCAGGGGAAGATCAGATGGTCTGGGTCGGCTTGGCCGACTCGATCGACGTGCCGAGCAGCTCTTCGATGCGTAGCTTGAGCAGGCGGGTTTTCTCGTCGCTGGGGAAGCGAACGCCGACGCCCTGGGTACGGCCGCCCGACGCATTGGCCGGTGTGATCCAGCCGACCTTGCCGGCCACCGGGTAGCGCTGCGGGTCTTCGGGCAACGACAGCAGCAGGTAAATGTCTTCGCCGAGCTTGTAGTCGCGCATGGTCGGCACGAACAGACCACCCTCGGCGAACAGCGGGATATAGGCCGCGTACAACGCACCCTTCTCGCGGAATACCAACTGGATGACGCTCGGCCGCCCCGCCGACGTATTCGCCGGCGCGTTGGCTTGTGTGGTACGGGCTGCAGCTTCGCTCATCGGGCACTGAGTGTATCCAATGGACCGCTGGCCGCGGGCTGCCGAGAACGTGCCGTTTGCCACAGGCGTGCGCCCTGCCCGACCAGCGCCTCGCTACGCAGGCCTGCATGCCACGGGTGTTCGTCGTGGCCCGCGGCGCGCGTCAGATCTTGCGCCCACTGCGCCAGGGCCGGCCATGGTGGCGCGCGCGGCTGCATCAGCGGCGCTAGAACTGCAGCGCTGAAATAGCGCGGCGCGGCATCGGCCCGCAGGCACATCAGATCGTGGCAGAGTTTTTGCAGGGCATCGACCAGGCGCACCAGGGTCCAGTCGGCCACCAGCGCGGCGAGGCCGCGGCGCACGGCACCAGGGAACTGCTCCCAGGCATCGCTGTCGATGCCGTCGGTGGCCATCGCCAGGGCTTCGAGCGGCTGGCCGCCGGATGCCGCCAGCAACACCTCGGGTCGCGTCACACCGGCTGTCGCGAGCCACTCCAGCGCCCGTGGCGCGGGCGGGCGATCCAGGGGCAGGCGTTGGCAACGGCTGCGCACGGTAGGCAGCAGGGCTTCGGGGTCGTGCGCGGTGAGCACCAGGCGCAAGCGGCCAGCCGGCTCCTCCAGCGTCTTGAGCAGCGCGTTTGCGGCGGTCGGGTTCATGGCCTGCGCCGGATGGATCAGCATTACTTTGGCGCGCTCGCGGGACATGGTCTGGTGCCCCCAATCGATAGCTGCGCGCACCTGCTCGACACGGATCTCCTTGCTCGGCTTGGCCTTGCCCGCACGGACACCCTCCTCGTCCGCCCCATGCCAGCCGAGCGGCTCGCGCAGCGCGTCGGGCAGCAGCAGGTAAAAGTCGGGATGCATGTGTGCGGCCATCAAGTGGCAACTGGCGCAGTGGCCGCAGGGGCGCAAAGTGCTGTCGTCGGCCTCGCACAACCAGCCGGTGGCCAAGGCCAGGCCAAGCTCGAACTGGCCGACTGCGCCCGGGCCGTGCAGCAGCAAGGCATGTGCGCGCAAGGCCAAGCCCTGCGCGAGTGGCGCGGCCAGCCAGGGCAACAAGGCTTGCTGTTCGCTCATGCCGCGAGCCGCGACTGCACGGCGGCCACCACCCGCGCCCAAACCGCATCGCGCGCCTGCGCGGCGTCAATGCGCACAAAGCGCTGCGGCTCGGCCGCGTAGCGCCGTTCGTAGCCGGCCTGCACACGGGCGAAGAACGCCTCGTCCTGGCGCTCGAAACGGTCGGGTGCGCGCGCCGCGGCGCGGCGCTGGGCGGCTGTTGCGGGCGCCAACTCGAACCACAGCGTCAGATCGGGTTGGCGGCCCTGCTGAACCCAGGCTTCCAGTTGCGCCAGCACCGCCACCTCGAAGCCGCGACCGCCGCCCTGGTACGCAAAGGTCGCGTCGGTAAAACGATCGCAGAGCACCGTGGTGCCCGCCGCCAATGCCGGCTCGATCGCCTGCTGCAAATGGTCGCGCCGGGCCGCAAAGACGAGCAGGGTTTCGGTCAGCGCGTCCATCGGCTCGTGCAGCACCAACTCGCGCAGGCGCTCGGCCAGTGCGGTGCCGCCAGGCTCGCGCGTCACCAGCACGCGCTGGCCGCGCTCGCGCAGCCATGCGGCCAGGCCTTCGATGTGCGAAGACTTGCCGGCGCCGTCGATGCCTTCAAGGGTGATGAAAATTCCTGGGGTCACGCGAGCGTCACGGCGCAACCTTGCCGCCGCGCTGGAATTGGTTGACGGCGCGATTATGGTCGGCCAAGGACTCGCTGAAGACACTGCCACCGCCACCGTCGCTGCGCGCAACAAAGTACAGCGCGCGGGTCTTGGCCGGCTGCACCGCGGCCCGCAGCGATGCTGCGCCCGGCAGAGCAATCGGTGTCGGCGGCAGGCCGCGACGCGTATAGGTGTTGTAGGGCGTGTCAGAGAGCAGGTCGCGTTTTCTCAAGTTGCCGTCGAAGGCCGCGCCCAGGCCGTAGATCACGGTGGGGTCGGTTTGCAGCGGCATGCCGATGCGCAGCCGGTTGGCGAACACGCCTGCGACCATCGCGCGGTCGGCGTCGTGACCTGTTTCCTTCTCGACGATCGAGGCCAGGATCAAGGCTTCCTCCATCGATTTCAGCGGCGAATCGGCCGCGCGCTCGGCCCAGGCGCTGACCAGGCGGCGTTGCATGGCGGCGTGCGCGCGTTTCAACACCGTAAGATCGCTGACGCCGCGGCTGTAGGCGTAGGTGTCGGGGAAGAAGCGCCCTTCCGGGGCCAGCGTCGGTTCGCCGAGGGCGGTCATCAGCTGTGCGTCGCTCTGTCCTCGCGTAACCGGCTTCAAATGCGGAGCACGCTCCAGCGCCTCACGCAGCTGCGCAAAGCTGCCGCCCTCTGCGATGCGCACGGTCTCCATCACCTCATCGCCGCGCACCATCTTGTCGAGCAGCTGTCGCGGCGTGATGCCGGTCTCGATCTCGTAGCTGCCGGCGCGGATCTGGCGCGAGCGGCCCGACCAGCGAAACCACTCGTAAAGCCAGCGCGGCGAGACCTGCACGCCGGCCTCGACCCACAACTCGGCCGCGCGGCGCGGCGTCAGGCCGGGCTCGATCGAAACTTCAACAGCCGGCGTGGCCAGCGGCAAGGGTTGTTGCAGCCACCACCACGCAGCGCCTGCGGCGGCACCCGCCGACAGCAATCCAAGCAGCAGAAGACGCAACAGCCAGCGCATTACCCCACCAGCGTCAAGTTCATATTCACGCCATGATAATTGGCCTATGAACGAACCTGGTGTCGAACCCTTGCAGGGCGTTGTGCGCCTGGCCGACTGGGGTGTGATCCGTGCACAGGGCGCCGATGCCGCCAGTTTCCTCCACGGCCAGCTGACGCAGGACGTGCAACAGTTGAATCAACACAGCGCGCGCCTGGCCGGCTATTGCACGGCCAAGGGCCGGCTGCTCGCCAGCCTGATCGTTTGGCGAACCGGTACCGACGAACTGCTGCTGGCCTGTAGCGCCGATGTGCTGCTTGCGACGCTCAAACGCCTGTCGATGTTCATCTTGCGCGCGAAATGCAAGCTGAGCGATGCCACGGCATCGGTGGCGCTGTATGGTCTGGCTGGACGCGCCGCGACGGACTGGCTCGGCACCAACGCGCCAATGTCGGTTTGGCAGCGCAACGACGCCGCCGGCGCGCAGGTGCTGCATCTGCCCGACAGCGCGGGCCTGGCCCGCTACCTGCTGGCCGCGCCGAACGACGCACCGCCACTGCCGCTGCCGGCGCTGTCGCCCGAAGCCTGGTCATGGCTCGAGGTCACTAGCGGCGTGGCGCGCATCGTTGGCGCCACCGCCGAGCAATTCGTGCCGCAGATGGTGAATTTCGAGTTGGTTGGCGGCGTGAATTTCCAGAAGGACTGTTACCCCGGCCAGGAGATCGTCGCGCGCAGCCAGTACCGCGGCACCGTGAAGCGCCGCGCCTTCGTATTCTCGAGCGACGCCGCCGCGCCGCCCGGACGGGAGGTGTTTCACAGCAACGATGCCGAGCAGCCCGCCGGCATGGTCGTCAACGCGGCGTCTCTGGCCGGCTCGCACCGCGCGCTGGTCGAGGTCAAGCTGGCGGCCCTCGAGGCCGGCACGCTGCACCTGGGTGCGCCCGATGGCCCGCTGCTGCACCGCTTGGCCCAGCAGCCCTACCCGGTGCCGATCGAAGCCACCGCGTGAGACCCGGCGTTGCGCAGGGCTTGGTTGACTACCGCGTGCGGCCGTGATCGCCGCGGTGCGGATTTTCCACACCCGCGCCGCAGGAGCTGATGCCGGGTCTGGCATGCGCGCTGAGTCGGCGTGCTGAAGACGACCCCAAGCTGCTGACGCTGATGGAAGCCTATGCCCATGCCGATGGCGTGACTGCCGGCTGACAGCGCAACATCGAACGCATGGCACGCGAGCAGCTTGCTGCATGGGTCATCGGCGAACGCCACGGCGAGGTGTTCGTGCCGTGTGCCTGATCGCACTTGCGCTCAACCGGCATCCACGCTATCCGCTGGTGATCGCGGCCAAACCGCGATGAATTCCTGTACCGACCCGCCGCCGCACTCGATTGGTGGCTCGCCGCGCCGCCTGCCATCCCCGAGCGCGAGCGGCGCCTGTAACGCATGGCGCAGGCGATGAGGCGGGCGGGCTGCGATGTGCAAGACCAACCCGCGCCTTGCCACGCGCAACGATTACAGGGCGATACTCGAAACTTCGCTTTGAATGGCACTGACAAGTTCGCACCGCCAGCATGTCCATCCCCCCCGCGCCCCGCCCCCTGCCTTGCGCGCCGGCCGCCATCGACGCCGGCTGGCGCCAATGGATTGCCGAAAACCGCCTGCGCAACTGCACGCCGGAATCGATGCTGGCGACGATGGCCGGCGCCGGGCTCGATACTCGTGCCAGTGCGGCAGCGATCGCGCAGATGGAAAACGACCCCGCGTTCCTCGCCGCGCGGCGCTTCCAGCAATTGCAGCGCAAGTTGGAGTCGGTGCTCGAGAACCTGCAGCGGCTGTGGTTCTCCGCACCCGACTACGCGGTGGTCGAGAAGCGGCCCGAGCCATCGCTGGACGAGTTCGTCGAACGATACGTGCGCGGCTGTCGGCCGCTGGTGATCACCGACCTGACGCGCGACTGGCCGGCCACCCAGCGCTGGTCGCCCGCCGACCTGAAGCAGCGCTTCGGCCACCTCGACATAGAGATTCAGGCCGAACGCAGCGCCGATCCGAAGTTCGAGGAGAACAAGCTGGCGCACCGCCGGATTGCACGGCTGTCGGCGTTTGTTGACCAGGTGCTGAAGGGCGGCCCAACCAACGACTACTACATGACGGCCAACAACGAGGCCCTGCGCCGGCCCGAGTTCGCGCCGCTGCTGGCCGACATCGGCCGCTTGCCGCGGGTCTGCGACCGCGCGCATCTGGCGGCGCGCTCATCGTTCTGGTTCGGCCCGGCAGGCACCGTCACACCGCTGCACCACGACACGCTGATGCTGTTCCACACCCAAGTGGTCGGGCGCAAGCGCTGGCGTTTTATCTCGCCGCTGCAGATCGCGCACCTGTACAACTGCAACAACGTCTTCAGCCCGATCGACCTCGACCGCCCCGACCTGCAGCGCTACCCGGATTTCGCCAAGGCGCAGGTGCTCGAAGTGATCGCCGAGCCCGGCGAAACCGTATTCCTGCCCCTGGGTTGGTGGCATCAGGTGACGTCGCTCGATGTCAGCCTGTCGTTCTCGTACTCCAATCTCACTGTGCCCAATGAGTTCACCTACGTGAACCCCGAGATTCACAACTGGTAAGCAGCCCAGGGAAAAGGATCCCCGCCGAGTGTTTGCGCCTACGCGCGCACCTCGAAGAACTGCGCGTCCTCGGTCGAACCCTTCAGCGCCGCCGTTGAAGCCTGGCGTTCGATGGTGGTGGCGACCGCATCGAAGTAGCCGGTGCCGACCTCACGCTGATGCTTCACCGCAGTGAAGCCACGCTCGGCGGCAGCGAATTCCTTCTCCTGCAGTTCGACAAAGGCGCTCATGCCGTTGCGCGCATAGCCGTGGGCCAGCTCGAACATCGCGTGGTTGAGGCTGTGGAAGCCGGCCAGCGTGATGAACTGGAACTTGTAGCCCATGGCGCCGAGTTCGCGCTGGAACTTGGCGATCGTCGCGTCGTCGAGATGCTTCTTCCAGTTGAAGCTGGGGCTGCAGTTGTAGGCCAGCAGCTTGCCCGGGAACCTGGCATGGATCGCATCGGCGAAGGCCTTGGCGAAGGCCAGGTCGGGCTTGCCGGTTTCGCACCAGATCA
>CADEDE010000092.1 GCA_902825995.1 uncultured Burkholderiales bacterium
CCCTGGCTCAATATTGAGTCGGCACGGTGGCTCAGATTTGAATCGGCGCCGACATCTTCGGCGTCCTCGATCTCAAACGACTCGTCCATGACCGCCCCTTTCCCGTGGCGGTGCGGAGCATAGCAGGATGAGTCATACTAAGTTAGCGCTTATGCCCTTCCGGCCTCTCCGAGCTGGACAGCGACCGCGCGGCTGCAGGCAGACCTCGCGAGGGCGCCGCGAGAAAACGTGCGATCGATGCCACGCGAGCTGGTCAGGATGGCCGCCCTGCGCTGCTACGGATCTGCAAACAGCCCGAGCCTGCGGGCTGACTTGACGGTGTGGCGCGTGAAGTAGCGCCCTACTCTGCCGAATCGATCGCGCCGCATGCCACGGTTCAGCGCGCAAACCCTCAGCGCGCGACCAGGTTCCTGATCTGCTGTAGCGCGCCGGGGTCTTCGATAGTCGTCAGGTCGCCTGGATCGCGGCCTTCGCACGCCGCCTGGATGGCGCGGCGCAGCAGTTTGCCCGAGCGGGTTTTCGGCAACACGCCGACGAAGCGCACGCGCGATGGGCGGGCCACGGCGCCGAGCTGGTCATCGACCAGTTTCATGATCTCGCCTTCGTGCCTCAGCTCGTCGTCCGGCGTCGCCGCTTTCGAGGGATCCTTCAAGATCGCGAAAGCCATCGCCACTTGGCCCTTGAGCGGATCGGCCACCCCGACCACCGCCACCTCGGCCACGTTCGGGTGGCTCGAAATGCTCTCTTCGATTTCGCGCGTGCCCAGGCGGTGCCCGGCGACATTGATCACATCGTCGGTGCGGCCGAGGATGAAGTAGTAGCCGTCTTCGTCGCGGATGCCCCAATCGAAGGTGGAATAGATTTGACGGCCGGGGATACTCGACCAGTAGGTCTTGACGAAGCGCGCATCGTCGCGCCACACGGTCTGCATGCAGCCCGGCGGCAGCGGACCTTCGATGGCGACCACGCCCTTCTGGTTCGCGCCTTTCAATTCTTCGCCGGTGTTCTCGTCGAGCAGCTTGACGTCGTAGCCGTACATGGGCACGCCCGGCGAGCCGAATTTGCTCGGCGCGCGCTCGACGCCGTTGGCGATGGCCAGGATCGGCCAGCCGGTTTCGGTCTGCCAGTAGTTGTCGACGATCGGCTTGCCCAACGCATCGGCGATCCACTTGGCGGTGGTTTCATCCAGCGGCTCGCCAGCGAGAAACAGCGTGCGCAGCGAAGAGATGTCGTGCTTCGTGAGCGCGGCGGGATCCTGCTTTTTCAGCACGCGCACAGCGGTCGGCGCGCTGAACATCACGCTGACCTTGTACTTCTCGACCAGGCTCCACCAGATCGCCGCGTCGGGCCGGATCGGCAGGCCTTCATAGAGGATCGTCGCCATGCCGGCGATCAGCGGGCCATAAACGATATAGCTGTGGCCGACCACCCAGCCGATATCGCTGGTGGCGAAATAGGTTTCGCCCGGCCGGCCGCAGAAGATGTGCTTCATGCTCGCGGCCAGCGCCACGGCGTGGCCGCCGGTATCGCGCTGCACGCCCTTGGGCTTGCCGGTGGTGCCGCTGGTATAGAGCGTATAGCTCGGCTGCGTCGATTCGAGCCAGGTGCAGGGCACGGTCGCATCGAGATGCCGCTGGCGCAGCGCAGCGTAGTCGGCATCGCGGCCGGGCACGCGCTCCATCGGCGCCAGGCCACGGTCGATCAGCAACACCTTGGTGGGTTGGTGCGATGCGAGGCGGATCGCTTCGTCGAGCAGCGGCTTGTAGGCCAGCACCTGGCCGGCGCGGCTGCCGGCGTCTGCACTGACGATGACTTTCGGCTCGGCGTCGTCGATGCGTTGGCCCAAGCTGACGCTGGCAAAGCCGCCGAAGACGACCGAATGGATCGCTCCGATCCGCGCGCAGGCGAGCATCGCGAAAACCGCCTCCGGAATCATTGGCATATAGATCAGCACGCGGTCGCCGGTCTGCACGCCGAGCGACAACAGCACCGCCGCCATGCACTGCACTTCGGCGTGCAGTTGGGCGAAGCTGTAGGTCTGCTCCCGATCGACTTCGGTCGAAGCCCAGATCAAGGCGTTCTGGTTCGGCCGTGCAGCCAGGTGGCGATCGACCGCGTTGTGGCACAGGTTCGTCGTACCGCCGACAAACCAGCGCGCGAATGGCGGCTTGCTGTAGTCGCAAACCTGGATAAACGGGGTATGCCAATCGATCAGCCTGGCCTGCTCGGCCCAGAAGGCGTCGCGGTCATCCATCGAGCGGCGATAGAACTCGGCGTAGCTCATGGCCTTGTCTCCGCTTGTACTTTGCTGCAGCTGATGCGTTCGAGCAGGGCCAAATCGAGGTCGCGCGCCAGCCGCTGCCAGGCCATTTCGCGTTGGACCAGCGGCGCCATCACGCTGTCAATGCCGGCCAGCGTCACGCCGCGCAGGATGAAGGGCATCACCGTGCCCGGCAGGTCTGCCCCCTGCTCCAGCCCGCCGGCCGCGACGACGCCGCCATGAAAACCGGCATCATCCTTGTGCAAAACCAGGGCCCTGAACATGCCTGCTGCCTCCGCTTCGAATGCCCGGGATTGCAGTCGCTTGGACTGACAGGTGGCTGACGACGGATTCTCGAACTCACCTGCAATTGGCGCCACAACCTGTTGAAAATGCAGGGGGTTTTTACCGACCATTGCGATCCACAGCATGCTACGCTGAGAGCCATGCACCCGGTCCATAGCCACAAGCACCCAGGTCGGACGCCCCGTTGCGGCACGTGGCTGCTGGCCATCATGCTCGGATCTTCCTCGACTTGGGCCGCACCCGAGCCGCCGTTCGACCCCTTGAACGCCGTGCTGGCCGAGCGCGGTGCCATGCCAGCCACGCCCGCACCGACTGGCAGTTTGCGCGACCGCGCCGCCGAAATGGTCATCGCGGCGATGAATTTCGTCGGCGTGCCCTACCGGCGCGGCGGCAATACCTTTGAAAGCGGCTTCGACTGCAGCGGTTTCACCCGCCACATCTTCGAGCTGGGCCTGGGCCTGGTGCTGCCGCGCCAGGCCGATGACCAGGCCGGCGCCAAGAGCCTGGTCAGCATCGACAAGGCCGAATTGCGCCCCGGCGACCTGGTTTTCTTCAATACTTTGCAGCGCACCTTCTCGCACGTCGGCATCTATATCGGCGACGGCCGCTTCATCCACGCACCGCGCAGTGGCAGCGAGGTGCGCATCGAAAATATGCGCTACGCCTACTGGGCGCAACGCTTCACCGGCGCCCGGCGCGCCGCCGCCGCCGATAGGCCGGTGGCCCCCGAATCGACCCTGCTGCAATCCGGCTCCTGAACCCCGCGGCACAATCGCCGCATGGGCGAAGCCTCGACTCCTTCCAGCGTCATCCCGATTGCCGACCTGCGCTACCGTGCCGCCGTGCCGCCGATACCGGCCACGCTGCGACCGGCCAGCGGCCAACTCAGCGACGCCCTCGGCCGGCCATTGCGCGACCTGCGCATTTCGGTGACCGACCGCTGCAATTTCCGCTGCAGCTACTGCATGCCCAAGGAAATCTTCGACCGCGACTACGCCTTCCTGCCGCAGACTTCACTGCTCAGCTTCGAGGAAATCACGCGCCTGGCGCGGGTCTTCGTGGCCCACGGCGTGCAGAAGATCCGCCTCACCGGCGGCGAGCCCCTGCTGCGCCGGCACCTCGAAACGCTGGTGGCGATGCTGGCGCAATTGCGCACACCCGGCGGCCTGGGGCTCGACCTCACGCTGACCACCAACGGCTCCCTGCTGGCGCGCAAGGCCGAGGCGCTGCACGCGGCCGGCCTGCGCCGCGTGACGGTGAGCCTGGATGCCCTCGACGATGCGATTTTCCGGCGCATGAACGACGTCGATTTTCCGGTTGCCGACGTGCTCGCCGGCATCGACGCAGTGCTCGCGGCGGGACTCGGCCCGGTCAAGGTCAATATGGTCGTCAAACGCGGCACCAATGAGGGCCAGATCGTGCCCATGGCGCGCCATTTCCGCGACCACTACGGCGGTCGCGCCGTGCTGCGCTTCATCGAGTACATGGATGTCGGCAGCACCAACGGCTGGCGCATGGACCATGTGCTGCCCTCGGCCGATCTGATCGAGCGCCTGGGCGCCGTATTCCCGCTCGAGCCGCTCGAGGCCCAGGCGGCCGGCGAAACGGCCCAGCGTTGGCGCTACCGGGATGGCAACGGCGAAGTCGGCGTGATTTCCAGTGTCACACAGGCTTTTTGCCGCGACTGCAACCGTGCGCGGCTTTCGACCGAAGGCCGCCTGTACCTCTGCCTTTTCGCGACCCAGGGGCACGACCTGCGCCACCTGATTCGCGACGCCGGCGCCAGCGACGCCGAACTCAGCGGCGCGGTCGCCGGCATCTGGGCCGGCCGCGCCGACCGATATTCCGAAATCCGGGGCAGCGGCATAACACCCGCCGGCAGCGGCGAGCGCAGGGTCGAAATGCACTACATCGGAGGATGAATGACGACCCCAGGCTCACTTCTTTCGCGCCCCCCGAGGGGATGCCACCAGCGGACCAGCAAAGCCGGATCCGCGGTGGCCGCTTGGCCCCAAGCGCGATGATCTCGGCAGACCAGATTACCGGCCTGATCCTCGCCGGCGGCCGCGGCAGCCGCATGGGCGGCGTCGACAAGGGCCTGCAAAACCACCACGGCATGGCGCTCGCATTGCACGCCTTGCTGCGCCTGGGCCGACAGGTCGGTCACGTGATGGTCAATGCCAACCGCAACCTCGGCGCCTACGAGTCCTTCGGCGTACCGGTGTGGCCGGATCCGGTCGGCGAGTACGCGGGGCCGCTGGCCGGTTTCCTGGCCGGCCTGGAACATTGCGAAACGCCCCTGATGCTCACCGTGCCCTGCGACACGCCGAATTTCCCCGCTGACCTGGCTGGGCGCCTGGCCGCGGCGCTCGATGCACAGAATGCCGACCTGGCCTACGCCGTCACGCTCGAAGACGGCCGCGAGCAGCGCCAACCGGTGTTCTGCCTGATGAAGTGTGCACTGTCGGAAAGCCTGGTCGCCTTCCTGCACGGCGGCGGCCACAAGATCGACCGCTGGTTCGCGCAACACCATGCAGCCGCGGTTCGCTTCGACGACGCCAGCGCCTTCTTCAACGCCAACACCGCCGCCGAGTTGGCGCAACTGCAGCAGCTGAACCTCCGATGAACATGCAGACCCTCGAACAGATCGCTGCCTGCGTCAGCGGCTACGACCCGAACGCCCTGCCGGTCGAAAAGGCCCAGGAGTTCATCGGCCGCCTGGTGCCGAAGATCGGTACCGTTGAAAGCGTCGCCCTGCGTTCCAGCCTGGGCCGCGTGCTGGCCCACGATATCGTTTCGCCGATCGACGTGCCTTCACATGACAACTCCGCGATGGACGGCTATGCGCTGCGTGGCAGCGAGCTGGCCGCCGATGGCGAGACCGTGCTGACGATCGCCGGCACCGGCTTGGCCGGCCAGGCCTTCGACGCTGCCGTGCCACCGGCCCATTGCGTGCGCATCATGACCGGTGCGGTGATGCCGGCGGGCCTCGATACCGTCGTGCCGCAGGAGTTCACCAAGACCGCCGGCGACATGCTGCGCATTCCCGCCGGCGCGGTGCGTACCGGTGACAACCGCCGCCTGGCCGGCGAAGACCTGGCCCGCGGTTGCGCCGCGTTGCGCGCCGGCCGCCTGCTGCGCCCGGCCGACCTCGGCCTGCTGGCCTCGCTCGGCCGCGCCGAAGTGCCGGTGTTTCGCAAGCTGCGCGTGGCCTTCTTCTCCACCGGCGATGAATTGCGCTCGATCGGCGAGCCGCTCGATGCCGGCTGCGTCTATGACAGCAACCGCTATACGATCTGGGCCATGCTGCAGCGCCTGGGCTGCGAGGTCATCGACCTCGGCGTCGTGCGCGACGAACCCGCGGCCCTGCGCGCCGCCTTCAGCGAAGCCGCCGCCAGCGCCGATGCCGTCATCACCTCGGGCGGCGTCAGCGTCGGCGAGGCCGACCACACCAAACAAATCATGGCCGAGTTGGGCGAGGTGCTGTTCTGGCGCATCGCCATGCGGCCGGGGCGTCCGATGGCGATCGGAAGAATTGGTGAGGCCATCCTGTTCGGCCTACCCGGCAACCCGGTCGCGGTGATGGTCACCTTCTACGCCTTCGTGCGCGACGCGCTGCGCGCGATGAGCGGCGCCGCCGTCGAGCCGCTTGCGTTGCTGCGCGCGGCCTGCACCACGCCGCTGCGCAAAAAACCCGGTCGCACCGAATACCAGCGCGCCATCGTCGGCCGCAGCGCCGAGGGCCGCTGGCAAGTGGCCATTACCGGTAGCCAGGGCTCGGGCATCCTGTCATCGATGAGTGCGGCCAACGGCATGGTGCTGCTGCACCACGAACAGGGCGATGTGGCCGTCGGCGACGAGGTGGAGGTGATTCCGTTCGACGGTCTGGTCTGAAGCGTCGGCGATTCAGCTACTGGGCTGCAACCGCCTCGTCGATCGCGCGTTCCGTGATCTCGCCCGGGATGCGGCGGCGCGCCAGCCAGGTATAGACCGTCGGCACGACGAAGATCGTCAGCAGCGTGCCCACGCTCATGCCGCCGACGATGACCCAGCCGATCTGCTGGCGGCTTTCGGCGCCGGCGCCACTGGCCAGGGCCAGCGGCAGCGCGCCGAGCACCATCGCACCGGTGGTCATCAGGATCGGGCGCAGGCGCAGGCTGGCCGCCTCGGTCACGGCCTCGCGAACGTCGCGGCCCTGCTGGCGCAACTGGTTGCTGAACTCGACGATCAGGATGCCGTGCTTGGTGATCAGGCCGACCAGCGTGATCAGGCCGATCTGCGAATAGACGTTGAGCGTGCCGCCCGACAGGTGCAGCGCGCCCAGCGCGCCGACCATCGACAAGGGCACCGACAGCAGGATGATGAAGGGATCGACGAAGCTCTCGAACTGCGCCGCCAGCACCAGGAAGATGAACACCAGCGCCAGTACGAAGACCAGGCCGAGGGCGCCGCTCGAGGCGCGGAATTCGCGGCTGACGCCGTTGAGTTCGGTGGCATAGCCGGGTTCGAGTACTTTCGCCGCCGTGGCGTCCATGAATTGCAGCGCCTCGCCCAGCGCATAGCCCGGCGCCAGATTGGCGGTGATGGCCACCGCGCGGCGCTGGTTGAAGTGGTTCAGCTCGCGCGGCGCCACGGCCTCGCGCACGGTGACCAGGGAGGACAGCGGAATCATCGTCTCGCCGCGTCCGCGCACGAACAGCTTGTCGATATCTTCGGGCGTGGTGCGGCCCGGGGCCAGGGTCTGCACGATCACGTCGTATTGGTCAGCGTCGCGTTTGTAGCGCGTGACGACGCGCCCGCCGAGCATGGTTTCCAGCGTGCGCGCGACCTGATCGACCGGCACGCCGATATCGGCGGCGCGGGCGCGATCGACCTCGATGAAGATCTCCGGCTTGTTCAGGCGCAGGTCGGTATCGGGCTGAACGAAACCGGGGTTCTTGGCCATCTCGGCGACGATGCGCTGGGTCGCGCGCTGCAGGTTTTCATAGCTGTCGTTGGTGAGGACGACGAAATTGATCGGCCGCTCGCGAAAGCCCTGGCCCAGGCTCGGCGGCGTGACCGGGAAGACGGTCACGCCGGGCAGCGCGGCAAGTTTGGGTTGCAGGTCGCGTGCGATGTCCAGCGTCGTGCGCTGGCGTTCGCTCCAGTCGCGCGCGCGCAGGATGATCGTGCCCTGTGCCACCGAAGGAAAGCCAGCAAAGATGAAGATGCGGTCGATCTCGTCGTAGCTGGCGGCGATGCGGTTCACGGCGTCGGCGTAGCGGCGGGTGTAGTCGAGCGTGGCGCCGTCGGGCGCAGTCAGCGGCATGAAGATCACACCACGGTCCTCGAGCGGCGCGAGTTCGCTCTTCGCGGTCATGAACAGGGTCGCGCTGCCGGCGGCGCTGGCGATCATCACCAGCAGCACGACCCAGCGGTGGTCGAGCACCCAGGCGAGCAGGCGGCTGTAGCCGCGCGTCATGGCCACGAGCACGCGCTCCATGCCGCGGTCGAACAGGCCCGGCTTCGGGTTGTGGCGCAGCAGCTTGCTGCACAGCATCGGCGTCAGCGTCAATGCAATGAAGCCCGAGACAATCACCGCGCCGGCCAGGGTCAGCGCAAATTCGACGAACAGGCGCCCGGTGCGCCCCGGCGTGAAGGCCAGCGGCGCGAAGACCGCCGCCAGCGTCAGCGTCATCGCCACCACCGCAAACGCAATCTCCTTCGCGCCTTTCAACGCAGCCTGGAACGGCGCCAGGCCGGCTTCGATGTGGCGGTAGATGTTTTCCAGCACGACGATCGCGTCATCGACGACCAGGCCGATGGCCAGCACCAGCGACAACAACGTCAATGTATTGACCGTGAAGCCGGCCGCGGCCATCAGCGCAAAGGCGCCGATCAGGCTGACCGGAATCGTCACCAGCGGGATGATCGACGCACGCAGCGTGCGCAGGAAGACAAACACCACCAGCGCCACCAGCGCAGTGGCTTCGACCACGGTGCGATAGACCGATTTGACCGAGCGGTCGATGAAAACAGACAGATCGTTGGCCTGCACCACCGTCAACTGTGGCGGCAGGTCGCGCTGGATCAGCGGCATCGCCGCGCGCACGCCGGCCGAGACTTCGAGCGGATTGGCGGTGGCGTTGCGGATGATGCCGGTGGAAATCGACGGCACGCCGTTCAGGCGCACGTAGGAGCGCTCGCTGGCCGCCGCCTGCTCGATGCGTGCCACGTCGGCGAGGCGCACGCTATAGCCGCCGGACTGCTTGAGCGTCACGTCGGCAAACTGCGCCACGGTATTGAGATCGGTGCGCGCGGTGACGCTGAATTCGCGCTGCTGGCTTTCGATGCGCCCGGCCGGCACCTCGAGGTTTTGCCGGCGCAGGGCCTCTTCGACATCCTGTACCGTGAGGCGGTAGGCGGCGAGCTTGTCGGCGTCGAGCCAGATGCGCATCGCGAATTTGCGATCGCCGCCGATCTGCACGTCGGCCACGCCGGGGATGGTCTGCAGGCGCGGCTTGACGATACGGTTGATGACGTCGGTGACTTCGAGCGGGCTCATCGTCTCGCTGGTGAAGGCCAGCCAGATCACCGGCGTGGCGTCGGCCTCGACCTTGCTCACCACCGGCTCGTCGGCGCTCTCGGGCAGGCGCCCGCGCACGCGTCCGACGCGGTCGCGCACGTCGGCAGCGGCCGACTCGGGCGGCTTGCTCAGCTTGAAGCGCACCGTGATCTGACTCTGCTCGGAGCGCGAGATCGAGGTCAGGATATCGACGCCGTCGATGCCGGCGATCGAATCTTCGAGTGGCTTGGTGACCTGCGACTCGATGACTTCAGACGAGGCCCCGACCAGGCGCGTACTGACCGTCACCAGCGGCTCGTCGATGCGCGGGTATTCGCGCACCGAGAGCTGGTTGAACGATACCGCGCCGACCAGCACGATCATCAGCGACATCACGCTGGCCAGCACCGGACGACGGATCGAGGTTTCCGAAATGCGCATGGTCGAAAGACTCTCAGCCTCTTGCTCAGTCGGCGCCGGGCCGCGCCCGAGCCGACGGAGCGCCCCCTCGGGGCATAAGCGCTAACGTATTATTCATGCTCATTCCTGCTCA
>CADEDE010000093.1 GCA_902825995.1 uncultured Burkholderiales bacterium
CAGCAACAGCAACAGCAACAGCAACAGCAACAGCAACAGCAACAGCAACAGCAGCCTGGAGCCGGCACTACGCGCTTGCGTCACGAGATTGCCCGGCCATAGAGATTCTGCGGATGGCCGGCCTGCGGCAGCGGCGTTGCGGTGGAGTCATGTAGCGGGCGCGCCGGCATTGGAAGCATTTTCGTCGGGCCGATCATGCAGTCTAGGGCCGGCGGGCGGCGCCCGCGATCGGGCGTTTGTTGACGGTGCTGCGGGTTTCCACGCATGAGATCAAGTTCCTCGAGCTTTAATATGCGTGTACTCGGATATCCGGATAAACAACTCGATGGCCGCCAAGCTTCCCAATCGCGTTTTCGAGCGGGCGGCGGAGATTTTCTCGCTGCTGTCAACGCCCATACGCTGACCCTTTGCGAGTCGGTTTGCGCGGAGCAAGGCCGGCGCGGCGCAAAATCGCGGGCGGCGCCGGGCGGGTGCTGATCGAGCCCATCATTCACCAGGAGACGCGAGTGGATTCCCAGCACCAGAGCGCCGGGCGCCTGCGCAAGGCGCCGGAGAACTTTCTCGATCCGGCGGGTGTCCGCCAGGTTTTCAGCGAGGCGAGGAAAGGCCGCCGCGACTTTATTCGCAATGCCTTTGCGGCGGCCGGCGCCGCCGCCGCAGTCCCGCTTGCCCGAGCCGCCGGCAACCCGGTGCCGCCGACGGGCGGCGACGCCAACATCCTCGAGCTGCCCGAGCACAGCAAGGGCCTGGGCCAACCGGTGGCCACCGACGGCTACGGCAAACCGTCCAAGTACGAAGCCAATGTCCAGCGCCGCCGCAGCCCCGGGCTGACGCAGACGACGCAGTCGTCGGTGTCGTTCGCGCCGCTGCAATCACTGTTCGGCATCGTCACGCCCAGCGGCCTGCATTTCGAGCGCCACCACCAGGGCTGGTGGGACATCGATCCGTCCAGGCACCGCCTGATGCTCAACGGCTCGGACGACCGGATCATGCGCAAGCCGA
Organism: uncultured Burkholderiales bacterium; assembly: GCA_902825995.1. Taxonomy (GTDB): domain Bacteria; phylum Pseudomonadota; class Gammaproteobacteria; order Burkholderiales; family Burkholderiaceae_C; genus CADEEN01. The sequence continues at coordinate 1,003 of CADEDE010000093.1, forward strand.
TGGTCTTCACGATGGACGAGTTGATGCGCCTGCCCTCGGTGAGCCGGTTCCACTTCATCGAATGCGGTGCCAACAGTGGCATGGAGTGGGGCAATGTTGCGGTGCCGACTTGCCAGTACAGCCACGGCATGCTCAGCTGCAGCGAATTCACCGGGGTGCCGCTGAAGCTGCTGCTCGACATGGCCGGCGTCGATTACAAACGCGCCCGCTTCGTGCTCGGCGAAGGCGCCGACGGCGCGTCGATGACGCGCACGCTGCCGATGGCTCTGGTGGAGAGTGGCGAAGTCCTCGTGGCCTACGGCCAGAACGGCGAAATGCTGCGCCCCGAACAGGGCTACCCGCTGCGCCTGGTCGTGCCCGGTGTGCAGGGTGTGAGCTGGGTCAAATACCTGCGCCGCATCGAGGTCGGCGACCAGCCCTACGGCAGCAAGGATGAGACGATCCATTATGTTGATCTGATGCCAGGCGGTCTGCACCGCCAGTATTCGAGCACGCAGGAGTGCAAGAGCGTGGTCACCACGCCCTCGGGTGGCCAAGTGCTGCTCGACAAGGGCTACTACAACATCAGCGGCCTGGCCTGGTCCGGCCGCGGCAAAGTCAGGCGCGTCGATGTCTCGGTCGATGGTGGGCGCAACTGGCGCAGCGCGCGGCTCGAAGGGCCGGTGATGGCCAAGTGCCTGACCCGCTTCAACATGGATTGGGTCTGGGACGGCAAGGCCGCGCTGGTGCAAAGCCGGGCCATCGACGACACCGGCTATGTGCAGCCGACCTACAAACAATTGCGCGCGGTCCGCGGCTCGCGCTCGATCTATCACAACAACGCCATCCAGACCTGGCTGGTTCAGGACAGCGGCGAGGTGAAGAATGTCCAGCTTTCGTAAATTGACGCCAGCCCTGCTGCTGGCGTCGATGCTGTTGGCGGCCGGCGCGGCCGGGGCTCAAACGAGTGCCTACCCCGGTATCGGTCGCGCCGCTATGCCCAAGGAAATTGCGGCATGGGACATCGACGTGCGGCCCGACTTCAAGGGTTTGCCCAAGGGCTCCGGCAGCGTCGCCAAGGGCATGCAGGTGTGGGAAAGCCAATGTGCCTCGTGCCACGGCATCTTCGGCGAGAGCAACGAAGTTTTTGCGCCGATCGTCGGCGGCACGACCCAGGACGACGTCAAGACCGGTCGCGTGGCGCGCTTGAACGACGCGGCGTTCCCGGGGCGAACGACCCTGATGAAGGTGTCCACGGTCTCGACGCTGTGGGACTACATCAACCGCGCAATGCCCTGGACGCAGCCCAAATCGCTGTCCATCGAAGAAGTTTATGGCGTCACGGCCTACATCCTCAACCTGGGTGGCGTTGTGCCCGACGACTTCATCTTGTCGGACGGCAATATCGCCAACGTACAGAAGCTGCTGCCCAACCGCCATGGCACGACGACTGCGCACGCCTTGTGGCCCGACGCGCGCATGGGCCGGCGTAGGCCCGACGTGATGGCCGCTGCCTGCATGAAGGACTGCGCGGGCGAGGCGAAACTGGCCTCCTTTTTGCCCGACTTTGCGCGCGATGCGCACGGCAACCTGGCCGAACAAAATCGCGCGGTCGGTGCGCAAAGGGGCACCGATACCGGCGGGCCGGCGCCACGGGCGGCCGCCGCGGCCGCGCCGGTAAGTGCTGTTGCGTTGGCGCAGAAATTGAGCTGTGTTGCCTGCCACGGCCTGGAAAACAAGCTGGTCGGCCCCAGCTTCCGCGAGGTGTCGAAAAAGTACGCCGGCCGTGCCGATGCGGTCGATTACATTGCGGGCAAAATCAAGGCCGGCGGTTCCGGCGCCTGGGGCGAGATGGCCATGCCGCCGCAGGCACTGAGCGAGGCCGATGCAAGAACCATCGCCCAATGGCTGGCCGGCGGCATGAAGAAATAGCCGGCTGGGCAAGAAGCGCCCGCAACACCGACTACGGAGTCTTCCGTATTCCGTGCGCCGCGAACGCAAACTAGCATGTTTGGATCAAGCAAGGAGATTGAAATGCAAACCCGTCGAGAGATGCTTTCCCATTCGGCCAGGCTTGCCGCGATGCTGGCTGCCGCAGGCGCGATGCCGGGCTGGGTGCAGGCGCAGGCCGGCGGCTACAACAGCGCCGCCTTTGCCGCCAAGACCATGTCCGACTTGATGAAGTCGCTGGGCGTCGGCATGCCCGCCGAGAGCAAGGACGTGGCTATCACCGGCCCGGACATCGCCGAGAACGGCGCGGTGGTGCCGATCGGCGCTGCCAGCTCGCTGCCCGGTGTCAAGCGCCTGCTGGTGCTGGTGGAAAAGAACCCGTCGCTGTTGGCGGCGATGTTCGAGGTCACCGATTCGATCGAGCCCAACATTTCCACGCGCGTGAAGATGGGCCAATCGTCGAATGTCTATGCCGTGGCAATGATGAACGACGGCAAGGTGTTTTTTGCGCAAAAAGAGGTCAAGGTCACGCTCGGCGGCTGTGGCGGCTGAGTCTTCCCGTTTCTTTCATCCGTCGATATTCGATCAAGGAGATCAACATGGCAGATCCGATGCGCATCCGCGCCCAAGTGGCCGGCGACAAAGCCACCGTTCGTGTGTTGATGAGCCACGAGATGGAAACCGGCCAGCGCAAGGATTCGGCAGGCAAAGTCATTCCGGCCTGGCACATCCAAGACGTGACGGCCCAACACAACGGCAAGACCGTGATGACCGCCCAATGGGGGCCGGCGGTCTCGAAGAACCCGTTCATGCAGTTCGTGGTCAAGGGCGCGAAGGCCGGCGACAAGATCAGCGTGTCCTGGGTTGACAACCGGGGTGACAAGCGGACTGACGAAGCAACGGTTTCCTGACCCAGCCGAACGGGGCAACAGCCATGAAATCAATCCTGATGGCGAGTGCATTGATGCTGTCCTTGGCGGCCAATGCGCAAACCAAGTCGGCCGCCGACGGTATTGCCGAGTACCGCAAGATGCTCGAAGACGGCAACCCGGCCGAGCTGTTCGAGGCCAGGGGTGAGAACCTCTGGAAGCAAAAGCGCGGGCCGAAGAACGCCTCGCTCGAGCAGTGCGACCTGGGCAAGGGGCCGGGCCAGGTCAAGGGTGTCTTCGTCGAGTTGCCGCGTTATTTTGCCGACACCAAAAAAGTACAGGATCTCGAATCGCGCCTGCTGACCTGCATGGAATCGCTACAGGGCTTCAATGCCGCCGAGATCGCCAAGCTACCGTTCGGCCGCGGTGAGCAAGCCAATATCGAAGGCCTGGTGGCGTGGGTCTCTGCCGAGTCGCGCGGCCTGAAGTTCAACCTGCCGCAGGGCCACGCCGAAGAGAAGAAGATGCTCGAGCTCGGCAAGCGGGCCTTCTTCTACCGTGGCGGCCCGTATGACTTTTCCTGCGCTTCCTGCCACAGCGAGGCCGGCAAGCGCATCCGCCTGCAAGACCTGCCCGACCTGACCAAGAACCCCGGCGACGGCATCGGTTTCGCGGCTTGGCCGGCTTACCGGGTGAGTAGCGGTGACCTGTGGGGCATGCAGCGCAGGCTCAACGACTGCTATCGCCAGCAGCGCTTTCCATTCCCCGGCTTCGCGTCCGATGTGACGGTGGCCCTGGGCGTCTATATGGGCGTCAATGCGCAGGGGGCGCAATCGATAGCCCCGGCCATCAAGCGCTGAAGGAAATGCACATGAAGACGAGCAAACGCTGGCGGCTGGTGGGTCTATCGACTATGGTCGGGCTGGCCGGTTGCGCCACTGTGGCACCCGCTCCCGACTACGACGCACTGATGGCCCAGATGATGGCCGCGTCGTTCCGCGACCAGGGCATTGCCAAGGTCGATCGCTTGCAGCAAGACGCATCCAACGCCGAGTGCTCCAAGTCGGAAGGCAAGGCCTTGCCGCAGGCGCGCGCCAAGGCCATCGAAGCCGCCAACCTGGCCACCGTCAGGTGGCCCAGCGACGGTCAATTCATCGGCGACTGGAAAGAAGGCGAGAAGCTGGCGCAAAACGGCCGCGGCATGACCTGGAGCGATGCGTCGGCCGCCACCAGCGCCAACGGCGGCAACTGCTACAACTGCCACCAGCTCGGCAAGGCCGAAATCTCCTACGGCACCATCGGCCCGAGCCTGTACAACTACGGCAAGATTCGCGGCGTCGCCGACCCGGCCAGCCCGGCCGCCAAGCCGATCGTCGAATACACCTGGGGCCGGCTGTACAACGCCAAGGCCTATAACGCCTGCTCGGGCATGCCGCGTTTCGGCCATGCCGGCATGCTCGACGAGAAGCAGCTCCAGCACCTGATGGCCCTGCTGCTCGACCCGAAGTCGCCGGTCAACCAGTAAGCCTTCCGGAAAGAGCCCGCGCCCTCGTGGGCTCTTTTTTCCGCTTGAATATTCTTCATTGCTGAATCATGAATCTTTCCAAACGTGAATTCGTTCAAGTGCTGGGCGCGGCCTCGGTTGCCGGCATGGGGTTGGCGCGCTACGCCGATGCCGACGCCGCCACCGCGCAACGCGGCCTGTACGACATCGCGCCCTTCGGCAATGTGTCCTTCCTGCACATGACCGACTGTCATGCGCAACTGAAGCCGATCTATTTTCGCGAACCCAGTGTCAACCTCGGCATCGGCCCGATGCAGGGCCAGCTGCCCCATCTGGTTGGCGAATCGCTGTTGAAGCGCGCGGGCGTGCACCCCGGCAGCGCGCTGGCGCACGGCTACAGCGTGGTTGATTTCGAGCGTGCCGCGCGCCGCTACGGCCGTGTCGGCGGCTTTGCGCACCTGGCCACCCTGGTCAAGCAACTCAGGGTGAATCGCCCCGGTGCGCTGCTGCTCGACGGCGGCGATACCTGGCAGGGTTCAGCCACCTCGCTCTGGACCAACGCGCAGGACATGGTCGATGCCAGCCTGCTGCTCGGCGTGGATGTGATGACCGGCCATTGGGAGTTCACCTATGGCATGGAGCGGGTGAAGGAAATCGTCGACAAGGATTTCAAGGGCAAGGTTGAATTCCTGGCCCAGAACATCAAGACCAATGACTTCGGCGATGCGGTCTTCAAGCCCTACACGCTGCGCCAGATCAACGGCGTGCCCTGCGCCATCATCGGCCAGGCCTTCCCCTATACGCCGATCGCCAACCCGCGCTACCTGGTCGCCGACTGGAGCTTCGGCATCCAGGACGAGAACCTGCAGAAGGTGGTGGACGAAGTGCGCACCAAGGGCGCCCAGGTCGTCGTGCTGCTGTCGCACAACGGCATGGATGTCGATCTGAAGATGGCCACCCGCGTGCGCGGCATCGACGCCATTTTCGGCGGCCACACGCACGATGGCGTTCCAGTCGCCGTTCCAGTGCGCAACGCCGGTGGCAAGACGCTCGTCACCAATGCCGGCAGCAACAGCAAATTCCTCGGCGTGATGGACTTCGCTGTCAAAGCCGGCAAGGTGGCCGACTTCCGCTACCGCCTGCTGCCGATCTTCGCCAACCAGTTGCAGGCCGATCCGGCGATGGAGGCGCTGATCGCCAAGCTGCGTGCGCCCTACGAGGCCAGGCTGGCCGACAAGCTGGCCGTCACCGACGGCCTCTTGTACCGCCGCGGCAACTTCAACGGCTCGTGGGACCAGCTGATCTGCGACGCGCTGATGGACGTGCAGGGCGCCGAGATTGCGTTCTCGCCGGGCTTCCGCTGGGGCACCACGCTGCTGCCGGGCGACACCATCACGCGCGAGCTGATGATGGACCAGCTGGCCATCACCTACCCCTATGCCACCGTCAACGAAATGACCGGCGCGACGATCAAGGCCGTCCTCGAAGACGTGGCCGACAACCTGTTCAACCCCGACCCGTACTACCAGCAGGGCGGCGACATGGTGCGCGTCGGCGGCCTGGCCTACACCTGCAACCCTGTCGCGGCGATGGGCAGCCGTATCACCGAGATGCGCCTGGCCGGCAAACCGATCGAGGCCGACAAGAAGTACAAGGTGGCGGGCTGGGCGCCGGTGGCCGAGGAAGCGCGCAGCGCGGCCGGCAACAAGCCGGTGTGGGAGGTGGTCGAGGGCTGGCTCAAGGCGCAGGGCGGGCGCATCAAGCCGCGCAAGATCAATGCGCCCAAGCTGGTGGGCATGGCCAGGAACCCCGGTATCGCGGCATGAGCCCGCGTTATCGCGCTATCGTGCCAACAATGCTTCAACATCCAAGGGAAAGCACCATGCCCAACATTCGGATCGATCGTTTTGTCGCGGTCATCGTGCTGTGCCTGGCCGCCGCGTCCAGCTGGGCGCAGGACGCGGTCGTCTATCACATCGACGACATGTCGCTGCAGGCGCTCAAGGGCCTGCGCAATATCCGCAACCACCTCGACGTGGACCCCGCCGCCAAGATCACCGTGGTGACGCATGCGCTGGGCGTTGACTTCCTGCTTGATGGCGCCAAGGACATCAACGGCGGCGCCTTTGCCGGCCCCGTGGCAGCCCTGACCGCCCGTGGCGTGAAGTTCGAGATCTGCGAAATCACCCTGAAGAACCGCAACCTGAAGAAGGAACAGTTCATCCAGGAAGCCGATTTCACGCCGTCTGGCGTAGTGCGCATCGCCAAGTTGCAAAAGCAGGGCGCGGCCTACATCAAGCCCTGAGCGACCGGTGTGAATACCCGCCGATCGTGGGTCGCGTGCCTGGCCGCCGGCCTGTGGGTGTTGACCGCGGCGCGGGCCCAGGCCGCAGACAACAACCCCGTGCGCGCGCTCGCCGTCGCGCCCGACGTGTGGTTCGTGCAAGGCGTCGCCGCGCTCGGCTCGGCGGCGAACCGCAACTTCATCTCCAACGCCGGCTTCGTTGTCACCGGCGATGGCGTGGTGGTGGTCGATGCGCTCGGCTCGCCGGCACTGGCCGGCGAGCTGATCACCGAGATCCGGCGCATTACGCCGCAGCCGATCCGCTACGTCATCGTCACCCATTACCACGCCGACCACATCTACGGCCTGCAGGCCTTCAAGGCGCTGGGCGCCACCATCATTGCCCACCCGGCCGGCCGCGAATACCTGAACTCCGACACCGCGCAGCAACGCCTGCTGGCCAGCCGCGAGGAAATGTTCCCCTGGGTCGATGAGGCCACGCGCCTGGTGCCGGCCGACCGCTGGCTGGCCGAAAACGACACGACGCTGCGCGTGGGCGCCTACGATTTCCGCATCCGCCATGTCGGCCCGGCGCACACCGCGGAAGATCTGGTGGTGCATATGCCGCAGCGCGGTGTGCTGTTCGCCGGCGATCTGGTGTTTCGCGGGCGCATCCCCTACGTCGGCCAAGCCGACAGCCGGCAGTGGATCGAATCGCTGGCGCGCCTGATCGCCCTCGAGCCGCGTCTGGTGGTTCCCGGCCACGGCCCGGTCTCCACCGACGCCGTCGCCGACCTCGAACTGACGCGCGACTACCTGGTCTATCTGCGCAAGACGATGGGCGAGGCCGCGCGCGATCTCGAACCCTTCGACGAAGCCTATGCACGCACCGACTGGTCGCGCTTCGAACGCCTGCCGCTGTTCAAGGCGGCGAATCGCATGAACGCCTACAACACCTACCTGTTGATGGAACAGCAGGGCGGCCGATGAGCATCGCGCGGCGCCAGTGCCTGGCTGTCGGCCTGGGCGCAGCGATGCCGCTGGCCTCGCTGGCTGCGGCGGCACGCTCCGGCGACGTCGTCGAGTGGCCGGCCATCACGCTGCTCGACGGCAGCACCTGGGCCCCCTCATCGTGGCAGGGCCTGCCGGCCGTGGTGGTGTTCTGGGCCACCTGGTGCGCCCATTGCCAGCGCCACAACGCGCATATCGACAAGCTGTACCGCACGCTCGCCGGCCGGTCGCTGCGCATCGTCGGCGCGGCGATCGACGGCGACACAGGCTCGGTGCACCGCTACATGGCCAGTCACGGCTACGCCTTCCCGGTTACGCTCGACGTCGAGCCGACGCGCAGCCTTCTCACGGTACGGCGCAGCGTGCCGCTCACCTGCACGATCGACGCCCGCGGGCGCTTGAAGCAAGCCATCCCCGGCGAGATGTCCGAGGCCGATGTGCTCGAATTGGCAAGCCTGGCGTCGGTGGACAAGGGCTGATACCAAGTCGCGTTCAATAAATTAGATATGATGTTGTTCCGCGGACTTCAAGGAGCCGTGGATGAAGAGTCTGATCGTGGGCGACAAGTCGACCGTTCGACGGTTGGCCGAGAGGCTCAAGCGAGCCGACAGCCACTCGGAGTACCAGCGCATCCAGTGCGTGCTGATACGGGCCACGCTGGGCAGCTCGGCCGCCGAGATTGCACGACTGCTGGGCTGGTCGACTGCGACGGTGCATGTGCTGCACTCGCGCTGGGCCAAGGAGGGCGAGGCGATCTTCGATGTTCGGGGCCGTGGCGGCAGGCACCACCAGTACCTGACACCCGAGCATGAGCAAGAGCTGCTGGCGCCGTTCGTTCAACGTGCCCAGGCCGGCGGGATGCTGACGGTGGCTGAGGTTCAGCAGGCGTATCGCGAGCGCTCGGGCAAAGAGGTGGCGCGCTCGACGATCTACCGTAAGCGGTCAATAGACCGCGCCCTTGTTCCGTGCGCCGATTGCTGATCAGCGA
>CADEDE010000094.1 GCA_902825995.1 uncultured Burkholderiales bacterium
GTGCGGAGCATAGCAGGATGAGTCATACTACGTTAGCGCTTATGCCCCCGAGGGGTGTTGCCCGCTTGGGGCGGCCCGACGCTGGCTAAACTGCGACCGATGCTGCTGCTCGTTTCGGCCTTCGCGGTCTCGCTCCTGGTCACGCTGTGCATCGTGCGTGGCGCCAAGGGACTCGTGCGCGTGGTGGGCGACCACGATCTGTCGGGGCCGCAAAAATTCCATGCTCATGCGGTGCCGCGCATTGGTGGCGTGGGCATCCTGCTCGGCGTGGCGGCGGGTACAGCGGTGCTGGTCTGGCGCGAGCCGGGCACGGCGTCGTGGTTGGGTGGGTTCCTGGCCTGCGCGCTGCCGGCCTTTGGCGCCGGTATTGCCGAAGACCTGACCAAGACCCAGAGCCCGCGCCGGCGCCTGTTCTTCACGGCGGTATCGGCCGCATTGGCGGTCTGGCTGGTGCAGGCGGTAATCCAGCGCACCGACATTCCCGGCCTCGATTGGGTCGTGTCCTTCCCGCTCGGCGCATTGCTGGTGACGATCTTTGTCGTGGCCGGCGTGGCCAACGCCGTCAATATCATCGACGGCTTCAATGGCCTGGCCTCGATGTGCGTGGTGATCATGCTGATCGGCCTGGCCTACGTGGCCTTCGCGGTCGATGACCGCCTGATTGCGCTGCTGGCCTTGGCCGGCGTGGGCGCCGTGCTCGGCTTCTTTGCCTGGAACTTCCCGGCCGGGCTGGTCTTCCTGGGCGACGGTGGCGCGTATTTCCTCGGTTTTTATCTGTCCGAACTGGCGATCCTGCTGTTGCAGCGCAACCCCGGCGTGTCGCCGATGTTCCCGCTGCTGCTATGCATCTACCCGGTCTTCGAGACGCTGTTTTCGATCTACCGCCGCAAGTGGCTGCGCGGTGTGCCGGTGGGCATGCCCGACGGCGCCCATTTGCACAGCCTGATTTACCGCCGTTTCATTCGCTGGGCGGCGGGCGAGCGCAGCGCGCGCGAACTGACGCGCCGCAATTCGATGACCTCACCCTACCTGTGGATGCTGTGCTCGACGTCGGTCGTGCCGGCCGTGTTGTGGTTCGACAGCACGGCCATTCAGGCGGTCATGATCGTTTTGTTCGGCACCAGCTATGTCCTGCTGTATTGGCGCATCGTGCGCTTCAAGGCGCCGCGCTGGCTGGCGTTTCGACACAGCAAATAGCGACAAGGGATAATCCCGGGGTGATCACCGACACCCTCCAAACCGCTGCCGACACCCGCAACGCCGGCGCCACGCCTGTGCCGGCCCGCTTCGACACTCTTGCGCTCGACCCCAAACTGCTGCGCGCGGTGGCCGATTCCGGCTATACCGCGATGACGCCGATCCAGGCCAAGGCGATCCCGATCGTGCTCGAAGGCCGCGACGTGATGGGTGCGGCGCAAACCGGTACCGGCAAGACGGCCGCTTTCACGCTGCCGCTGCTGCAGAAGATGCTGCGCCATGAAAACGCCAGCATGTCACCGGCGCGCCACCCGGTGCGCGCCCTGGTGCTGGCGCCCACCCGCGAATTGGCCGACCAGGTCGCCAACAACGTCAAGACCTACGCCAAGCACACGCAACTGCGCTCGATGGTGGTCTTCGGCGGCATCGACATGAAGCCGCAGACCCTGGTGTTGAAGGGTGGCGTCGAGGTGCTGATCGCCACGCCGGGGCGCTTGCTCGACCACATCGAGGCCAAGAATGCGGTGCTGAACCAGGTCGAGTACGTGGTTCTCGACGAGGCCGACCGCATGCTCGATATCGGCTTTCTGCCCGATCTGCAGCGCATCTTGTCCTACCTGCCCAAGGCGCGCCAGACGCTGCTGTTCTCGGCCACCTTCTCGCCCGAGATTCGCAAGCTCGCCAACAGCTACCTGCAAGACCCGGTCTTGGTCGAAGTGGCGCGAGCCAACGCTACCGCTGCCAATGTCGAGCAGCGCTTTTACAGCGTCACCGACGATGACAAGCGCGCGGTGGTGCGCCAGTTGCTGAAGTCGCGCGACCTGGCGCAGGCGCTGATCTTCGTCAACTCCAAGCTCGGCGCGGCGCGCCTAGCGCGCTCGTTTGAGCGCGACGGTCTGAAAACCCAGGCCCTGCACGGCGACAAGAGCCAGGACGAGCGCCTGAAAGCCCTGGCCGCCTTCAAGGCCGGCGAGGTCGATCTGCTGGTGGCCACCGATGTGGCCGCGCGCGGCCTGGATATCGCCGATCTGCCGGCGGTATTCAACTTCGATGTGCCGTTCAATGCCGAGGACTATGTGCACCGCATCGGCCGCACCGGCCGTGCCGGCGCCTCGGGCCTGGCGGTCACACTGGTCACGCGCGACGACACCCGTTTGGTGTCGGATATCGAGCAGCTGATCAAGAAGAAGATCGAGCTCGAGCCTTTCGAGATCGACGATGAGCGCCCGCGCCGGCCGCGCCCGCGTGCCGATGATGAGCGCGCGGTACGTGACGTGCGCGAAGAGCGCGCACCCGCGCCGCAGCGCAGCTATGAGCGCCGACCGAGCGCCACGCCGGCCGATCCGTTTTTCGACAAGCCCTACGAATCGAGCGCCAGCGCGGCGCCGAGTTGGGAGCCGGCGAGCAAAGCCGCTGCACCCGCCGCGTCCACAGTCCGCGGCCTGTCGCCGAATATCAAGCCCAAGCGCAAGGTGGCGGCGCTGTTGGGCGGCGCGAAGGTTTGAGCGCGGGCCGCTACGCCGCCAGCCAGAGAAATACCGCCGGCAGGTGCTTGTCGTCGAAAGCCGGCGGCGCTTCGCGCCACTGCGCCACGCTGCGGGTGAGACACCAGCCGGCAGGCAGGGTCAGGCCACAGGCAACGGCCAATTGCGTCTGCGGATGCAGGGCTTCGAGCAGTGCCGTCATCAGCGCGGCATTGCGGTAGGGTGTCTCGATGGCGATTTGCGTCTGCCGCTCGCGGCGCGAGTGCTGCTGCAGCGCGTGCAGGCGTGCTGTGCGTTCAATCGCGTCGGTCGGCAGATAGCCGACGAATGCAAAGCTCTGGCCGTTGAGGCCGCTCGCCGCCAGCGCGAGCATCAACGAGCTCGGCCCTGCCAGTGGCAAGACCTCGATACCGAGTTGGTGCGCCTTGGCGACCAGCGCCGCACCGGGGTCGGCAACACCGGGCAGCCCGGCCTCGCTGATCAAACCGATATCGGCGCCCGCCAGCGCCGGCGCCAGCAGTGGCGCGAGGTCGATCGCCACCACGCCGCTGCGCTGACCCTTGGGTGGGCGAGGCAGTTCACGGATATCGATCGACTGCAACGGCCGCGCCAATGGGACTGCCGCGTTGACGCGCTTGAGAAAGGCGCGCGTGGTCTTGGCGTCTTCGGCGATCCAGTACGCCAGGCGCGCGGCGTGCCGCAGCACGCCCGCGGGCAGTACGGCATCGATCGGCGGCGCCTGCGGCGCACCCAGATCCAGCGTATTCGGCACCAGGATCAGGCGGCCGCCGATTGCGCGTACGGCGCTCATCGGCGGCTCGGCGCCAGCACGTCCAGGCCCGCCTCGCGCAGCAGCGCGCAGGTGCGCATCAGCGGCAGGCCGATCAGGGCCGTCGGGTCGTCGGAGTCGATCGATGCCAGCAATGCGATGCCCAGGCCCTCGCTCTTGGCGCTGCCGGCGCAGTCGTAGGGCTGCTCGGCGCGCAGATAGGCTTCGATCTCGGTGGCGCCGAGCCGGCGAAACGTCACGGCGACGGGCGCCAGCAGGCAGCGCGCGAATTCGGGCTCCCGGCGGACCACCGCGACGGCCGTCTGGAAGACGACGCGCCGCCCGCTCATCGCCGTCAACTGCTCGATCGCCCGTTCATGCGTATGCGGTTTACCGATCGGCTGTCCGTCGAGTTCGGCCACTTGGTCGGAGCCGATGACGATGGCGCCGGGGTGCAGCGCGACGACCGCCTGCGCCTTGGCCAGTGCCAGCCGCTCGGCAAGCGCGCGCGGCGCTTCACCGCTGCGCGGTGTTTCATCGACCGTTGGCGCCACCACGTCGAAGGGCAGGCTCAGACGCTCCAGCAACTCGCGCCGGTAGCGCGATGTCGAGGCCAGGATCAGGCGCGGCGTGTCGGTCATCTTGGCGATTCTCACATCGACTCAGAGACTGAGAGTTTTTTGAATTGGCCCCCTCTCCCTCTGGGAGAGGGTGGGGGTGAGGGCCCGAGAAACACCACTGTGCCCGGCGCAGCCCCTCACCCCAACCCTCTCCCCAAAGGGGCGAGGGAGCAAGTACGACGGGGGTCGAAAGACTCTCACGCTCTCAGACCGCGCCGGGCCGCTCCCAAGCGGCCTGAGCTCGCCCTGGGGGGGCGATGCCGCAGGCGTCTTCGGGCCGTCAGGTCACGCCGTAAACTGCGCCCATGAAATCGCGCCCGCCCGACCCGCGCAAGCTCGATGTCGCCGCCGCGGCGGCCGATGCACTGGCCCTCGAAGGCCGTTGGCCTCTGGTCGGCTTCGAGCGCCTGCTCGAAGCGGCGACGCAGGATGGTGTGGTCGTCTGGTCGGCGACGGGCCAGCTTCGCCACGTGCCCGGCGGCGAGCCGCAGACCTGGCTGCATCTGGCCGCCAAAGCCCGGGTCTGGCGCGACTGCCAGCGCTGCCTGCATCCCGTTGCGCTCGATCTCGAAGTCGCGCGCGCGTTGCGTTTCGTCGCCAACGAAGCCACCGCCGAGGCGCTGGATGCCGAAAGCGAAGACGATGTGCTGGCCCTGCCGCGCTGGCTCGATCTGCACGAACTGGTCGAAGACGAGTTGTTGCTGGCTTTGCCATTGGTGCCGATGCACACCCATTGCCCGGAGGCGCCGCGCATGTCGGCGGGCGTGGAGGCCCTGGAGTCCGCGGCCGCCGACGCCCCCCGGCCTTTCGCCGCGCTGGCCGGGCTCAAACGCGGCGCCAAGGGCTGAACTGACCTGCCCTGTTATACTTTGCGGCTTTTCGCGCCGGCCCGGTTTTGCTTCGGGGCCGTGCCGCCTGGCTCGCCACCTCAGGCACCCATGCCAGGCCCCTGCCTCAGGAGAATTTCATGGCCGTTCAGCAAAACAAGAAGTCGCCGTCCAAGCGCGGCATGCACCGTGCGCACAATGCCCTGGTGACGCCGGGTACGGCCATCGAGCCGACGACCGGCGAAAACCACCTGCGTCACCACATCAGCCCGACCGGCTTTTACCGTGGCCGCAAGGTGTTGAAGACCAAGGCCGACGCCTGATCGACCGGGTTGGCCTGAGCGGCCCGACCGGCATTCCCGCCTGAGCTGCCCCATCCGCGCCCCGGGCGGCCCCAAAATCTTGCACTCTCCGCTGTCACCGTTGCCACTGGTTCGGCTGGCCGTCGATTGCATGGGCGGAGACCACGGTGCAGCCGTCACGCTGCCGGCCTGCCGAGGCTTTCTCGACAAGCACGCGCAGGCCGAATTGCTGCTCGTCGGCACGGCGCAGGCGCTCGCGCCCGCTGCCGGCTGGCTGCGCACGCAGTGCATCGTTGCCACCGAAGTCGTGACAATGGACGACGCTCTGGAAGTCGCCCTGCGGCGCAAAAAGGATTCTTCGATGCGGGTGGCGATCGAGCAGTTGAAGGCGGCGCAAGGCGCCGAGCCTGCCGCCCACGCCTGTATCTCGGCCGGCAATACCGGCGCGCTGATGGCCGTGGCGCGCTATGTGCTGAAAACGCTCGAAGGCATCGACCGCCCGGCCATCGCCACCGTGCTGCCCAATCGGCGTGACGGTTTCACCACCGTGCTCGACCTCGGCGCCAACGTCGATTGCACGCCGGATCAATTGCTGCAATTCGCGGTGATGGGCAGCGCGCTGGTGGCGGCGGTGGACGGCAAGGACGAGCCCAGCGTGGGGCTGCTGAACATTGGCGAAGAAGCCATCAAGGGCAGCGAAACCATCAAGCGGGCCGGTGAGCTGTTGCGCGCCGCGGCGGCCGACGGCCATCTCAATTTCGTCGGCAATGTCGAGGGCGACGATATCTTCAAGGGCACGACCGATATCGTGGTTTGCGACGGCTTCGTCGGCAATGTCGTGCTCAAGGCCACCGAGGGCTTGGCCTCGATGCTCAGCGAATTCATTCGCCAGGAGTTCAAGCGCAGCGTTTTCACCAAACTGGCGGCGCTGGTGGCGATGCCGGTGCTGAATCGTTTCAAGCAGCGCGTCGATCACCGTCGCTACAACGGCGCTGCGCTGCTCGGCTTGCGCGGCCTGGTGTTCAAGAGCCATGGCTCGGCCGACGCGTTTGCGTTCGAGCAGGCCCTGGCACGCGCCTATGATGCCGCCCGCAACCGCCTGCTGGACCGCGTGCACGACCGAATTCTCCAGACCTTGCAAGCCCTGCCGACGCCGGATTTGACGACGCAAGCCGCATGACTGCTTCCTCGACGTCGGCGCTGCCGCGCTTTTCGCGCATTGTCGGAACCGGCAGCCACCTGCCGTCGCAGCGCCTGAGCAATACCGACCTGGCGCGCGAACTCGCCGAGCGTGGCATTCAAACCTCCGACGAGTGGATCGTCGAGCGCACCGGCATTCGCGCGCGTCACTTCGCCGACGCTGGCGTGGTGTGCAGCGACCTCGCGGTGGCGGCGGCGCGCGCAGCGCTGCAGGCCGCCGGCCGCGAAGCCGCCGCGATCGACCTGATCATCGTCGCCACGTCCACGCCCGACATGGTGTTCCCATCGACGGCCTGCATCGTGCAGCAAAAGCTCGGCGTACACGGCTGTCCGGCATTCGACGTGCAAGCCGTGTGCTCGGGCTTCATCTATGCGCTGGCCGTGGCCGATGCCTTGATCCGCACCGGCAGCGCCCGCTGCGCATTGGTGATCGGGTCGGAAGTCTTCTCGCGCCTCCTCGATTTCAACGACCGCACGACCTGCGTGCTGTTCGGCGACGGCGCCGGCGCCGTGGTGCTCGAGGCCAGCAACGAGCCCGGCCTGCTGGCCAGCGAGTTGCACGCCGATGGCCGCCATGTCGGCATCCTGTGTACGCCCGGCACGGTGGCCGGGGGCAAGGCGATCGGCGATCCGCTCTTGAAGATGGACGGGCCGGCGGTCTTCAAGCTCGCTGTCGGTGTGCTCGAGGACGCGGCCCGCGCGGTGCTGGCCAAGGCCGGCAAGACCGAGGCCGATATCGATTTCCTGATCCCGCACCAGGCCAATATCCGCATCATGCAGAGCACGGCCCGCAAGCTGAAGCTGGGCGCCGACAAGTTGGTCGTCACTGTCGATGAACATGGCAATACCTCGGCCGCATCGATCCCACTCGCGCTCGACGTGGCCGTGCGCGACGGCCGCATCCGCCGCGGCCACAGGCTGCTGCTCGAAGGCGTCGGCGGCGGCTTCACCTGGGGCGCGGTGCTGCTCGAGTTCTGAAATATGAAATTCGCATTCCTCTTCCCGGGCCAGGGTTCGCAATCCGTCGCCATGCTCGACGCCTGGGGCGACCACCCCGCCGTGCGCGCCACGCTCGCCGAAGCCTCGGCGGCACTCGGCGAAGACATGGCCAAGCTGATCCGTGAAGGGCCGAAGGAAGCCCTCGACCTGACCACGAATACGCAGCCGGTGATGCTCACTGCCGGCATCGCCTGCTGGCGCGCCTGGTGCGCCGAGGGCGGCGCGGAACCTGCGGCGCTTGCCGGTCATTCGCTCGGCGAGTACACCGCGCTGGTCGCGGCCGGGGCCTTGACGCTGGCGGATGCGCTGCCGCTGGTGCGCTTTCGTGCACAGGCGATGCAGGAGGCTGTGCCCGTGGGTACCGGCGCGATGGCGGCGATCCTCGGCCTCGATGCACAAGCTGTGCGTGATGGCTGCGCCGAAGCGGCGGCGGCCAGCGGCGAAGTGGTCGAAGCCGTCAATTTCAACGATCCGAAGCAGACCGTGATCGCCGGCAGCAAGGCCGGTGTAGACAAGGCTTGCGAAGTGCTTAAAGCCAAGGGCGCCAAGCGCGCGCTGCTGCTGCCGGTGTCGGCGCCGTTCCATTCCAGCCTGATGAAGCCGGCGGCCGAGCGGCTGCGTGAAAAACTCGCTGCGGTGAGGGTCACGGCGCCGCGCATCGCCGTTGTCAACAATGTCGATGTTGCCGTGGTCACTGACCCTGCTGGCATCCGCGACGCGCTCTACCGCCAGGCCTTCGGTGCCGTGCGCTGGGTCGAGGTGGTGCAGGCGCTGCGTGCGCGCGGCCTCACGCCGCTGATCGAATGCGGCCCGGGCAAGGCGCTGGCCGGGATGGTCAAGCGCATCGATGCCGACGCGGTGGCGATGACGATCTTCGATCCGGCGACGCTGGCCGAAGCGAAAGGGTTGCTCACATGAACGAATCGGTGAAGGGCCAGGTCGCCCTGGTCACGGGCGCCTCGCGCGGCATTGGCCGCGCGATCGCAGCCGCATTGGCGGGCCAAGGCGCGACGGTCATCGGCACAGCCACCCGTGAAGCCGGCGCTGCGGCCATCGGCGAGGCCTTGGCGGCGCAAGGCGGCCGCGGCATCGTGCTCGATGTCAACGACGGCGCCGCGCTCGAGGCAGTCGTCGAGGCCATCGTCAAGCAGCATGGCGCGCTGCACATCCTGGTCAACAACGCCGGCATCACCCGCGATACGCTGGCGATGCGCATGAAAGATGCCGACTGGGACGCCGTGCTCGACACCAACCTGAAGGCGGTTTTCCGCGCCAGCCGCGCAGTGATGCGCACGATGATGAAGCAGCGCTACGGGCGTATCGTCAATATCACCTCGGTGGTCGGCGCATCGGGCAACCCGGGCCAGGCCAACTACGCGGCGGCCAAAGCCGGCGTGGCCGGCATGACGCGGGCGCTCGCCCGCGAGCTCGGCAGCCGCGGCGTGACTGTGAACTGCGTCGCGCCGGGCTTTATCGCCACCGATATGACCGAGGGCCTGGCCGAGGCGCAAAAAGCGGCGCTGCTGGCGCAGATCCCGGTCGGCCGCCTGGGCACGCCGCAGGAGATTGCCGATGCGGTACTGTTCCTGGCGTCGCCGGGCGCCGGCTACATCACCGGCACCGAGCTGCATGTCAACGGCGGCATGCTCATGAGCTGAAGCTTGCCCGGCCGGGCCTGCCGGTATCGCGCGCTGGGAGTCAATCCCTAGTGCCGCGTAGAATTCAGGCCGTTTTGCGTACCCCCTCCTGGAGGAGTCAATGAGCGATATCGAAGCACGTGTCAAGAAAATCATCGCCGAGCAACTCGGCGTGCCCGAGACCGACGTCACCAACGAGAAGGCCTTCGTCGCCGACTTGGGTGCCGACTCGCTCGACACCGTGGAATTGGTGATGGCCCTCGAGGACGAGTTCGGCATCGAAATCCCCGACGAAGAAGCCGAGAAAATCACCACCGTGCAATTGGCGATCGACTACGCGGTTGGCCATCCAAAGGCCTGAAATGTCTGCCCCAAGCTCGCTGCGCTCGCGCCCCCCGAGGGCATAAGCGCTAACTTAGTATGACTCATCCTGCTATGCTCCGCA
>CADEDE010000095.1 GCA_902825995.1 uncultured Burkholderiales bacterium
GGATCGCGTGGTACAGGAAGACGGTGTGGATGGCCTCGCGCACCGGGTCGTTGCCGCGGAACGAGAAGCTCACGTTCGAAACGCCACCGCTGACCTTGGCCCCCGGCAGATTCGCCTTGATCCAGCGCGTAGCCTCGATGAAATCGACGGCGTAGTTGTCGTGCTCCTCGATCCCGGTGGCGATGGCGAAGATATTCGGGTCGAAGATGATGTCCTCGGCCGGGAAGCCGACTTCATTCACCAGGATGCGGTAGGCCCGGGCGCAGATTTCGGTCTTGCGGGCGAAGGTATCGGCCTGGCCCTTCTCGTCGAAGGCCATCACCACCGCGGCGGCACCGTAGCGCCGCACCAGATTGGCCTGGCGCCTGAATTCGGCTTCGCCTTCCTTCATCGAGATCGAATTGACGATGCCCTTGCCCTGGATGCATTGCAGGCCGGCTTCGATCACGCTCCACTTCGACGAATCGATCATCACCGGCACGCGCGCGATCTCGGGCTCGCCGGCCATCAGTTGCAGGAAGCGCAGCATCGCGGCCCGGCTGTCGAGCATGGCCTCGTCCATATTCACGTCGATGATCTGGGCGCCGTTCTCGACCTGCTGGCGCGCCACCGCCAGCGCGGCCTCGAACTCGCCGGCCAGGATCAGGCGCGCGAAGGCTTTCGAGCCGGTGACATTGGTGCGCTCGCCGATATTGACGAACAGCGCGCCCGCGTCGATGGTGACGGGCTCGAGGCCGGAAAGGCGCAGCGGGGGCGGAGCGGGTGGGGCAGGCATCGTCGCGGGCATTCGTGCATCGACGAGCGCCGTTGCCTGCGCGGTCAAACGCGCTGTCCCGAGCCTGGCAGCGCCTCACAGCACCGTTGCAACGCTCCTCGGAACGCAGGCGATTCTAATCATGCACCTTTTTCCTGCGAGCCAGGTGCCGGCAGCCAGAGTACCGACTTGCAACCGGCCACCGCGGGTGGGCACATCACTTGGCGCGATCGAACCCGTGTGCGCGCCCAGCCCTGCCCATCTATGATGGGTCAATCTTGGAGGAGTTGATGGCTATACGCGCGCGAACAGATCGCTACGGAATCGCGGAATGGTTTGGAACGGACCCTGCAAACCTCGACAAGAGAGAGCGATCCAATCTGTACCTGCATTCTCAAAAAGGGCACGCCTCCCGGTTGCCCTGTCCGTTTCAACAGGCACTAACACCTGGCGCTCAGTGCTCAAAAGCAGGCGGTGTTTGCTCTATCCGCAAGTACGAAGAACTTCCATCCGGAAGCGCGCGCACTATTGACGATGAGGTCGCAACGGTGTGCCCAAATCGTTTCCTGGGTCAAGCTGACCTGTTGCGCTGGGCAGGAGAAGTCTTGCTGCAAACGTCTCACCCGATTGTCGTGAAAGAAGTACCCTTCTTGGCGAAGGCTGGCGCGTCGGGGGCGGGCGCGAAAGGAGAGGACAGCGATAGCGGTCGAGCGACAGGACGAATTGATTGGGTGTTGGTTCATCCAGACATTTCGTCTCCATTGCGTTGGTGCGCATTCGAGACGCAGGCGGTTTATTTTTCAGGCAAGGCAATGGAGAGTGAATTCAAGAGTTGGAAAGATGCGCCGTCGCGTTCCAGCCCCTTCCCGAATGAAATCCGGCGACCTGACTATCGCAGCTCGGGTCCGAAGCGGCTGGCGCCGCAGCTTCGGGTAAAAGTACCTGAACTGCGCAATTGGCATGCAAAGACATGCGTGCTCGTTGACCGCTACTTCTTCAACCAAATGGGACAGCTACAGCCGGTCATTGGCTCGGGCGACGACAAGTTGGCGAACTGCGAGGTTGTATGGCTCGTTGCTGACTACAGCAGTCGAAGTCAAATGATTCGTGGCGAGGCGATCTATGCCCGCCTTGATGATTCGATTGCAGCACTCAATGCGACAGAATCAATTGGCAAAGTCAGGTTTGAGCAGTCACTAATCGATGACATCAACGACAAATCTCGACTGGGCAAAAAGGTGTTCAAGCTTTGAGAAGCAGCAGTTCATTCTTGATTTCGTGGTGGGTCGTCTTCATCGGAATCTCACGAACTTGAAATGCGTGCTTGCTCGCAAGTCGTCGAACCTCTTTCGCATCGTCGTAAGTCATCATTGCCGGACCATTGCAGTCCGCAATCTCGGCAAAAAGGCGCTCGTGGTCGACCTCGTTGTACGCATATAGGCGTGAGCCGGCCTTCTTGCCTCCAGCTGTATATGGGGGGTCTACGAACCACACAGCTTGTTTTCTGTGACGCCACTCGCGAATCGCGGCAAATGCGTCGCCTTCAACAAATCGCAGTCGCGATCGCATCGCGCGAATGGCGCGCATTCGCTTGACGAGCGTTTGCGGGTACCACCTCGACATCAGACCCTTTCCGTTCTCGCCAGCTTTCATGCGACTCGCGCCCGGCGCCAGGATGCCGCCGCGATGCACCCGATTCTTTACGATCGTCGCGAACGCGCGATCACCAAGTGACGTTGCATAGACATTGAGAACACGATCGACACCCGCAGATGTCATCTCGAACGAAAGGACGCGCTCAAATAGAAGCTCGGCATCCTCGTCGCTGCCATGAATAACGACCGCCCAGAGTGCCGCAACAGATGGATCGCACTCGACGAGTACTGCTTCGTCGGCAAGGCTCTCAGCGGCCATCGTTAGACTGGCAATCGCGCCGCCCGCAAAGGGTTCGACAAAGAACTTGTAGCGCCCTGGAAGACTCTTGACCCACGCCCTAATCTCCGGAACCAGCCATGTCTTGCCTCCGGGGTAGCGAAGTGGGCTTAGCTGCGGAATCTGCGAAACATTGGTCGGCGAACTGCGTGACCTCAGCTCGCTGAGCAATTGCACCAGCAATTCACCTTGCCTTGGGTCGGCAAAGTACGGTCTTAGCTCTTGAAAGGCAGCATTGCACCCGTGATGCACAAGCACAGACGTTGCTTTCACACCGTCCGAAGCCAAACGAGCTAGGCGGCGCTGTTGCCGCTCTACTGCTGTAGCGTCCAATGGACCGTCTCCGTGAAATTTCACGGATCGTATCGCAGTCGCACGACGGGTTCAAGTGCGATTGCGAGGCATCGAATTCACGGCCCATTGAATCTGTGCCCCTTGAAAACGCAGCCCTTGTCGACACCTCGCAGCCACGGGTAGCATGCGCCACCTTTGTTCAGGAGGGCTCTCGCATGACCACCGTCACCCACCGCATCGCCACCTGGTTGGCCACGCTCGGCGCCGCGCTGGCTCTCAGCGGCTGTGGCTACAACCAGTTCCAGACTCTCGACGAACAGGTCAAGGCGGCCTGGTCCGAGGTGCTGAACCAGTACCAGCGCCGCGCCGATCTGGTCCCGAATATCGTGGCCACCGTCAAGGGCGAGGCCAATTTCGAGCAGGAGACGCTGACCAAGGTGATCGAAGCGCGCGCCAAGGCGAGCTCGATCCAGGTCACGCCGGAGACCCTGAACAACCCCGAGGCCTTCAACAAATTCCAGCAGGTGCAGGGCGAACTCGGCAGCGCGCTGTCGCGCCTGATGGCGGTCAGCGAGCAGTACCCGAACCTGAAGGCGAATGCGGCTTTCCAGGATTTGCGCGTGCAACTCGAAGGCACCGAAAACCGCACCACGGTCGCGCGCAACCGCTATATCAAGGCGGTGGCCGAGTACAACGTGCTGGCGCGCCAGTTCCCGACCAACCTGACCGCGATGCTCTTCAGCTACGCCGTCAAGCCCAGCTTCACGGTCGCCAATGAAGCGCAGATCTCGGTGCCGCCCGCAGTGAGCTTCGACAAGGCAGCGCCGGCGGCCTCGAAGTAAGGCCGATGCGATGAACCTCGTGCGGCAGCTTTGGCTGCTGCTCTCACTGCTGCTGGCGACCGCCGCGCTGCATGCGCAAGACGTGCTGCCGGTGCCGCCGCTCAGCGCCCGCGTGATCGACCAGACCGGCACGCTGACGGCCACGCAAAACCAGGCGCTGACCGACAAGCTCGCCGCCTTCGAGGCCGAATCCGGCCCGCAAATCGTCGTGCTGATGGTGCCGACGACACAGCCCGAAGATATCGCCGCCTATGCCCAGCGCATCGGCGAGGCCTGGAAAATCGGCCGCCGCGAGGTCGGCGACGGCTTGCTGATCGTCGTGGCCAAGAACGACCGCCGCGTCAATATCCAGACCGCCAAGGCGCTCGAAGGCGCGGTGCCCGACCTGGCCGCGCGGCTGATCATCGACAGCGCGATCCGGCCGGCCTTCCGTGCCGACGACTATGCCGGCGGGCTGAATGCCGCCGTCGATCGACTCATCGCACGCATCCAGGGCGAAGCCTTGCCGGCGCCGACGCGCAAGGCGGCGCAGCCGGATTCGTTCTTCCGCCTGCCGCCGACCGACCTGCTGATCTTCGCCTTCGTCGCGCTGCCCATCGTGGCCAGCGTCACGCGGCGCCTCTTCGGCCGCGGGCTGGGCTCGCTGGCCAGCGCCGGTGCGACCGGGGCGGTGGCGTGGATCGTCACCGGCAGCCTGATCTTCCTGGGCCTCGGTGCCGTGCTCGGTCTGTTGTTCGGGCTCTTCGCCGGGGCCTCGAGCCTGCTGCGCAGCAGCGGCCGCCATGGTGGCGGATTCGGCGGCGGCTTGGGTGGCGGCGGCTGGAGTGGTGGTGGCGGCGGCGGCTTCTCTTCCGGCGGCGGCGGCGATTTCGGCGGCGGCGGTTCGTCGGGGAGTTGGTAGTGATGAGCCCCCAAGCTCAGATTCGTTCGCTGCCCCCGGTGGGGGCGCACGCCGTCTTTGAGGCGCCTCGACAGGCGGCATGACCATGGGCAAATTGCTGCGCATCCTCAAGCACCGCTGGCTCGACGAGCGCGACAGCGCGCGCGCTCTCGGCCGCGACGCACTGGTGCGCCTCGAAGCCCGTGTACACGCCAGCGAAAATTCGCACAGCGGCGAAATTCGTCTTTGCGTCGAAGCCGGCCTGCCGCTGTCGTACCTGCGGCAAAACCTCAGCGCGCGCGAGCGCGCGATCATGCTCTTCGGCAAGCTGCGCGTATGGGACACCGAGGCCAACAACGGCGTGCTGATCTATCTGCTGCTGGCCGAACACGCGATCGAGATCGTGGCCGACCGCGGCCTCGCGCGCCATGTCCCGCCCGAACATTGGCAGGCCATCGTGGCCGGCATGGGCGAGGCCTTTCGTGCCGGGCGCATTGAAGAAGGGCTCAATGCGGCGATCGATGCGGTGGATGCGCTGCTGCTCAGGCACTTTGCGCTGGCCACAGGGGCCGCCAACCCCAACGAGTTAGCGAACGCGCCGCAACTGCGCTGACAGCCATTTGCGCAGCGCGCAAGCTGTCGAATTTGCGCTGGGGCTGCGCGCTAGCGCACAGCCCCAGCGCTCACGCCAGATCCGTACAGGCCGGCGCGCAAACCATCTCCGAACGCCCGAGCACGCGCTTGGACCGAAGTTGGGCCTGCTGCCGGTGTTTGCCGCACAGAAAACAGGAGCGGGTATTGCCGCTGCCGAGGAACGGCGAGCCCGGCGCCTTGGCACCGTAGCGCAGGCCGTCCTGGGAGAGGCGGGTCGAAATCACTTTGGCCATGGCGCTATTGTCGCAGGACGCGGCCGGCGCTGCCAGACTGCTCAGCGCCCGACCTCGCGCTGCAGCGCATCGATGCCGTCCAGCAAGCCGCAGAACTTGTTGCCGAAGGGCGTAAGCCGGTACTCCGTGCGCGGCGGCAGCTCGGGGTAGGCGCGCTTTTCCAGGATGCCGAAGCGCACCAGCTTGCTCAGGCGTTCGTTGAGCACCTTCTTCGACAGCCCCTCGATGGCATGTTCGAGTGCGCCGGGGCGGCACACGCCGCCGCGCACCGCGCCCAGCACCGCCAGCGACCACTTGCAGCCGACGATATCTTCGACCATGCGCGACACGGGAGGTGCGCCGGCGGCGCTGGGTGGGGCTGCGTTCATCGATCAATGGACACCGAAAGGTGCCGGGGTCACCGTTTCGTACCGGCTGTTCAGGCGATCGGCCACGTGCTGGAATGCGCGGCCTCGAAGCTTCAATTGTAGGAGTGCCCCATGCTCAAGATGCTTGTTCTGGCCGCTGCGGCCTGGTCCGCTGCCGCCACGGTCACGACCGCCTTTGCTGCCGACCCGCCGTCGGTGCCCTACCCCGAGGGCTACCGCGGCTGGACACACGTGAAGAGCATGACCATCAACCCCGGCCACGCGCTGTACGACGCCTTCGGTGGCATCCATCACCTCTACGCCAACAAGAAGGCAGAGCAGGGCTACAAGGCCGGCAAGTTCGCCGACGGTTCAGTGATCGCCTTCGACCTGCTCGAAGCCAAGGCGGCCGACAACACGGTGCAGGAAGGCGCGCGCAAAGTGCTCGGTGTGATGCGCAAGGATGCCCGACGCTACAAGGATACCGGCGGCTGGGGCTTCGAGGGCTTCAAGGGCGACTCGAAGACCGACCGCGCCGTCGGCAAAAACGCCGCCAGCGCGTGCTTCCAATGCCACGCCCCGCAAAAGAGCCAGGACTTCGTTTTCTCCACGTTCAGGAAGTAGCCACGTTCGAGATGCAATGCAGCCGGCGACCATGACGACGCCCCGGTTCGGCCTCGACACGCCAGGCCGGCCGGCGCCGGCTTGGCGCGTGCACCAGTGGTTCAACCACGCCGACGGCACGCCACAGCTGGCCGACCTGCGTGGCAAGGTCGTCGTGTTGCACGCTTTCCAGATGCTGTGCCCGGCCTGCGTGCACCACGGCCTGCCGCAGGCGCAGCGCATCCGGGCCGCCTTCGCGCCGCAGGACGTGGCCGTGATCGGACTGCACACGGTGTTCGAACACCACGCCGCGATGACCCCGGTGTCGCTGCAGGCCTTCCTGCATGAGTACCGAATCGGCTTTCCGGTCGGCGTGGACGCGCCGAGCACCGATGCGAACGACCCGATCCCGCTGACGATGCGCGCCTACGGCATGCAAGGCACGCCCACGCTGCTGTTGATCGACCGCCGCGGCAAGCTGCGTCGTCATGCGTTCGGCGCCGAGGACGATCTGGTGGTCGCCGCGGCCATCGCGACGCTTGTCGCCAAGGACGACTGAACGCGATCAGCGATCCATGCGCCGAGGGCGAGGCCATGATCGCCGCGATGAGCAAAGCCACCCTCGACAGCCCGCGCGGCAAATTCACCTTGTCGTCCTCGCACAACCCGGTCCAAGGGCATCGCGCCCGGCCAGCAGGCCGCCTTCGACGCGGCAAGTCGGGTTGATGCAACCGCGATTCACGACGCGCCATACAGAAATCTGTATAGTCGGCTCGGATGAAAACCACCCTCGATCTCAACGACACCCTGGTCGGCGAAGCCAAGGCCCTGGCCGCGCGCCAGCGCACCACCCTGACGCGGGTGATCGAAGAAGGCCTGCAATTGCGTCTTCGCGCACAACGCGTGGCGAGCAAGGCGCCGCCGGCGCGCCTGCCCGTCTTCAAAGGCAAGGGCGGGCTCGTCGGCGGAGTCGATCCGCGCAGCAACAAGTCGATGCTCGACGCCGCAGACGAGGCCTGAGCATGACCCCGGATGTGAATGTGCTCGTCGCTGCGTCGCGCAGCGACCATCCGCACCACAAGGCGGCGCGGGAATGGCTGCGCCTTGCGATCGCCCAAGCCGGTGGCGGGCGAACCTTGCTGCTGCTGCCGATGGTGGTTGCGAGCTATCTGCGCCTGGTGACCCACCGCAAGATCTTCGTGTCACCCACCCCCATCGGCGCCGCCCTGTCGTTCGTCGATGCCCTGCTGGACCTGCCCGGTGTGAGCATGCCCGCCATCGGTGATGAGTGGCCGCGGTTGCGCGAACTGTGCATGGCGAAAGGGCTCAGCGCGAACGCGATTCCCGATGCCTGGCTGGCCGCTGCGGTGCGCGAAATCGGCGACCACCTCGTCACCTTCGATGCCGACTTCAAGCGCTTGCTGAGCCGCGGGGAGTACACCCTGCTCGACACGTGAGGGCTGCGACGGCTGCGATGCCTGCACCTTGCGCGAACTGGCGCGCGCGGTGCAAGACAATGCCAAACCGATCGAGAGGGCCTGGAATGAACACTTCGCCTGAATCGGTGCGCTTCGACGAGAACAGCCTGTGGGTTGGTCTGTCGGACGGCCGGGTGATTGCCGTGCCGTTGGCCTGGTTTCCGCGCATGTTGCATGCGACGCCGGGGCAGCGCGCCAAGGTTGAGATCAGCCCCATGGGATTGCATTGGGATGAGTTCGACGAAGATGTGTCGATTGCCGGGCTGTTGGTCGGCATCGGCGATCAGAGTCGCCAGACGGTTCCCGCCACCTAGGAAAACATGATCGATCAGCCGCGGCACACAACGACCGTTTCAGCCATCGCACGGTCAGCAGCCCAAAGCCAGGAGCGCTGACTCATGGCCATCAGCAAAATCATCCTGGGCGGCTACAAGAGCTTTCGCGAGCGAACCGAGATCCCGATCGCGCCACTGACCTTGCTCTTCGGGCCGAATTCGTCGGGCAAGAGCACCGTGCTGCATGCGGCAGGGCTGCTGCGCGAGGAGATCAAGCAAACGCCAGCGGACCGGCGGAATCTCGCTTATCTGTATGGCATGCTTGTCGACGGCCCGGCACGCTACGTGCATCGGCTTCCTCACAACGGGATCCTCGCGGACCCTGTGCTCGTTCCACTCACGCTGGGTGTCGAAATTGACCCCGTGTCAACAGAGATCGGCACGACGAATCCGGACGAACAGTGGAACGTCGCTCGCGAAATTGCGACCCAACTCTATTGGGGACTGGCGGGCACCCGCGTACGCCTGGAGTTCACGACGAAATCTTTCGCTTTCGTGACGGAGGTTGCTGTAGACGGACAAACGCTTCTTGAGATTGTCGATTCGAATACTTGGGCGCAGTATTTGAAGGTAAGTGCATCCGCGGCTGAACCCAAGAGCGCCAAGCCGGCACGCAAGAAAGAGCCGCGAAGAGACACAGACTCTTTGGGCGCAGTGTCCCTGAACATTGATCACCCCTTGTGGACGGTGGACCCAAGAATGGCGATGGAGCTTCGAACGCTGAAGCGGCTCGCGAAAGGCGCAAAGTCTCATACCAAGTCGCGTTCAATAAATTAGATATGATGTTGTTCCACGGACTTCAAGGAGCCGTGGATGAAGAGTCTGATCGTGGGCGACAAGTCGACCGTTCGACGGTTGGCCGAGAGGCTCAAGCGTGTTGGCGCCGACCGAAAACTGAGCCACTTATGAGGGTTGTGCCGACCCAAA
>CADEDE010000096.1 GCA_902825995.1 uncultured Burkholderiales bacterium
CGCGGATCGACGCGCACGATCACGTCGCCGGCCTTGCAGGAGGCCTTGTCGCCGCTGACCGCGGCCACGGTGCCGACCTCTTGCCTGCCCTGGCCGCTGAACGCCACGGTGATGCCCAGTTCGGCGGCGGCCCGCTGCACGAACTCGCGCACGCTGACCTGCACCCCGGTGGCGATGACGAAGTCTTCCGGCTGTTGCTGTTGCAGCATCAGCCACTGCATCTCGATGTAGTCGCGCGCATGGCCCCAGTCGCGCAGGGCCGACAGGTTGCCCAGGTACAGGCAATCCTGCAACCCGAGCGCGATGCGCGCGATGGCCCGCGTGATCTTGCGCGTGACGAAGGTTTCGCCGCGCACTGGACTTTCGTGGTTGAAGAGGATGCCGTTGCAGGCGTAGAGGCCGTAGGCCTCGCGGTAGTTGACCGTAATCCAGTAGGCGTAGAGCTTGGCCACGGCGTAAGGGCTGCGCGGGTAGAAGGGCGTGCTCTCCTTCTGCGGCGTTTCCTGCACCAGGCCGTAAAGCTCGCTGGTGCTGGCCTGGTAGAAGCGGGTTTTCTTTTCCAGGCCCAGCAGGCGGATGGCTTCCAGCAGGCGCAGCGCGCCGATGCCGTCGGCATTGGCGGTGTACTCGGGCTCCTCGAAGCTCACCGCCACATGGCTTTGCGCCGCCAGGTTGTAGATCTCGTCGGGCTGCACCTGCTGCACGATGCGGATCAGGTTGGAGCTGTCGGTCATGTCGCCGTAGTGCAGGATGAAATTGCGGCCATCGACATGCGGATCCTGGTACAGGTGGTCGATGCGCGTGGTGTTGAAGCTCGAGGCGCGGCGCTTGATGCCGTGCACTTCGTAGCCCTTCTTCAGCAGGAATTCAGCCAGGTAGGCGCCGTCCTGGCCGGTCACGCCGGTGATGAGGGCGACTTTTTTCTGTGCAGTCATGGCAGGGTGCTCAGGAATGGAAGGGGGCCGCCGCGTAGGCGCGGGCAATGCCTTCACGCAGCGGCGTGCTGGCGCGCCAGCCCAGCTTGGCCAGCCGGCTCACATCGAGCAGCTTGCGCGGCGTGCCGTCGGGCTGGCTGGCGTCGAAGGCGATCTTGGCATTGCAGCCGACCACGTCCATCACCATCTCGGCCAGCTCGCGAATGGTCACGTCCTGGCCGCAGCCGATGTTCACGAGCGGGCCGTCGTAGCCCTGTTGCATCAGGTGCACGCAGGCATCGGCCAGGTCATCGACATAAAGAAACTCGCGCCGCGGCGTGCCGCTGCCCCACACGACCATCTCGGCGTCGCCGCGCTGCTTGGCTTCGTGCGCCTTGCGCATCAGCGCGGGCAGCACATGGCTGCTGGCCAGATCGTAGTTGTCATTCGGGCCGTAGAGGTTGGTCGGCATCACGCTCACGTACTGGCGGCCATATTGGCGGTTGTAGCTCTCGGCGAGTTTGATGCCGGCGATCTTGGCGATGGCATAGGGCTCGTTGGTTGGCTCCAGCGGACCGGTGAGCAGCGAATCTTCGGTGATCGGCTGCGCCGCATCGCGCGGGTAAATGCAGCTCGAGGCCAGGAACATCAGGCGCTGCACACCGGCCAGGTGCGCGCGGTGGATCAGGTTGGCCTCGATCATCAGGTTCTGGTACAGGAACTCGGCGCGGTATTGGTTGTTGGCCTGGATGCCGCCGACCTTGGCCGCGGCGATGAAGAGGTAGTCGGGTTTCTCTTGGTCCAGGCAGGCATGCACCGCGCGCTGATCGGTCAGGTCGAGCTCGGCGTGCGTGCGCGTCAGCAGGTTCGCATAGCCGCCCGCGTGCAGGCGCCGCACCAGGGCGCTGCCGACCATGCCGCGGTGGCCGCTGACGAAGATCCGGGCGGTTTTGTCGATCACGTGCGCTTCACTTGCGGCCGTAAGAGTCTTCGAAGCGCACGATGTCGTCTTCGCCCAGGTATGAGCCCGACTGCACCTCGATGATTTCGAGCGGCACCTTGCCGGGGTTGGCCAGGCGATGCCTCTGGCCGAGCGGGATATAGGTGCTCTGGTTCTCGCTCAGCATGACGACCTTGTCGCCGTTGGTGACTTCGGCCGTGCCGCTGACCACGATCCAATGTTCGGCGCGGTGGTGGTGCATCTGCAGGCTGAGCGACGCGCCCGGCTTGACCATGACGCGCTTGACCTGAAAGCGAGCTCCGGCGTCGATGCTGTCGTACCAGCCCCAGGGGCGGTGCACTTTGCGGGGCAGGGTTTTTTCGGTACGGCCCTGGGCTTCCAGCGTGGCCACGATCTTCTTCACGTCCTGGCTGCGTGCGCGGTCGGCCACCAACACGGCGTCGGGGGTCTCGATGACCATCACGTCCTGCACGCCGACCACGCCGACAAGCCGGCTGGTGGCATGCACCAGCGTGTTGCGGCTGTCGCGTACCAGCGCGTCGCCGAGCGCGGCGTTGCCGGCGCCGTCCTTGGCGGCCGCCTGCCACACGGCGTCCCAGGCGCCGAGGTCGTTCCAGCCGGCCGCCAGCGGCACCATGCGGATGTCGAAGGCGCTGCCGGGGCAGCGCTCCATCACCGCGTAGTCCACCGATTCGGCCGGTACGGCGGCGAACTGGGCCTGGCCCGGCCGCACGAATCGCGCATCGGTGCTGCGGGCTGCCCAGGCAGTTTGCGTGGCCGCGGCGATGTCGGGGCGAAACCGTTCCAGCGCGGCCAGCCACACCGAGGCGCGGACGACGAACATGCCGCTGTTCCAGGTGTAGTGCCCGTCGGCGACGTAGCGCTCAGCGCTGGCCCGATCGGGTTTTTCGACAAACTGCGCCACCCGTGCGGGTTTGGCGCCATCGGCCTCGCTGCGGATATAGCCGTAGCCGGCTTCGGGGCCGTCGGGCGTGACGCCGAGCACGACGATCGCGCCTTGCGCCGCCTCGCGCACGGCGCGCTGCAGCGCGCTGGTGAACGCCGCCGGATCGGCCACGGTGTGGTCGGCCGCCACCACCACCAGCACCGGATCCTGGCCGCCTTCGCTCGATTGCAGCGCGGCCAGGGTCATGGCCGGGGCGGTGTTGCGGG
Organism: uncultured Burkholderiales bacterium; assembly: GCA_902825995.1. Taxonomy (GTDB): domain Bacteria; phylum Pseudomonadota; class Gammaproteobacteria; order Burkholderiales; family Burkholderiaceae_C; genus CADEEN01. The sequence goes on from CADEDE010000096.1 coordinate 3,049, forward strand.
CGGCGGGCTCGAGCACCACGGTGCCCGGTTCGCCGCCGGCCTCGCGCAATTGGTCGAGCACCAGAAAGCGATGCTCTTCATTGCCGATGGTCAGCGGCGGCGCGAGCGCAATGTCGGCGGCGGCCAGATCCTGCAGCCGCTGCACCGCTTGCTGAAACAGGCTGCGGCGGTCGGCGGTCAGCGTCAGGAACTGCTTGGGGTAGCCGGCACGCGACAGCGGCCACAGGCGCGTGCCGCTGCCGCCGGCCATGATCACGGGTTGAACGGGGATCGGAGTCGTCATGGCGTGGGTCAGAAGGTTTGCGCTTGGGCCCATCGAGGCGCCGCGGCATCCCTCGCGGAAAGCAAGGGTGCATGGTCGAGCGCCGGCCATTCGATGCCGAGGGCGGCGTCATCCCAGGCAATCGCTCGCTCGCAATCGGGATCGTAGTCGTCAGTCACCTTGTACAGGATGTGCGTGTCATCTTCAAGTGCGAGGCAGCCGTGCGCAAAGCCGGGAGGAATCCATAGTTGTCGCGGTTTGCCGGCATCCAGCACCAATCCGAACCAGCGGCCGAAGGTCGGCGAGCCGCGGCGGATATCCACCGCCACGTCGAAGGCGCTGCCGTGGACCACGCGCACCAGCTTGCCCTGCGCGTGCGGCGGCAACTGGTAATGCAGGCCGCGCAGCACACCGCGCCGTGAGCAGGAGTGGTTGTCCTGCACAAAGGCCTCGGTGCGCCCGACCGCGGCCTCGAACGCGCGCTGGTTGAAGCTTGCCAGGAAGAAGCCCCGCTCGTCGGCGAACACTTTGGGCTCGAGGATCAGCACGCCGGGTAGCGCGGTGGGGGTGACGCGCATCGCTAGGCCCTGTCGTTCAGCAGCCTGAGCAGGGGCGGCGAGGACGCTGCCTTTTCCGTTCATTGGCTGTACGCCTCGGTCAACATGCGTTCGACGCCAGCCTGCCACTGCGGCAGCGTCAAGGCAAAAGTGCGGCGCAGCTTGTCGGTGGCCAATTGCGAATTGAGCGGGCGGGGCGCGGGCGTCGGGTAGGCGCTGGTGGGCACGGCCTTGATCGCATCGGCCGCCACCTTGACCGGCAGGCCATGCTTGCGCGCCCATGCAATGACGAAGCGTGCGTAGTCGAACCAGTTGGTCTTGCCGGCCGCCACCGCGTGGTAGGTGCCGCCCAGTTGCGGTTCGCGCTCGAGCGCGCGGATCACGTGGGCGCTGATGTCGGCCAGCAGGTCGGCACCGGTCGGCGCACCGATCTGGTCGGCGATGACCGACAGCACATCGCGCTCGGCGGCCAGCTTGAGCATCGTGTGCGCGAAGTTGTCGCCGCGCGCGGCATGGACCCAGCCGGTTCGCAGGATCAGGTGCTTGCAAGCGCTGGCGCGGATGTGGTTTTCGCCGTCGAGCTTAGTGCGGCCATAGACGCTGAGCGGGCCGGTGACGGCGCCTTCGTCGCGTGCTGTGTTGCCGTTGCCGTCGAAGACGTAGTCGCTGCTGTAGTGCACCAGCCAGGCACCCAGCGCCGCGGCTTCGCTGGCCAGCACGCGCGGGGCTTCGGCGTTGATCGTGGCGGTGAGTTCGGGTTCGCTCTCGGCTTTATCGACGGCGGTGTGCGCGGCGGCATTCACGATCACGTCGGGCCGCAATGTGCGCACGGTGGCGGCCAGCGCCGCAGGTCGGCTGAAATCAGCATGGAAATCGGTGCTGTCGAAATCGAGCGCGGTCACTTCGCCCAGTAGCGCCAGCGAGCGCTGCAACTCCCAGCCGACCTGGCCATTGCAGCCGAACAAGACGATCTTCATCGCGCGTTGTAGTTCATCGCGACCCAGTCGCGATAGCTGCCGCGCTGCACATTCGCGACCCAATCCGGGTGGTCGAGGAGCCACTGTACCGTCTTGCGGATGCCGCTCTCGAAAGTCTCGGCGGGACGCCAGCCGAGCTGGCGCTCGATCTTGCGCGCGTCGATGGCGCAGCGGCGGTCGTGGCCGGGGCGGTCGGCCACATGCGCGATCAGGCGGCGGTAGGCGCCGGCCGGATCGGGCCGCAGTTCGTCGAGCAGCGCGCAGATCGTATGCACGATCTCGAGGTTGGTCATCTCGTTCCAGCCGCCGATATTGTAGGTCTCGCCGATGCGCCCGCCGGCCAGCACGGCACGCAGCGCGCTGGCGTGATCGCGCACATAGAGCCAGTCGCGCACCTGCTGGCCGTCGCCATACACCGGCAGCGGCTTGCCGGCCAGGGCGTTGACGATCACCAGCGGGATCAGCTTCTCGGGGAAATGGAAGGGGCCGTAATTGTTCGAGCCGTGGGTGGTGAGCACCGGCAGGCCGTAGGTGTGATGCCACGCGCGCACCAGGTGGTCGCTGGCCGCCTTGCTCGCCGCATAGGGGCTGTTGGGCTCGTAGGCGTGGGCCTCGGTGAAGGCCGGCGCGCCGGGGGCGAGCGAGCCATAGACCTCGTCGGTGGAAACATGCTGGAAGCGGAAGGCTGCTTTGGCCGCATCGTCCAGGCCGCTCCAGAAGCCGCGCACCGCTTCGAGCAGGGTGAAGGTGCCCAGCACATTCGTGCGCATGAAGTCGCCCGGGCCGTGGATGCTGCGATCGACATGGCTTTCGGCGGCGAAATTCAGCACCGCGCGCGGGCGGTATTCGGCCAGCAGGCGGTCCAGCAAGGCGCGGTCGCCGATATCGCCATGCACGAAGACATGCCGCGTATCGCCCGCGATGGCCTCCAGGTTGTGCAGGTTGCCGGCGTAGGTCAGGGCGTCGAGGTTGATGACGCGCTCGCCGACGGCCGCCAGCCAATCGAGGACGAAATTGCTGCCAATGAAACCTGCGCCGCCGGTGACCAGGATCGTCATCGCAGGCTCACTCCAGCGCAGCGCGCAACTGGGCCAGCTTGGCCGCCTTCTCGGGCCGCGCCGCGCTCTGGCGCCAGAAGTGGCGCGTGACCACGAAGCCGGCCAGCAGCAGCAAGGCCGCCAGCGTGGTGGCGATCGCGATCAGCGCGCGCTTGGGTTTGCTCTTGTGTTCGGCCGGCTTGGCCACATCGACGACCTGGATCATCGCGCCTTCGCGGCTTTCATCGAGCCGCGCGAGTTCGTACTGGCGCGCAAACAGCTCGAACAGCGTTTCCTGGTATTTGAATTCACGGAATTTGCCGACGTAGTCGGGGCCGCCCGTCAGGTCGGTGGAGGCCTCGGCCTTGGCCAACTGCGCACGCAGGGCGCCCAGCGTGGCCTGCGCCTGCGCGACTTCGGGCGTTGTGTCGGACAGGTTGCGGCGCAGGGTTTGCAAGCGCACCTCGGCCGCGGTGACCTCGGCGCGCAGGCGGGCGTAGCCCTCGGCGGCGGCCTTGGGTTCGGCTTTCAGCGCGCCGGGGTTGAAGCCGCTGGCCTGCAGCGCCAGTTGCGCAGTGCTCAGCGCGTCGCGCGTTTTCTTCAGCTGGGTCTCGAAAAAGACGCGGCGTTGCTGGGCTTCGGTCAAGGCCAGTTGCGCGCTCAGGCGGCGCAGCTCGTCAACTTGGCGGTTGGCGATATCGGCGGCGCGCTGCGGGTCCACGTCATCGACCTCGACGGTGATCAGGCCATCTTTTTTGCCCAGCGAGATGCGCGTATTCCCGGCCAGCTCCTTGCGGGTCTCGAAGCGGTATTCGCGCTCATAGACCTGCATCAGCTTGAATTCGTCGATCAGGCGGTCGGCCACCGTCGTGCTTTGCAGCAGGGCCACATATTGGTCGGCCGGGCTCTTGATGCCCGCGGCCGCGCCGGCCAGGCCCGACAGTGCGCCCAGCGATGCGACCACCGAGGCGGCGGCGCTCTGCTGCTGTTGCGGCGGCAGGAAGACGGTGCGCGAGCTGAAGGTCGGCTGGATCAGGTAGGTGGTGCCCAGGGCCGCCACGCCGGCCAGCAGCGGCGCAAATGCCAGAAGTTTCCAGTGCTGCAAGAGTGGCAATGCCAGGTCGAGCAGATCGATGCCGGCCTCGTTTTCGTCGCCGGGCATCCCGGGCGGGTCGGTACGCTGTTGCATGGGCGTTAATTGCCGAGCGTCTTGATCGCCGCCAGGCCGAGGCCGAACTGCGACAGGATCTGGGTCCAGTCCTTGGCACTTTGCACGAAGCTGGTCTTGTTCATTTCTTCGGGCACGAAGACGGTATCGCCGGCCTCGGCCTTGACGCCGGCCAGGCCGGTGCCGCGGCTGTACCAGCCGGTGTTCTGGCGCCCGCTGACCACGCTGCCGTTGGCGCGGATCACGAAGCTGCTGCCGGCATCGGCGCCGCGCGTCGGTCCGCCGGCCAGGTTGAGGTAGTCCTCGACCGCCCGGCCTTCGCTGTACAGGTAGCTGCCGGCATTGAAGACGCTGCCGAAGACGCCGACCGCAGTCGGGCGCGGTGGAATGAGCAGGCGATCGCCGTCTTCGAGGGCCAGTGGGGGTAGATCCCGGGTCGTGGGTTGCAGCTGCAAGACGATGCGGCCGCTGGGCCGCTGGATGCGCAGGCTGGCCAGCAGGCGCGCATTGGCACTGTCGCGGGCGGTGCTGGCGGCGGCTTCGTCGGCGCTGCTGGTGCGTTGTGCCGAGGTGCTGCGCGCCAGGTCGGTTTCCAGGTCGCGCAGCGCGCGATCGTAGTTCTGCTGCTGCGTGGCCCGCACGCTCTCGCGGTTGAACTCGGTGCCGAAAGGGTAGGCCTTGTCGGTCAGGCCGCCGGCCGCCGCCAGCGCGTCGGCGATCGAACTCTCGGGCGGCAACACGTATTCACCCGGGCGCAGCACTTCACCTTCGATGCGCACGCGCTTGTTCTGGCGTTGCACCGGCAAGGCCGAGTCAACGGCGCTGAACGCGCGCAGCACGTCGCCGTTGGCCAGGGCCGCGCTATTGCCTGCCGGCAGGGCCAGCTGCACGATGCGCACGCTGGCACGGTCGTCCAGGCGCTCGATCGACAGCCGCGAGCGGTCGGCCACCGCGGTAAAATCGCCGGCCATGCGCAGCAGGTCGGCCACGGTCTCGAGGGGCTTCAACTCGAAGACTGCCGGCCGGTTGACGCTGCCGATCAGGGCCACCTGGGTGCCGACCGGGCCGACATGGATCACATCGTCGGCCTGCAGCATGCGGTCGGCGCTGCGGTCGCCGCCGAGCAGGAAGTCGTAGAGGTCCAGGCCGGCCATGCGCTGGTTGCCGCGGCGAATTTCGATGTTGCGAAAACTGCCGGCCGCCGCCGGCCCGCCGGCCTTGAGCAAGCCCTGGATGACGGTGGCCAGGCTGCTGACGCTGTAGCTGCCGGGCCTGGCCACGAAGCCGGTGACATAAACCCGCAAGCCGCGCAGCTGGCCGAGCGACACGCTCAACTGAAAGTTGCGAAAGACCTGGGCCACGCGCTGGCTGATGGCGGCCGGCAAATCGGCATAGCGCACGCCGGCCACCAGCACCGGCCCGACGCGCGGAATGCTGATGCGGCCGCTGCGGTCCACCAGCAGGCGCAGGTCGGCCTCGACCGAACCCCAGATGGTGAGGACGATTTCATCACCGGGCTTGATCAGGTAGTCGGCCGGCACCAGCGGCAGCGAGTCGGCCGTCTCCACGCTGTCCGTTGGCGTCATCAACTCGGCGCCGAAGCGGCGAATCTCGGTCGGAAAGGCCAGGCGCTGAACGAAGGCTTCGAATTCACCGGGCAGATCCTTGGCCGACAGGGCAGGGCCAGCGCCGGCTGACAAGGATGCAGTCGTGGCCGGAGTCGGTGGCGCTGTGGGCGCATTCGCAGGCGCCGCCGTGGCCGGCTGGCGCAGCCGGATCGGGCCGCCGGGAGGGTCGGCGCTGGTGGTTTGCGCGTGGCCTGGTGCGCTGAGCACGAGGCTGGAGGTCAGCGCCAGAAGTGCGGCCAGCGCCCGATGTGCGCACGGACGCTGGCATGGGCGCGCGGATTCGATGCAGTCGGTGGTTTGATCGCTCATGGGCATGCAGCTTGCGGCAAGGAAGACGTTCGCGCGGCGCTCCACGTGAGTCCGGGCAGCCGTGAGGGCTGCCCTGCGGCAACGGCGCGCGATTCTAGCCCGCGCACCACCTGCCGCGCGGCCCCGGCGCTGGCTAAACGGACCCCCAAGACGCCTGTGGCGTCGCCCCCCGAGGGCATAAGCGCTAACGTATTATTCATGCTCATTCCTGCTCACAT
>CADEDE010000097.1 GCA_902825995.1 uncultured Burkholderiales bacterium
CAATGTGAGCAGGAATGAGCATGAATAATACGTTAGTGCTTATGCCCCGAGGGGGTCAAGGAAACTTGGGAACAGCCCGGCGTTTCCTCGAGATACGCGACTGAACGCCATTCGGTATCGAGCGGCGGCTCGCGGTGCAGTGCCTCAACGCAGGCCGAGCTTGAAGCCGATCATGGCCCGCAGCTTGTTCGGCAGCACGGGCTTGATCAGCAGGTGAAAGTCGTGTTCGGCGGCTTCGTCCTCGTGGCCACCGAGGCTGCTGCCGGTGATCACGACCGCCGGCAGCGTTTGCGCCGGCCAGCGCGCGCGCAGGCAGGCCAGTGCATCGACGCCGGTGCGCCCTTCGGGCAGTCGGTAATCGACGATCAGCAGGTCGGGTGCGTCGAGGGCCGGCGTGGCCAGCCACTGCTGCAGCGTGCCGATATCCTCGAAGGCCTCGACTGCGGCGCCCCAGGCGGCGAGCAGCACCGTCAGACCCTCGCGCACCGCCGGTTCGTCTTCGACAACCACCAGGCGCCGCCCCTGCAACGTCAACCCCAGGCGCGCTGCGCCGGCCGCGGCGGCCGGGGCCAGGCTGCGCGGCGCGCGGCCGAGCGGCACTTCGAGCGTGAAGACCGTGCCGTGTCCGAGCCGCGAGCGCACGCCGAGCCTGGCTTCGAGCAGGTCGGCCAGGCGCTTGACAATGGCCAGCCCCAGGCCCAGGCCCTTGGGCTGGTGCGGCTCGATCGGTCGGATCGTCTGCACCTGGTAGAACTCGTCGAAGATCTGCGGCAGGCTGGCCTGGCCGATGCCGATGCCGCTGTCCCAGACTTGCACGATGAGCCGGCCCTTGTCACCGGGCTTGGGCCGGCAGGCCACCAGCACGCCGCCGTCTTCGCTGTAGCGGATGGCATTGCTGACCAGATTGCGCAAGATGCGTTCGAGCAGCAGGCCGTCGGTGTGCGCGAAGTGCCGCTCGCCGTGGAAGCTGAGCGCCAGGCCCTTCTCGAAGGCCGTCGGCTCGAAAGTCAGGCGCAGACGCGCGAACAGCGCCTTGATGCTCACCGGCCCGGACTGCACTTCGACGCCGCCACTGTCGATGCGCGTGATGTCGAGCAATTCGCCAAACAAACCCTCGAGCGCATCGACGCTCTGGTTGATGCTGTTGACCAGCGAGACGACCTCGGGATCGTTGGCGCGTTGGCTCTTCTGGCGCAGCGCCTCGGCGAACAGACCCATCGCGTGCAGCGGCTGGCGCAGGTCGTGGCTGGCGGCGGCGAAGAACCGCGTCTTGGCGCTGTTCGCAGCCTCGGCGCTGCGCCGGGCTGCGTCGGCCGCGGCCTTCTCGACGCGCAATTGCGCGGCCAGCTGTTCGGTGCGCTGCTTCAGGCCGATGGCCTGCGACAACGCGCCGCGGTAGGCGCGGCCCAGGGTCATCGCGACCACGAAAACCAGGCCGAGCACGCCGGCGAGTTGCCAGTGCCAGGCCTGCGAGGTATCGCTGGCCACGCGGGCCATCGTCGGCAACAGCACGATGCAGCTGAAGACGAAGAACAGCTTGCGCTGCGGCGCCAGCAATTGCACCGAGGCCAGGGTATAGCTGTTGGCGATCACGATCAGCATCACGGTGTGGAACGCAGCCCCCAGGCCCCAGAACAGCCACACCGCCAGCGGCCACATCGAGCCCTGTGCCAGCACCAGCGCGCGCCAACTGCTGCGCCAGGCCAGCAGCGTGGCGCCGTCGCTGTCGCGCGCGGCGCGGTAGCGCAGGTAGTGCGCCAGACGCAGCGCGGCGAACAGGACTGCGGCGGCAAGCCAGCCCAGCAGGCGCGGTGCCGAGGCCAGTGGCCAGAAGGCCAGGCCGATCAGCGCCATGCCGATGGCGTTGCCGACCAGGCTGGCCGGCGCTTGCTCGTACAGCGCACGCAGGCCATCGACATGCAGCCCGGGGGCCAGGCTCTCGTCCTTGTCGTCGCCAGCCATCAATGCTGCGAGCGCCTCCAGGCTGGCTGGCCCTGGCCACCGGCACGCTGCGTGATCTGGCTGACGGCCAGCACCGCCTGCGTGCGCGAGGACACGCCGAGCGCGCGCAGCACCGCGGTGACATGGTCCTTGACGGTATCCACCGACAAGTGCATTTCGCGCGCGATGATCTTGTTGGGCAGGCCTTGCAGCAGGTAGGCCAGCACAGCGGCCTGGCGCTTGGACAGGCCCAGGGTTTCGAGCGAAGCCGGCGGCCCCTGGTGGGGCGCGGCGCCCGGTGCACAGGTCAATTCATCGACCTCGTCGATCGGGTGCGGACGCATCACATCGGGCACGGTGTCGCCGTCGTTGGCCGGCGCGAAAGCGGCGGGGCCGCTGCCCAGGGTCATCGGCGGCACGTAGATGCCGCCCGACATCACCAGGCGCAGGGCCTCGAACAAGGTCTGGTTGCTGGCCCGCTTGGGCACGAAACCCATCGCCCCGGCGTCGATGGCACGGATCACATCGCTGGCCCGGTCGGAGGCCGACACCACCACGATCGGCAGCGCCGGGTACAGGCCGCGCAGTTCGGCCAGGAAAGCGAAGCCGTCGCTGTCGCCCAAATACAGATCGAGCAGGACCAGATCGTGGTCGGGGTCGTGCTCGAGCGCGGCGCGGGCTTCGTGTTCGCTGCCGACGCCGAGCACCGTGACATCGTCGCCCAGGCCGCGGATCACGGCCTGCAGCGCCGCCAGGATCAGCGGGTGGTCATCGACGAGCAGCACTTTCATGGCCCGATCCCAGGTCAAGCATATTGGCGGGTCAGCAACTCGGCCACACACACCGGCTTGGCGCTGCCCTCGCGTTCGAGGGTGGCTTCCAGCGTGAGCTGCGCGCCGCTGCCCGGCAATGGCTCGAAATTCAGCAACTTCAAGCGTGCGCGGACCCGGCTGCCCGCAGGGACCGGCGCCGGAAACCGGACGTGGTTCAAGCCGTAGTTGATGCCCATGCGCACGTCATCGATGGCAAAACCGGTCTTCAGCATCGCCGGCAGCAGGCTCAGGGTCAGAAAACCCTGCGCGACGGTCGAGCCGAACGGGCCCTCGGCCGCACGCTGCGGATCGGTATGGATCCACTGATGATCGCCGGTGGCCTGGGCAAACGCGTCGATGCGCGATTGCTCGACCAGCATCCACTGGCTCTCGGCCAGGGGTTGGCCGACCAGCGCGGCCAGGTCCGCCAGGTGGGCGAAGCGCTTCACGCCCGGCGCCGGGCCGCCCCGAGCCGGGCATGCCCCCTCGGGGGGGGGCGACGCGAAGCGTCTTGGGGGCTCAAGCGTTTGCCCAGTCGAGGATCGGTTGCCACTGCGCCAGGTCGCGCTCGGCGCGGCTGGGTGCGATATCCCACAGTGTCGCACCGCGTGCCGCGAGCTGGACATACAGCTGCGTGTCGCGCAGCATGGCCAGCACCGGAACGCCGAGGGCGTCGAGAAACTGCCGCAAATGGTCGGTGGCGATCGTACCTTCGCGCACCCGCATGCCGACCACGCCGACGTGGACCTTGTCGCTGCGTTTGTTGGCTGCGAGTTCGCGCACGAAGCTGTGGCTGGCCTGGATGTCGAACAGGCTCGGTTGCAGCGGCACGAGCACGCGATCGGCGATCTTCATCAGATCGTCGAGCTTCTTGCCGTGCAGCCCTGCCGGCGTGTCGAGCACCACGTGGGTGGTGCCTTTGGGCGGCCGCACCACGGCGTCCTGGGCCAGATCCCAGCCGCGGATCGTCGGCAGCAGCGGCGGGCGCAGCGCCAGCCATTGCCGCGCCGACTGCTGGCGATCGACGTCCCCGAGCATGACCGCGTGGCCGGCACGCGCCAGCGCCCCGGCCAGATTGGTCGCCACGGTGCTCTTGCCCACGCCACCTTTGGGGTTGGCAACCACGATCACCGGCATTTGTATCCCCTTTTCAACCTCGACCTGTTGGCCGGCAATGGTAACGGGCAGCTGGCGCCGGCCCCCGACGACCCGATCGACGTGGCCGGCGCAGGCCGCACAATGGTCGAACCATGTTCGCCCCTTCCCAACACGATGTGCGGCGCTTCTTCTGCGATACGCACAGCAGGCAGCGCCAATCCTTGCCCTTGACCCCGATGCAGACGCTGGCCGCGCAGTGGATTGCAGAGCACCCGCAATACCACGACGACCTGGCCGATGTCGATGTGGCGCTTGCCGCCAACTATACCGTCGAGGCCGGCCGGACCAATCCGTTCCTGCACTTGTCGATGCACCTGACGATCGGCGAGCAGGTGGCGATCGACCAGCCGCGGGGTATCAAGCAGACCTTCGAATTGCTGGCGGCGCGGCTGGGGTCATTGCATGAAGCGCAGCATCAGGTGATGGAATGCCTGGGGGACATGCTCTGGGTGTCGCAGCGGTCCGGGATGCCGCCGGATGGGCAGGCTTATCTGGACTGCGTTCGCAAGCGTGCGACCCGGTAAGGTTCTCAAACCTGCATATTCATGATGTCCGTATAGGCCCGGACGAACTGATTGCGCACCTGCAGCGCGGCCTGAAACCCGAGCTGCCCCTTCTGCATCGCCACCATCGTCTGCTCGAGACTGACGGTCGGGTTGTCGAGTTGCACCTCGCGCTGCAAGCGCTGCGCTTCCACCTGCTGTGCGTTGACCGACTTGAGCGCATCGCTCATCGCGGCCGCGAAGCCGCCGCCTTCGACCGCCCCCGCGCGCGGCGCAGACAAGGGCTGCCCGTTGGGCTGCAGGCCCGCTCGCGCAACGGCCTGCACAAAGTCGAAGGGTCTCAGGCGAACGCTGTCCATGCTGTGTGACTCCTGTCACGCCCGGCAGCGCGCGGCGCATCGGCCGCACGTCGGGGCATGGCGGCACTGTAGGCGCCAACCGATCCGCACAGCGGCCTGAACTGGTGCTGCTTTTGCCGACTGTTCGCGCTATGGCTTGGCCGCGACGCACCGAACAATGGCCCCCATCGACGCAGGTCCGATCCGGTGTTCCCGGCGAGCTTGCGCCGCACCGAACCCAAGCGCCCTCATGGACCACGCCATCGCCCAAACCGGAACCCCCGTCGCCCCTTCGTCGCCCGCCTCGCCGCTCTTGGCCATGCCGGCCAAGGCCAAGCTGATGCTGGGGGCCGGCGTCGCCGGCCTCGCCGCCGTCGTCGTTGCGCTCGCACTGTGGAACAACAAGGGCGACTACAAAGTGCTGTACGCCAACCTGAGCGAAAAGGACGGCGGCGCGATCATTGCACAGCTGTCGCAGATGAATATCCCCTACCGCCACGCCGATGGCGGCAACGCGATCCTGGTGCCGGCCTCGCAGGTCCATGACGCGCGCCTGAAGCTGGCGTCGGCCGGCCTGCCCAAGGGCAGCGTCGTCGGCTTCGAGCTGATGGACAACGCGCGCTTCGGCCAGACCCAGTTCCAGGAGCGCCTGAGCTTCCAGCGCGGCCTCGAAGGCGAACTCACGCGCTCGATCGGCGCGCTCGGCTCGGTGCAGGCCGCGCGCGTGCACCTGGCCCTGCCGAACCAGAACGGCTTCTTTCGCGAGCAACAAAAACCGTCGGCCTCGGTGCTGCTGACCCTGCACCCGGGCCGCACGCTCGACCGCTCGCAGATCGCCGGCATCGTGCACCTGGTGTCGTCGTCGGTGCCCGAGCTGAACCAAAAGGCAGTGAGCGTGCTCGACCAGACCGGCGCGCTGCTCTCGGCGCCAAACGAACCCACTTCCGGCCAGGGCCTCGACGCCCAGCAGCTGCAATACGTGGCCCAGGTCGAGGCCAGCTACGTCAAGCGCGTGATCGAGATCCTCGAACCGGTGGTCGGCCGCGACAACCTGCGCGCCACCGTGGCCGCCGATATCGATTTTTCGCAGACCGAGGCAACCTCCGAATCCTTCAAGCCGAACCAGGGCAATGAGCCGGCCACCGTGCGCAGCCGCCAGGATTCGGAAGCCGGCAATGCGGCGCAGGCCACGCCGAGCGGCGTGCCGGGCGCGAGCTCGAACCAGCCGCCGCTGGCGGCCACGGCGCCCCTGACCGGCGCCTCGGCGCCGCTACAGGCGGCCGCGGGCGGCAGCGCCGGCGGCGGCCAGCGCCGCGACAGCGTCACCAACTATGAAGTTGACAAGACGGTGCGCGTTACGCGCAACGCCACCGGCAACGTCAAGCGCCTGGCGGCCGCCGTGGTCGTCAACCACCGCGTGAGCACGGCACCGAATGGCAAGACCACCAGCACGCCGCTGTCCAGCGACGAGGTCGAGAAGCTGACCGCGCTGGTGCAGGAAAGCATCGGCTTCTCCAAGGAGCGCGGCGATTCGGTGAAGCTGATCAACGCGCCCTTCCGCGTCGAAGCCGCGCCGAAGGTCGAAACGCTGCCGCTGTGGAAACAGGATTGGGTGCTCGATGCGTTGCGCGCCGGCGCCACGCCGGCCGCACTCGCACTCGTCGCCGTGCTGATCGTCTTCGGCCTGGTGCGCCCGGCCCTCAAGGCGGCCGGCGTCGCCGTGGCACCGGCGCCGGGCTCGAACCTGAATGTGCTGGCCGACGAGCCGGTGCCGCGTGCCGCGCCACCGGCGCTCGCAGCGCCGCGCAGCGATGCACACTTGGAAAACGCCCGCGCCATCGCCAAGCAAAACCCGGCGGCGGTGGCCAGCGTCGTGCGCACCTGGGTCAGCGGAGATACGGCATGAGCCCGCCGGGCCGCCCCAAGGGCGAATTCCGCAGTGCGCAGCACGGAGGTACTCTGATGAGCCCGCCGGGCCGCCCCAAGGGCGATACCGCAGTGCGCAGCACGGAGGTTGACTGATGAGCGCGGCCCTCGAAGAAGGCGGTCTCGAAGACGCTGCGATCCTGTTGATGTCGCTGGGCGAGGAAGAGGCCGCGCAAGTCTTTCGCCATCTCGAACCGAAGCAGGTGCAGCGCCTGGGCGAGACCATCGCCAAGATGAGAAGCGTCCCGCGCGACAAGGTCGAGGGGGTGCTGCAGAAATTCTCTTCCGTGGCCGCGGCGCAGAGCATCCTGGTGCCCGACACCGATGAATACGTCAGGAGCGTGTTGAAGAAAGCGCTCGGCGACGACAAGGCCAACCTGCTGATCGACCGCATCCTGCAGGGCAACGACGTCTCGGGCATCGAAAGCCTGAAGTGGATGGATGCCGCTTCGGTCGCCGAGTTGCTGCGCAACGAACACCCGCAGATCGTGGCCGCGATCCTGGTCCACCTCGACCATGACCAGGCCGGCACGGTGCTCAAGTCCTTCCCCGAACGCCAGCGCAACGAAGTGCTGGTGCGCATTGCCACCCTCGACGGCATCCAGCCCAGCGCGCTGAAGGATCTGAACGAAGTGATGGGCCGGATCCTGGCCGGCGGCGACCGGCAGCGCAAGGCCTCGCTGGGTGGCGTCAAGACCGCCGCCGAAATCATCAACCTGCTCGGCGGCGCGGTCGAAACCTCGGTGCTCGACTTCATTCGCGAAGCCGACAACGAGCTGGCGCAGAAGATCATGGACAACATGTTCACCTTCGACGACCTCGACAAGCTCGACGACAAGGGCATCCAGGCGCTGATGAAGGAAGTGCAGAGCGAGTCGCTGGTGGTCGCACTCAAGGGCGCGAGCGCCGGGCTGCGCGACAAGATCTTCAAGAATATGAGCACGCGCGCCGCCGAAACGCTGCGTGAAGACCTCGAATCGCGCGGCCCGGTGAGGCTGTCCGAGGTCGAGTCCGAGCAGAAGGAAATGCTGAAGATCGTCCGCCGCCTGGCCGACGAGGGGCAGATCGTATTGTCTGGCGGTGGCGATGGCGGCTTCGTCTGATCGCGGCGGCGCGCCGCCCGGGAAGACGACGGGCCGCCCCGAGTTTTCCCGCTCCCCGGGGGGGCGGGCGCCGCAAGGCGGCGACCTTGGGGGCCAACATTACGCGCGCTTCATCCCGCGCGAAGAGCTCGACGGCTTCGCCGCCTGGCGCCCGGACGCCTTCGGCGACAGCGCCGGCGCGCGTCCGGCCAGCGAAGCCCAGCGCAGCGCCGAGCATCAAACCCTGCGCCAGGCCGGCTACCAGGACGGCTATCGCGACGGGCTGGTCGCGCTCGAGAGCTTCAAGCAGAGCTTCGCGCAGCAGATGGCGGCGCAGCTCGCGCCCTTGGTGACGGCTTTCGACCAGGCCTTCGCCGAACTCGAATCACAGATCGCCGGTAGCGTCGCACGCACCGCCACCGCGCTGGCCCGCCAGGTGGTGCGCAGCGAACTGGCGGCGCGTCCGGCGCTGGTGGCACAGGTTGCGGCCGAGGCCGTGAACGCCGTGCTGCTGTCGGCGCGCCACATCCGCGTCTTCGTGCATGCAGACGACCAGGCCCTGGTCCAAGCCGGTGCCGGTGAGGCGCTGGCCGCACGCGGCGCGAGCCTGCAGACCGATGCGACGCTGGCGCGCGGCGGTTGTCGCGTCGAATCCGACTTGGGGCAAGTCGATGCGCGTATCCAAAGCCGCTGGGCGCAGGCCGCGGCAACACTGGGACAGCCCTTGCCGCTGAACGACGACGGCGACACGGCACCATGATCCCCGCAGCAGCCCCTCAACGCACGCAGCGCTGGCAGCGCTACCTGGCCGATCTCGAAACCTACGCCGCGGCGCCGCAGGCGCTGGCCAGCGCCGGCTCGCTGGTGCGCGTGACGGGCCTGGTGCTCGAAGCGGCCGGCATCCGTGCGCCGGTCGGCGCGGTTTGCGAAGTGCATGGCGACAGCGGCCCGCCGGTGCAGGCCGAAGTGGTCGGCTTCGACGGCGACCGCGCCTTCCTGATGCCCACCGGCGAAGTCCACGGCCTGGCCAGCGGCGCGCGCGTGCTGCCGCAGGCGGCGCCGGCCACACCGCCGCGCCTGGGCGCCGAAAGCCACCCCTGGCGACGCAGCGAAGACCGCGGCCTGCACCTGCCGGTCGGCGATGGGCTGCTGGGGCGCGTGGTCGATCCGCACGGCCAGCCGATGGACCGCCGCGGGCCGATCGGGGACACCCGCTCCGCGCCGATGACCCGGCGCCCGATCAACGCGATGGACCGCGACCCGGTGCGCACACCGCTGGACACCGGCGTGCGCGCGATCAACGCCATGCTCACCGTCGGCCGCGGCCAGCGCATCGGCCTGTTCGCCGGCACCGGCGTGGGCAAGTCGGTGCTGCTGGGCATGATGGCGCGCTACACCAAGGCCGATGTGATCGTGGTCGGCCTGATCGGCGAGCG
>CADEDE010000098.1 GCA_902825995.1 uncultured Burkholderiales bacterium
TCGACGATCGCCCGCTCGGCATTGCCGTACAGCAGCAGGTCGGCCTTGCTGTCGATCAGGATCGAGCGCCGCACTTTGTCCTGCCAATAATCGTAGTGCGCAATGCGCCGCAGCGAAGCCTCGATGCCGCCGATGAGGATCGGCACCTCGTTGAAAGCCTCCTTGCAGCGCTGCGCATAGACCAGGCAGGCGCGATCGGGCCGCTGGCCGCCGACATTTCCCGGCGTATAAGCGTCGTCGGAGCGGATCTTGCGATCGGCCGTATAGCGATTGATCATCGAATCCATATTCCCGGCCGTCACGCCGAAAAACAGATTCGGTTTGCCCAGGGCCTTGAACGCCTCGGCCGATTGCCAATCAGGCTGCGCGATGATGCCGACGCGAAAACCCTGCGCTTCCAGCGTGCGCCCGATCACCGCCATGCCGAAGCTCGGGTGATCGACATAGGCGTCGCCGCTGACGATGACCACGTCGCAGGCATCCCAGCCCAACACGTCCATTTCGGCGCGGCTCATCGGCAGAAACGGCGCGGTGCCGAAACGCTGGGCCCAATACGGGCGGTAGGCGTCGAGCGGCTTAGCCGTCTCGGGGCGGGTAGGTGTGGCGGTCGTCACGGAAGCCTATTGTCCCTGCCGCCGAGCCGCCGCACTGGCAGCCACACGACAGGCGGGAGAAAGTTCCACGAAATCCTTAGTGACTTGTGCCCATACCACAGCGCGCGCACGGCGACTAAGCTCAGCACACCGCAGGCACCGCGAGGTCTCTGCGGTCAGGGGCTTTAGGCCCCCACTTCGCGTGGGGGTTCTTTTTTACCGCGTGCGTCCTGAAACATTTCGGTCGGACGCGGGCGCGACAAGGCGCCGCAACCGCCCTAAGGTCCGACCGCATGATCGATGCCTTCTGGTCGCTGATCACCCTGCCCTGGGCCCTGCAGCCCGACACGCTGCTGGGTGCTGCGCTGCTCGCGCTGCTGGCTGCGCTGCTCGGCGAAGTGGTGTGGCGCGTGCTGGGCTGGCCGCGCATGCTCGGCTATGCCCTGGTCGGCACCGTTCTGGCTCTCGCCGGCCGCGGCGCCAGCGGCCATGAGCCGGCCCTGCGCCTGGCCATCGACGGCGCGCTCGCGCTGTTGCTGTTCGAGGCCGGCGCACGCCTGAATCTGCGCTGGCTGGCGCGCAACCCCTGGCTGCTGGCCAGCAGCGTGGCCGAAGCGGGGCTGGCTGGCGTGGCCGTGTGGCTGGTGCTGCGCTCGTTTGCGGTTCAGCCCGAGGTTGCGGCGCCATTGGCGATCATCGCCAGCGCCGTCTCGCCCGCGGTGCTGCTGCGCGTGGTCGGCGAGTTGCACGCCGCCGGCCAAGTCACCGAGCGCCTGCTCGCACTGGCGGCGCTGAATACCTTGTACGCCGTGCTGGCGATGAAGCTGTTCAGCGCCGGGCTGCTGCTGTCCGACCCCGGCACCTGGCTCGAAGCCCTGTCGCCGGTGCTGTTCTCCTTTTTCGGCTCGATCCTGGTCGGCGCCGCGCTCGGCGAAGGCCTGGCCCTGATGGCGCGCCGGCTCGACCTGCGCGAAGAAAATGCAATGGTGCTGCTGCTGGCCGCCGTGCTGCTGGCCCTGGTGCTGGCCAAGACCGCCCAACTCTCGGCCCTGCTGGTGCCGCTGCTGGCCGGCCTCTGGCTGCGCAACCGCAGCCGGCGGCCGTGGGTCTGGCCGCGCCATTTCGGCAGTGCCGGCGGCGTGCTGGTGCTGGTGATGTTCGTGGCCGTCGGCTCGGCCTGGCGACTCGAAACGCTGGCCCCGGCCATCGGCATCGCCGCCGCGTTGATCCTCGCGCGCGCCGCCGCCAAATCGCTGGCCGTGCTGGCGCTGGCGCGGCCGAGCGGGCTGGGCATTGCGCAGGCCATGTGCCTGGGCCTGGCGCTGTTGCCGATGTCGGGCACCGCCTGGGTGCTCGGCCTGGACTTTGCCGCGCGCCACGCCGCGGCCGGCACGCAGTTGATGCCCGTGCTGCTGGCCATGCTGGCGTTGTTGGAGCTGGCCGCCCCGCTGGTGGTGATGGGCTGCCTGCGCGTGGCCGGCGAAATCGACGTCGAACGCAGAAGACAGGTCCGATGAGCCTGCAAGACTTTGCTGCCTCGAAGGCCTTCACACTCGGCGTCGAACTCGAGTTGCAGATCGTCGGCCGCCACGACTACGATCTTGCGCCCGGCGCCGCCGACCTGCTGCGCCTCACGTCGCGGCGCAAGCTCGCGGCCGACGTCAAGCCCGAAATCACCAGCTCGATGATCGAGCTTTCAACCGGCATCTGCGAGCGCCACCACGAGCTCGTCACGCAACTGCACGAAGTGCGCGACGCTCTGGTGCATGACGCGGCCAAGCTCAATCTGCGTTTGTGCGGCGGCGGCACGCACGCCTTCCAGGACTGGAGCCGTCGGCGCATCTTCGATACGCCGCGCTTTCGCCAAGTGTCGCAACTCTACGGCTACCTGTCCAAGCAGTTCACCGTCTTCGGCCAGCATGTGCATATCGGCTGCACCGGCCCCGACCAGGCGCTGTGGCTGCTGCACGCGATGAGCCGCTTCGTGCCGCAGGTGATCGCGCTGTCGGCCTCGTCGCCCTTCGTGCAGGGCACCGACACCGGCTTCCAGTCGGCGCGGCTGAACTCGGTGTTCGCCTTCCCGCTGTCGGGCCGCGCACCGTTTGCGCTGAGCTGGCGCGAGTTCGGCCTCTATTTCGACAAGATGCGCCGCACCGGCGTGGTCGAATCGATGAAGGATTTCTACTGGGACATTCGTCCGAAGCCGGAGTTCGGCACGATCGAAGTGCGCGTGATGGACACGCCCCTGACCGTCGAGCGCGCCGCCGCGATCGCCGCCTACCTGCAATGCGTCGCGCGCTGGCTGGTGCTGGAAAAACCCTTCACCCCGCACGAAGACGACTATCTGGCCTATACCTACAACCGCTTCCAGGCCTGCCGCTTCGGGCTCGACGGCGAGGTGGTGGATCCGCACACCGCCGAGCACCGGCCGCTGCGCGAGCTGATCGCGCAGACGATCGAAGATGTGGAGTTGCACGCCATCGAATTGCGCGCCGAGCGGGGCTTGATGCTGTTGCGCGAGGCGCTGACGGCCGACGACGGCAGCGACGCCACCTGGCTGCGCAGGGCGCAGGCGCGCGAGCAGTATTTGCCCGAGGTGGTGCGGCAGCAGTGTTTGCGCTTCGAGGGCCGGTGAGGGTCATGCCTGCGGGCGCGACCAGCGAGCCACCTTGGCAATCAGCTTGTTGCGATCAAACGGTTTCACCACAAAATCGACCGCACCGGCGCTCAAGCTGTCGGCAACGACACTGCCTTCGCTCTTTCCTGTCAGCATGATCACCACCACGCCGGCGAACTCGGGCACGGCTTTCAGGCGACGCGTCACCTCGATGCCGTCCATGTCGGGCATCAGCACATCCATCAATATGAGGTCGGGGCGCGTCTTGCGCATGACGCTTAGCGCCTCGGCACCGCTGGCGGCGAACATAAGATGGCAGTTCTGCGCGGCCAGAATCGTGGCCACCATCTTGTGCTGGAAATCGTCGTCGTCCACGACCAGAACCGTGGGCCGGATCCGATCCGCCATGGCCCCCAGGACACGGACCGCTTCCAGATGGGGGGCGCAATCCTGTTTGAACTCGTCGGCCCACCGTTTGAGCGGCTGCACGGAGTCAATCACTTCGCTGAAGCGCTGGCCAATCTCCTCGCGCTTGAAGCGGATCATCGCCGAGTCCAGGCCGGCGGCATCCTTGACTTCAACGACATCCGGCAGGGCGCCTTGGCTGAGCCGCTGGGAGAATCCGTCCAGTGCCACGCCAATGTCCTGCTCCGCGCGGTCGATGGCCGATGTGGCCACTTCGATGCGCCGCCCACCCAAGGCCATCTGTCGATCCAGCAGGGCTTGCAGCTCCGAAAGGCGCCGTGCCTGGGCGGCGAATTCCGCGGCCGTCGGTCGCCCCGTCGAAAGTTCGCGCAGCGCGTAATGCACCGACACGCCAAGGCGATGCGCATCGTGGTTCATCGGCCAGAACAGGACATAGTCGTCGAACGACTGCTTCGCGCACAGCTCCGAAACCTGTCTGACTTCCTGCTTGTCGCACAGGATGACCGTGCGGTGGGGATGCGATGCAATCTTGCTGCTGCGCCGGTAAAGCCCCAGGCAATAGCGCTCGGCCTTCTGCAGCTCGTTGAAGGCCAGCACCAGAACCTGGGGCCGTTGGCGCTCGAAGTCCTCCACGGCCTTGTCGGCCACGGTGGATGTCGACAAATTCCCGAATGCGCTCACCAGGAGTTTCTTCACCAGCGCGGCATCGTCGGTGTTGTCCGAGGCAATCAGAATGCTCGGGGCGGTTCGGGATGGGGTGTTCATGGCTTGGCAACTCACGCTGGCAACGAACCGAGGCATTCATCGACGGCGGCGATTTCGGCCTCGAACCTGGGCCACAGGTCGGCCAGGGCGTCGAGCTGGCTCGCCTGGCCCGCCGCTTCCATCTGCGCGCACAACTCGCCCAAGGCCAGCGCACCGACCGAACGGGCCGCTGACTTGAGCTTGTGGGCAAGCGCCTCGACCGCAGGGGCCTGACGCGACTGGCAGACAGCGCGCATCTGCAGCACAGCCTGGCCCGCACTGACCCGAAAGTCCTGCAAGAACTCTTTGATGACCGCCGGCTCGTCGCCCACCAGGGCTTGGAGCACGCTCACATCCAGCGCCAGCGCAGGCGCGGCGGTCGCTGGCGCCGGCAACTCCGGTGCGCGCGTGGCCGCGGTCGGCAGCCATTTGTCCAGCAATGCTTTCAGGTTCGCCAGCTGCACCGGCTTGGACATGTAGTCGTCGATGCCGAACTCGAGGCAGCGCTTGGCCTCGCCCTTCAAGGCATTGGCGGTCAAGACCACGATCGGCCTGCGCCGCTGGCCCGCCTCGGCCTCACGGATGGCCACGGCCAGATCGTAGCCATCCATCTCCGGCATGTGCAGGTCGGTCAGCAGCAACGCGTAGTCGCCCCGCTGCCAGCATTCCAGCGCTTCGCGGCCATTGTCGGCGATATGCGCCATGAAGCCGAGCAGGGCGAGCTGCTTGCGCAACACCTTCTGATTGAACTCGTTGTCCTCGGCCACCAGGATCAGCCGATCCTGGGCACTGGCTGGCCGCATCGACGGCGGCGCGAGCGGCGTGTCGGCTTTGAAAGGCGCCCTCTCCTTCACGGCGTTCGCGGCGATCCGCCCCGCAACCCAAGCCACCGCCTTCATAAAAACACTGCGGCGCAGGACATCGCGGTCCAGGCTGACATGGTCGTCTGCCTAGACCCGCAGCCCTCGGCGCCGCCCGCGCTCGACGACGACAAAGCGGCCCTGCAGGTTCGGCCGGGCGCTGCAAACGGCACGCCATTCGGCCAGCGTCCGATCCCCCGCCGCGGCGTCGGTTGCGCAGACCACGCCTATGCACAGGCCTGGCCGACAGTTGCCGAGCCATTGGCGGGCCGCGGCCTCATCCGCCACCCGATGCACGGCCGCGCCGCTGTGCGCAAGATAGACTGCCAGATCGTCGGCCGGCGGCCCCCCAGCACCAGGCAGGCAAGCCCGCCCAGGTCGAACGCCTCGGCGTCAATTTCAGACCCGGCAGGCAGGGTCGCCAGAGACAGCCTGACACTGAAGGTGGAGCCGTGGCCCGGCTCGCTGCGGACCCCGATTTCACCGCCCATCAATTCGACCAGGCCATGCGAAATGCTCAAGCCCAGGCCGGTGCCGCCAAAGCGCCGCGTGGTGCTGACGTCGGCCTGGGTGAACGGGGTGAACAGCCGCGACAGCGTTTCTTGATCCATGCCGATGCCGTTGTCGGCCACGCTGAACTCCAGCCCCACCTGTTGCAAGCCGCGCCCGACCAGGCGGGCCCGTACGGCGACCCGCCCCGCCCGCCCCGGTGCGCTGCTGAACTTGATGGCATTGCCGGCCAGGTTGAGCAGCACCTGGAGCAACCGCGTCGCATCGCCGAGCACCTGCCCAGGGATGGCCGGATCGGTGAACAGCGTCAACTCCACGCCCTTCTTGCCGGCCAGCGGGTCGAGCATGTCGCACACGCCTTCGACCACGGCGGCAACGTCCATCGGCTCGTTGTCGAGCGGGAAATGGCCGGCCTCGATCTTGGAAAAATCCAGCACGTCGTCAACGATGGACAACAGCGCATAGGCCGACTCGCGAACGGTCTTGACGATCTCCGCCTGCTCGCTCTCGAGGGGGCCCTGCTCGATCACGTCGATCATGCCGACCACACCGTTCATCGGCGTGCGGATCTCGTGGCTCATCGTCGCCAGGAAGGCCGACTTGGCGCGGTTGGCCTGCTCGGCTTCATCGCGCGCGCGCAACAGCGCAACGGTGCGCGCCGCGACTTTGCTTTCCAGCTCTTCGGCATGTTGGAGCAGTGCCGCCTGCGCCCGCTTGCGCTCGGTGATGTCCTGCACATAGGCGACCGTCATCCGTCCCTTGGCCGTGTCCAGGGTACGCAGTTGGACTTGCGCCGGGAAGGCGCTGGCGTCGCGTCGCCGGACCCAGATGTCCTTCGCTCCGCTATCGATCGGGCCGGCCACTGCCGACTCGGCGAAACGCTGGAGCAGGGCCTCGTACGCCTCTCGGTGCTCTGCGGGGAACAGCAGCGCCAGCTTCTGACCGATCAGGGCTTGCGGCTCCCAGCCGAACAGGCGCTCAGCGGCGCGGCTGTTGATGAGAATCGTGAATTGCCTGTCGATCAAGAAGACCGCACTGGGGGATCTGTCGAACAGATCGTGGAGCATCCTGGCTTCGCGCTCGCGCACCAACTCCGCGCCGACACGCACGGCCAGCAAGGGCAGCAGCGTCTGCACCTCTTCAATGTGGCGCAAGGGGTGGCGCGACATGATGGCGAAAACCCCCGCCGGGGTACCCGTTTCGCTGATCGTCCCCAGCGGCACCGCGGCATAGGACTCGATGCCCATCGTCGCCAGCAGCTCATCGCCGGGAAACTGCTGTTGCACCTGTTGCGCGTAGATGTGCAGCGCGTTGCTGCCGACCACCTTTTCACACGGCGTGCCCTCCAGATCGTAGGAAAAATCCGGCACGAATTGGCCATCGACACACACTGCGCGGGTGTTGAAACGGCGCGTTGACATGGGGGCCGCTTCGCTGACGAACGCAAACTCGACGCCCAGCAGCGTGGCCAGCGTTTGCGTCGTCTGGCGCAGGAAGGCCTCGCCGGCGAGGTCGGAGTTGAGGGCTTCCAAGGCCAGACGGGTCAGCTTGCGCAGATGAATGTCCTCGATCACGGCGATCCGGTAATCGACGGCGCCGGCAGGATCTCGAACCACGCCGGCCGCCACCTGGACCCAGACCGACTCCCCGTTCCTGCGCACATAGCGCTTCTGCAACCGATAGGACGGTATTTCCCCGGTGAGAAGACGTTGTCTCAGGAGCAAATCGTTGGCGAGGTCATCGGGGTGGGTGACTTCGCTGATGGTCTTGTGCGCGAGTTCTTCGGCTGAATAACCGAGCATGTCGCACAGGTGCTGGTTGCAGCGCAGAAAACGACCCTCGGGCGAGGCGTGGGCGATGCCGACCGCCGCGTGGTCGAAGGTATTGCGGTACTGGGCTTCGCTGGCCTGCAGCGCCACTTCGGCCGCATCCCGCAGGCGGGCAGAGCGCTCCAGCCGGAAGTAGAACCAGGTCGCCAGCGCCACGCTCGCCAGCAGCACGACGATCACCACGGTCAGGAGGCCCGCCACTTCTTCACGCCAGTGCGCCAGCGCCTGCGCCTTGTCGAAATGGACCCGGATCACGAACGGATAGACGCGCGAGGCGTGGTAGGCCGTCAAGACCGCCCGGCCATCCTCGAGGCGCTGCTCGAAGCGGCCGCTCTCGTTCTGCGCCAGACGGGTGGCGGCGCGATCCGCGCCCTGGCCGACGCCCGGCAGCCGCGCCGCGGCGGTGGACAGCAGCAGCGTGCCGTCGTGCCACAGCCAATCGACCGTGACGCTGGCGGAAGCGAGAACCTGGGTGTAATGGTGGACAAAGTAGTCGCCGTTCACCGTGGCCAGCAGGGTGACCCGACGGCCGTCGTTCAGAACGACATCGTGCGACACCGACAGAAAGCCCGGGGCGTCTGCGCTGGTCGATGATTCGGAGGTACTCGGCTGGCCAGCGTCGAAGTTCAGGCCGCGCCACGGCGCGCCGACGCGAAGTACCGACGCCAACCCGGGTTGGGGGGCAGGAAGCCGCCGAGCGCAACCTGGCGACCCAGGCTGCGCCCGTTGGAGCTGGCGACGATATTGCCGTCCGCGTCGAGCAAGGCCATAAAGCGCAAACTGGGAGCCTGGCGCAAGGCGTCGATGAGTCCTTTCGGCGCCCCCGCCGCGGCGATTTCCGTCTGGTCGATCTCGGCCATATTGGCCAGGGTCGAGTTGATGACGTTGAAACTCTGGGTCAGGTGGGTCTCGAACGCACGCGCATGCAGGCTGGCTGTGTCGAAACTCCGGTTGGTCTCCTCCTCCCAGGCGTGCAGCACGAACAGCGCTGTAAGGCCGAAGGCGCCAAGGACCAAGGCCGCCATCGGCAGGAAAAAGAGCCGGCGTCGGCGCACCAGCGATCGCGACAGGCTCATACGAGGCGCGCAGCGGTGAAGCGCAAATCCTCGGCCCGGACCGGGGAGCTCGAGAACAAGCCCCGTTCGAACGGAAGTGGAAGTGGTTGCATGCGATGGTTCCCCGGCTTGCCGATGCAATCGCCATTGTTTCGGGATAACGCGAAGACCTGGGCCAGAAGAAGGGGGTGAAGCCGGCGCTTCTTTCACATTTTCGGCAAGACAGCATCGAACAACCCGCGTCGCGGTTTATTGATCAACCTCAGCACAAGGCCTGGCGCGAAGCGGCAGGTCTGGGGCGCTCAAGGAAACGCCGGGCCGCTCCCAAGTTTCCTTGACCCCCTCGGGGCATAAGCGCTAACGTATTATTCATGCTCATTCCTGCTCACATTG
>CADEDE010000099.1 GCA_902825995.1 uncultured Burkholderiales bacterium
GGAGACGGGAAGCAGGGCGGGTCGCCCAGCGCCGCGCGCAGCACCGGCAGCTGCAGTCGCGCGATGTGCCGGGCCATCTGCGGCGGAATCTTGGGATCGGACAGGATCTGGTCGAACAGGCTGCCGACCACGTCGATGACCATGTGGTCGAGCGAGCCGGTGGCCGTGCGCCGCAATTCGTCGCGGTTGGCCAGGATCAGGTTGGGCATCGACGGCAGCGCGCCGAGCGAGGTGCCGCGCCCGCCGTGCATGCCGTGGGCGGCATCGACCTGGGTATCGACGGCGATATTGCCGAGCATGGCCAGGCGCCGGATCAGGTTCATGACCTCGCCATCGACCTGGCCGATGGTGGCGTGCGAAGCCGGGCCGCTGCCCGTGCCCAAGCCCGATCGCGTGCTCAGGCCGCCGCTGCCGCTGGTCAGGTGTGCGGAGCCGCTGTCGGCGGCGTCGATGCCGACGGCCTTGCCCAAGGTGTCGTAACCGGTGTTGGTGAACTGGCCGAGCTCGTTGCCAGGGCCCTGGACCGTGCGCACCGCCAATTCCGGCGGCTTGACGCCGGCAGCCTTCATTTCCTGGACGATCGTGGCGTACAGCGCAGGCATGGCGCTGGCCAGCGTGCGTGCCAACTGCTCGGCCATGGCTTTGCGCACCGGCGGCCGATCGCTGATCGTGTCGCAGGCCAACATCATGGCCTTGCCAATGATCTCGGGACGCAGCGGGTTGCGCGCCTCGACCTCGTTGCGGTTGCCGTGCGGGTTGTGCAGCAGGCTGGTCATCAGCGCGTCGAGGTCGCGCAACTCCCACTCGCAGTCGTGCTGCAGGGTCAGCGCGAAGCGTTCGGCGCTGACCTGGATTTCGACTTCGCGGTCATCGACAAGGGTCAAGGACTGCCAGGACGATCCGATGGTGCTGGCGCGCGTCGTGCCCTCGCGGCGGCGCATCTCGGCCGCCAGGCTGTCTTCCAGGCGCTCGTTGAAAGTCATTGCAAACGCCGATTGCTTGCGGTTCAACTCGAACTGGGCGGCCAGCAGGCCTTCACGTTCCGCATTGCTGGCACTGCCCAGCGCGGCCACCCCCAGTGCATCGACGCAGCGCTGCGTCGCCTCGCGGGCGGTGACCTTGATTCGTTGCACCGCCGCAGTCAGGGCGGCGGGCTGTCGCGGCAGCGGTGGGTTCATCGGCAGGGTCGCATGCAGGCGCTTCTCGGTGCCCAAGTGCGGGAGATCCTGGCGCCCAGGCCCTGCGCCGCACACGGCCTAAAGTATGGGGCCAAACCCGCGGCCCCCTGGCGCCTACTTCTTCAGCGAATCGCGGATTTCGCGCAGCAGCAACACGTCTTCGGCGGGGGCGGCGGGCGCTGCCGGCGGCGCCTCTTTCTTCATCCGGTTGATCTGCTTGACCATCATGAAGATGATGAAAGCCAGGATCATGAAATTGATGGCCACGGTGATGAAGTTGCCGTAGGCGAACAGCGGCACGCCGGCCTTGGACAGGGCTTCGTAGGTCATTGCGCCCTTGTAGTCGGCGGGCGCGGCGCCGAGCTGGACGAAATAGTTCGAGAAATCCAGGCCGCCGAAAATCCTGCCGACCACCGGCATGATCAGATCCTTGACGATCGAATCGACGATCTTGCCGAAGGCCGCGCCGATGATCACGCCGACGGCGAGATCGACCACATTGCCCTTCATCGCAAAGTCTTTGAATTCGCTGCTGAAACTCATTGCGCTGTCTCCTGTGTTGTTG
The DNA here is from genome assembly GCA_902825995.1 of uncultured Burkholderiales bacterium. Classification (GTDB taxonomy): domain Bacteria; phylum Pseudomonadota; class Gammaproteobacteria; order Burkholderiales; family Burkholderiaceae_C; genus CADEEN01. Next base: position 1,744 of record CADEDE010000099.1, read on the forward strand.
GACCGCGCCGTCCGCGGTGCCGCCGGCGCGGCGCAGTATTGCCCAGATGCGCTTCAAGTCAAGCCGGGACTGGCGGCAGAAATGTGTCCGCTAGAATCTCAGGTTGACCCTCAGACCGTGATCTGCCCTGCGAGGAAATGAATGAGCAATGACGCCATCGACCCGGGCCGTCGCACCTGGATCGGCATCGCTTGCGGCGCGGGTGCCGTGGGCACCGGTTTTGCCGCTGTGCCCTTCGTATCGAGCTTTGCGCCCTCCGAGCGCGCCAAGGCCGCCGGTGCTGCCGTCGAAGTGGACATCAGTGCCTTGAAGCCCGGCGAGATGCAAACCGTCGAGTGGCGCGGCAAGCCGGTGTGGATCCTGAAACGCACGCCCGAGCAACTCGAGTCCTTGAAGAAGACCGATTCGCAGGTGGTTGACCCGCAATCTTTGCGCAAGCCCGACGAATTGACGCCGGAATACGCACGCAACGAATACCGCTCGCGCAAACCGGAAATCCTGGTTGCGGTGGGTATCTGCTCGCATCTGGGCTGCTCGCCAACGGCCAAGCTGCAAGCCGGCGCCCAGCCCTCGCTGCCCGACGACTGGCAAGGCGGCTTCTTCTGCCCCTGCCACGGCTCGACTTTCGACATGGCCGGCCGCGTCTTCAAGAACAAGCCCGCGCCCGACAACCTCGAAATACCGCCGCACATATACCTGTCGGACAGCCGGCTGCTGATCGGCGAAGACAAAAAAGCCTGAACCCAACCGACCGCCGAGGCACAACAAATATGGCTGAATTCAAGGAAGCGTCGGCCGGGGCATCGCTCGTCGCGAAGCTGACGCTGTGGACGCAAAACCGGTTCCCGACCGCATTCAACGCCTACCGCGTCCACATGTCGGAGTACTACGCGCCGAAGAATTTCAACTTCTGGTACGTCTTCGGCGTGCTGTCGATGGTGACGCTGGTGATCCAGATCGTCACCGGCATCTTCCTGACGATGCACTACAAGCCCGATGCGGCCAAGGCCTTCGAGTCGGTCGAGTACATCATGCGCGATGTGCCCTGGGGCTGGCTGGTGCGCTATATGCACTCCACCGGCGCCAGCGCCTTTTTCATCGTTGTCTATCTGCACATGTTCCGCGGCCTGCTCTACGGCAGCTACCGCAAGCCCAGAGAGCTGGTGTGGATCTTCGGCGTGGCGATCTTCCTGTGTCTGATGGGCGAGGCCTTCATGGGCTACCTGCTGCCCTGGGGCCAGATGAGCTATTGGGGTGCGCAGGTGATCATCAACCTGTTCGCGGCGATCCCCTTCGTCGGCCCCGACCTGGCGTTGCTGATCCGCGGCGACTATGTGGTCGGCGACGCCACGCTGAACCGTTTCTTCAGCTTCCACGTGATTGCTATTCCGCTGGTGCTGCTGGGCCTGGTGGCGGCGCATATCTTCGCGTTGCACGATGTCGGCTCGAACAACCCCGACGGCATCGAGATCAAGGCCAGGAAAGATGCTTCGGGCAGGCCGCTCGACGGCATTCCGTTCCACCCGTATTACACGGTCCACGACCTCATGGGGGTGTCGGTCTTCCTGATGATCTTCTCGGCGGTCCTGTTCTTCGCGCCGGAGATGGGCGGCTATTTCCTCGAGTACAACAATTTCATTCCGGCCGACCCGCTGAAGACACCCGCGCATATCGCGCCGGTATGGTACTTCACGCCCTACTACTCGATGCTGCGCGCCACCACCGACCCGATGGTCAACGTGCTCAGTGCGCTGCTTGGGCTCGGTGCCCTGATGGCGGTCTGGAAGGGTGGGTTTTCGGGCATGGTCAAGGCTGGCCTGGTGATCGCTGCTGCGGTGACGATCGTGCTGCTGAAGACATTCGATGCCAAGTTCTGGGGTGTCGTGGTGATGGGCGCCGCGGTGATGATCCTGTTCGTTTTGCCCTGGCTCGACCGCAGTCCGGTCAAGTCGATCCGCTACCGCCCGGGCTGGCACAAGCTGGTCTATGGCGTTTTCGTGGCCGTATTCCTGGTTCTCGGCTGGCTCGGTATCGAGCCGGTGTCGGACGGCAAGACGCTGATGGCCCAGATCGGGACGGTCTATTATTTTGGCTTCTTCCTGCTGATGCCCTGGTGGAGCCGCCTGGGCGAGTTCAAGCCGGTACCCGAGCGCGTGGTATTCCAGGCGCATTGACGGGGCCACGACCATGATCAAACAAACCCTGAAGTCCCTGGTATTGTCACTGCTGGTCCTGGCCGGCGCCGCGCAGGCCGCGTCGGGCGGCCTGGCCTGGGACAGATTCCCGGCCGAGAAAGTGACCGACAACGCCGCGTTGCAGCGCGGCGCCAAGTTGTTCGTCAACTACTGCTTGAACTGCCACTCGGCGGCCTACCTGCGCTTCAACCGCCTGGCCGACATCGGCCTTACCGACGAGCAGATCAAGGCCAACCTGCTGGTCGGCAGCGACAAGACCGGCGAGACGATGAAGGTCGCGCTGGACGCCAAACAGGCCAAGGAATGGTTCGGCGCCGCGCCGCCGGATCTATCGGTGATCGCGCGCTCGCGCTCGGCCGCCGGCCAGGGCAGCGGCGCCGATTACCTCTACACCTACCTGCGCAGCTATTACCGCGACGACAGCAAACCCACCGGCTGGAACAACCTGGCCTTCCCCAGTGTGGGCATGCCGCATGTGCTGTGGGAATTGCAGGGCGAGCGCAAGCCGCTCTTCGCCGCGAGCACCGAGCATGGCAAGGCGGTCGAGATCTTCAACGGCTGGGAAGTCGTCAAGCCCGGTACGCTCGACGCCCGCGAGTACGACGGCGCGGTCGCCGATCTGGTCGCCTTCCTGCAATGGGCCGGCGAGCCGGTGCAGAAGTCGCGCGTGCAGCTCGGCGTGTGGGTGCTGATCTTCCTGTTCATCTTCACGCTGATCGCCTGGCGCCTGAACGCCGCGTACTGGAAGGACATCAAGTAATTCCGTCGGCGTCTGCGGCGCAGTGGGTGCGGAAATCGCGCCCACTGCGCTTCGTGTTTTGAGACCGCCTCAAAATCCATCTCATCCTGACCACCAGCAAGGGAGCCCCTCACCATGATGGTGCTTTATTCCGGAACCACCTGTCCCTACTCGCACCGCTGCCGCTTCGTGCTGTTCGAGAAGGGCATGGACTTCGAGATCCGCGATGTCGATCTGTTCGCCAAGCCCGAAGATATCGCGCTGATGAACCCGTACAACGAAGTGCCGATCCTGGTCGAGCGCGACCTGATCCTGTACGAATCGCACATCATCAACGAGTACATCGACGAGCGCTTCCCGCACCCGCAGCTGATGCCGGGCGACCCGGTGGCGCGCGCGCGCGTGCGCCTCTTCTTGTTCAACTTCGAGAAGGAGTTGTTCGCCAACGTCAATATCCTCGAGGCGCGCAACGGCATCAAGGGCACCGAGAAGCAGCTCGAGCGCGCGCGCGGCCAGATCCGCGACCGGCTGACGCAACTGGCGCCGATCTTCCTGAAAAACAAATTCATGCTCGGCGACGATTTCTCGATGCTCGACGTGGCCATCGCCCCGCTCTTGTGGCGCCTGGATTACTACGGCATCGACCTGTCGAAGAATGCGCTGCCGCTGCTGAAATACGCCGAGCGCATTTTCTCGCGCCCGGCCTATATCGAGGCGCTGACACCTTCCGAAAAGGTGATGAGAAAATAGGCTCATGGCGGTTCCCACGGCACCGCAAGGCCAGGGCAGCTCGACGCGGCCCTACCTGATCCGCGCGCTGCACGACTGGTGCACCGACAACGGCTTCACGCCCTACATCGCGGTCTTCGTCGATGGCCAGGTGCAGGTGCCGCAGGAGTACGTCAAGAACAACGAGATCGTGCTGAATGTCGGCTTCGAGGCCACCAGCGGCCTCAAACTCGGCAACGAGCAGATCGAGTTCAAGGCCCGTTTCGGCGGCAGCGCGCGCGAGATCGTCGTCCCGATCGACCATGTGGTGGCGATCTACGCTCGGGAGAACGGCCAGGGCATGGCCTTCCCGGTGCCGAGCGCTTCAGGGGGCGTCAGCAGCAGCGCGCCAACCGTGTTGTCCGCAGGCGAAGGGGCGGTGCGTACGGGCCCGCGGCTGGCGGTCGTCGATTCCCCGGTCCCCGTGGCCCCGGCGGCGGCTCCAGCCGAGCCACCCGAGCCACCCGAACCACCCGAACCACCCGAACCACCCGAACCACCCAGCCCGGCAGGCGGCGCGCGGCCGTCGCTCAAGCGCATCAAGTAACGTTCGCTTGGCGGCAGCGGCCTAGAATTGCCGCTGTCAGCGCCGACTTAGCTCAGCTGGTAGAGCACCCGCCTTGTAAGCGGAAGGTCGTCCGTTCGATTCGGACAGTCGGCACCACACCGAAGCCGGAGTGTTCAGCGCGTGCGAATGTGCACGCGGATCGGCAGTTCCGGCCAGCCCTGCTCATGTAGCGTGTCAGCCAGACGCGGCAGCAGGTGGCGCAACTTGGCGGCGACTGCCGCGTTGGAGGCCAATAGCGACCAGCCCTCGTCATCGATCGGTCCGGCCCGCACCTGCCTGCGCAGGGCTTCGGGCAGGTGCATGCACACCGCGGCGTAACGCGAATTCGATTGTGCAAGCCGGCGCGTCAGGTTGGCCAGGCTGGCGTTCTGGTCGAGCGCGCGGGCCAGCGGCAGGCCCAAGGGCACGGACGATATCGATGACTTGGCACTCGCCATGGCAAGGAGTTTAGGCGCATGCAGATTCTGATCACCCACGGGAGCCTGGCGCAGTCGCGCGTGCTGCACTTCAATCGACTCCAACTCGGCCTTGTGCTGGCCGGGCTGGCCGCGGTGTTGATGCTGCTGTCCGGCGCGATCTACCACTTTGTATTTCTGGCCGCTGCGCGCGAGGGCTGGCCGGTGGTCAGCCAGGTGGTCAAGCTGGTGGTGCGCGACGAGACTGCACAGCGCGAGCGTTTCCTGCGCGAGAACCTCGATGCGATGGCCCGGAAGGTTGGCGAAATGCAGGCCAAGCTGCTCAAGCTCGAAGCCCTGGGCGAGCGCGTATCGGGCCTGGCCGGCGTCAAGCCCGAGGAGTTCAAGCCCTTGTTGCGGGGCGGCGGTGGCGCCTCGGCGCCGGCGGGCAAGGGCGCACCAGGCGGCCAGGGCGGACCCTTCGTTCCTGGCCCGGGCGTCTTCGAGCGCGAGGCGTTCAACGGAATCAATGCCCACGTGGGTGGTCTGGACGAGCGTACCGAGCAGACCATCGACCTGTTCACGCTGATCGAATCGCGGCTGCTCGAGGGTCGGCTGGCGCAACTGATGGTGCCGAGTTCGGCGCCGGTCGATGGCCCGGTCGGTTCCGGCTTCGGTTTTCGCAACGACCCGTTTTCCGGCCGCACCGCGCTGCACACCGGCCTGGACTTTCCGGCCGATATCGGCACGCCGATTCTGGCCGCAGCCGGCGGCATGGTGGTCTCGACCGAGCCGCACGCGGCTTACGGCAACCTGGTCGAGATCGACCACGGCAACGGCCTGCTGACGCGCTACGCCCACGCCTCGAAGGTGCTGGTCAAGACGGGCGACCTGGTCAAGCGCGGCCAGGCGGTGGCCCAGGTCGGCACCAGCGGCCGCTCGACCGGCCCGCACCTGCACTTCGAGGTGCTGGTCGAGGGCGTGCCGCAAAACCCGGCGCGCTTCCTGGCCGGGCGGACACGGCAAGGCGGTGGGCGTTCGCGCTGAGCGCCGGGTAAAATTCACAGTTTTGTGCGTTTGACACATGGCGAGCGGGTCGCTTGCCCCGGCCGCACTCGCGACCCGACCCTTGCGACCTGACCCTTGCGATGGCGCCTGAGTCGCCCCACTTGGCACGGGCCACGCACACCCTACGACAAGAAGCCCCCGCCGCATGTTGCCCAAACTCCTCACCTCGATCTTCGGCAGCCGCAACGACCGCCTGCTCAAGCAGTACCGCGTCGTGGTGCAGAAGGTCAATGCGCTCGAACCGAAATTCGAGGCCCTCGACGATGCTGCGCTGCGAGCCAGAACCGAGGAGTGGCGCCAGCAAGTCGCCGCCGGCAAGGGCCTGGATGATCTGCTGCCCGAAGCCTTTGCCGCCGTGCGCGAGGCCGGCAAGCGCAGCCTGAAGATGCGCCACTTCGACGTGCAGTTGATCGGCGGCATGGCCTTGCACGAAGGCAAGATCGCCGAGATGCGCACCGGTGAGGGCAAGACCCTGATGGCCACGCTGCCGGTCTATCTGAATGCGCTCTCGGGCAAGGGAGTGCATGTGGTCACCGTCAACGATTACCTGGCGCGGCGCGACGCCGAATGGATGGGGCGCCTGTACACCTTTCTCGGCCTCACGGTCGGAGTCAATGTGCCGGGGATGTCGCGCGAAGAGAAGCAGGCGGCCTACGCCGCCGATGTGACCTACGGCACCAACAACGAATTCGGCTTCGACATCCTGCGCGACAACATGGTCTATGAAGTCGCCGACCGCACCCAGCGCGGCCTCAACTTCGCCATCGTTGACGAGGTGGACTCCATCCTGATCGACGAAGCGCGCACGCCGCTGATCATCAGCGGCCAGGCCGAGGACCACAGCGAGCTGTACGTGCGCATCAACGCCGTGGTCCCGCAACTGAAAAAGCAGATCGGCGAGCTCGATCTGCGCACCGGTGAAGGCGTGATCGAGCCCGGCGATTTCACCGTCGATGAAAAGGGCCACCAGGTCTTCCTGACCGAAGACGGCCACGAAAACGCCGAGCGCATCCTCGGCGAAGCCGGCCTGCTGGCCGAGGGCGCGAGCCTGTACGACCCGGCCAATATCACGCTGATGCACCATGTGTATGCGGCGCTGCGCGCCAAGCACCTCTACAACCGCGACCAGCA
>CADEDE010000100.1 GCA_902825995.1 uncultured Burkholderiales bacterium
GTTTTGGGTCGGCACAACCCTCATAAGTGGCTCAGTTTTCGGTCGGCGCCAACACTGCCCGAGCGCATCGAGCGCGTTGGTCGCCAGCCCGCTGGTGTGCGTCAACAGATGCTCGATGGCGATGAACAGCATTTTCGATGATCACCGGTTTCCGGAAGGCGAACTCGAAGCCATGAGCAAGGCGTCATCGAGGTCGTCGAGCAGGCTGGGATGGCTTGATCCCACCCAACAGCCGGGTACCCCTGCTATGCCCATGGCGCGCTCCGTTGGTGGACGGGCTCGTCACCCGGTCACGTGCGCGCCGGCGACCCGTTGCCGCGCATCCTTCCCGCCCTCTTCCAGGACCTCGCGGTCCACACCCGCGGAGCCATGCGCAGCGTCGGCGCACCCCGGATTTCGACCCGCACCGCCAGAGTGACTTCTCGCGCGCTCCGGCAATGGTGGCATGTCCTTGTCGGTGTACCAGACCCATGTCGACACGCCGCTCGTCCCGACGGCCTTCTCCTTCAGCGCCCGTTCCTTGGACTCCGTGAACGGACTCACGACATGGATCGGCAGCGGCACCTTGCCGCAGTCCAGCAGCAGCACGTTCGGGAAGGCGGCCGCCGTCCTGGCGTCGTACTTCAAGGGCTTCATGAACGCCCGTTGTTCGCGCTGGAGCGCCTCGATCAGCGGCAGCTCATGCAGGCCATTCAGTGGAATCCACTGATCGGTGGCGAGCATCATGCTGAGCGTGTCCACCTGATAGACGTGCTCCCGCTTCGCATAGATCAGCGCGGCCATCATGACGCGCGGTTTCCTCGCCACGTCCGCATCGCACGCCTGGAGGATGGCGCCGTAGCTGCGCTCGACACGTTCCCAGCCCTTGCTGTCGATGTACAGCGGTACGTCGGGCATGTGCTTGACGATGACCCTGCGTCCGAAGTTCGTCGCCTCGGACCCGTTGTACTCGCCGATGAGAATGGCCATCTTGAGTTGAACAGCATCTTCCGGCGACAGGAGCAGTGCCAGCTTCCTGCGACGGCGCTCGCCGATCTCGTCCTTGCATTCCGCACGAAATGGTTCCGGAACGTACAGGCGCTCGCCGAGCGTCGTCCCCTTCAGCAGCACACCTCTCGCTGCCTCGCACAGGTACTTGTGCAGCACGCCCTGGTTGCGCCGGCCTTCCATCGCCGGGTACCAGCGGTTGAATCCCGCACGCTCGTACAGGTAGTGCAGCAGTGCCCGCAGGCTCATCCTCTTTCGTGGCGCATGCACTTCCGCCGGATCCGCAACCGCCTCGCCGCGCGGCATCGATTTCCCCGGCATCCTCGAGATCGGGAAATCGGTCCGTACCTCGACCTGGTCGGGCGAGTGCTCGATGATCGCCTCGCCGAGCAGTTCTCCGAGCCCCGATGTTCCGGGCTCCGGCTCGAACGACGGGCAGGTCGGATGATGCTGGTGCCCGGTGTCCGGCATGCGCTTGACGACGTACTCGGCATGTTTGGCGATGTACATCTCGACGCCGCCGGGCACGCACATGCACCGCGGCCTTTCCGACGAGCCGTAGACGCGTGCGAGACTGTCCTGCAGCGCCGAATCGGCAGCCAAATAGGTCCGCCCCTTGATGAAGTACCGGGTCGGCTCCATCGCGTCCTCGCAGTCGTCGGCCCTGACCGTGCCGGTCACACCAACTCGCGGGCCAGCGTCTCGAGCGGCCGTCGCTCATGTCCCAGCAATCGTCGCACGGCCCGTGTGCTCGACAAGCCCAGCAGTTCTCCGACCTGAGCGCCGTCGGCACCCTTGTCGGCCAGGCGCCTGGCCACGACGCGCCGGGCAGACTGCGAGGTCACTCCGGTCCACCCGGCACGCTTGAAGATCGAGCGCAGCGTCGCGATCATGAGCCGGCACGTCGCCCGCGCGTCATCAGGCCCACGGTCCGTGACTTCGAAGCACTTGCCGGTTTCGGTCAGGAACAGCGCACTGAGGGGGTCGAGGCCTCGGTACGCACCATCGACGGCCACCCCCGGACCCGCAACACCGAGCTTGCGGCGCGTGCGCTCGACGAGGTAGGCATTGACCGCCGCACAGGTGCGCGCCGACGTGAAGAAGAGCGGCCGGCTTCGTCCATTCACCGCCGCCTCGGGCCGCATCTCGGAACTCTCCCGGACGCTGCCGTCGCGGTTCAGGTAGTCGCGCACCTCCAGGCGGGCGATCTCGATCGGCTTCGCCCCGGTGCAGAACAGCACGAAGATCAGCGCCACGTCCCGGTTCGCGTTCTCGCTGCGCTGGCGCACGCGGCTGGCGCCGGCGGCGATCTCTTCCGGGCCGAGCGTCGTGCGCTTCGGGCCGGCCTCGCCGGGCGTGTAGTCGCCGACGGCGCGCAGCACCGGGTCACGGAACTGCCTCAAGCGTGGCAGGCATGACAGCGCGTCCTCGTCGAGTTCCGGAATGCCACGCTCCCGGGCCACCTGCAGTACCAGACCCTTGATCGTGCGTTCCACGGTCGAGCGCCCCAATCCGTAGGGCGCTCCAGCCTCGCGATAGGTCGCGCCGTCCTGCAGGACGCTGGCCAGCATCGTCCTGGCCCTGGCGATCGTCTCCGGCTTCATCGGGTGCTCCGTCGGCGCTCCACGCCGGCCTTGCACGCCAGCGGTCAGACGGGCTCAGTGTTCCCCGGCCGATAGGCGCCCGCCAGCGGAAATCCCACCCCAATTGCCCTGGGTTTCGACGCCCCGAGCGGAATCAGTGCCACCGCTCGGCCCTGCGGTCCGTTCGTCCACTGCCGGCCGAACGGTCTTGCCTGGAAAGCCCGTTCCGGTGTACCCCTTCCGAGGGCGCCCATCCGAAGTGGTTCGGCGACGAAGACCCTGCGCAGTAGGACGAGTCGGGCCCTGGCCGGGGTGGTGCTACCGCCGCCCCGTGGTCGCTTCAAAGCAGGAGCCACTCGCGCTGTCGACCGCCGGCGGCGAACGGCCTGGCCGCAGCGGGGCGCCATGACGACCGGCTTGACTTCAGCGTACAAACGGCGTACCTTTGACATCAGAAAGGAGTCAGTGCCATGGAAAGGATACGGCAGTGGAGACACAGCAAGTTTCGGTTCCCGAAATCGATCCCAAGGATGTCAAGGTTGTGGAGGGCGGAACTGGAAACGCCATTCAGATCCGAAGCCCTGATGAGCCGAGAGTGGTAGTAGGTCCCTTGGACACACCGTCTCCCGACAAGGCAGTAGCGGGGCAATAGGGCCCTTGTGCACGATGAACCGGCTTCACCGAAACCACGGGGCTTTCTCCAAAGCCGGTCAACTTGATAGGCATACTCAAAATGTCGCGTTTCACGATTGAGTTCTCAGAGGACATGGATCAGCAGATTGACCGGATCGCGCGCGCGCTCAATGCGCCGACGAAAGCGGATGTGATCCGAAAGGCGCTGGGCCTTCTGAGCTATGTCGTCAAAGAAAGGGACGAGGGGAGCACCTTGGTCCTCGAGAACAAGAAGGCGAATATCCGCAAGGAAATCGTCACGCTCTGACCGGGCGGGCGCCTCCAGGCGCCCGCTCACCAAACCTAGCCATGGCCGCCCGCGAACGGTGGCGTTCGTCAACCTTCTCTGCGAGGCACTGTGATCGAGTGGGCCAAACTGCTGTTGGTGGACGTCCTGGTCCCGCTTGCGTGGCCCGCGGTTGCAATGGGTGCGATTTGGATCCTCCGGGAGCCCCTGCGCTACGCTATCAAGCACAGGATAGAGAAGCTCAAGGCAGGCCCCGTTGAGGTGACGCTGCAAGTGCAGCAGGTCCCGCAGTTGCCACCGGAGAAGGTGATCATCATTGAGAACCCAGAGCCGCCCACGACCGGCCGGCCGCCCTTGCCGCCAGCACCGAAGCTTTGAGGCTTTGGCCAAAGGGCGTGGCGCCGTCGACCGCATGGGACTTGACGAAGAGGAGGAAGCGGCCACCAAGGCCGACATCTTTCACAGACGCACGGTCAACCGCGTCGTCGAACCGACCCGGGACGCAGAACCCGACGAAGCACTGGCGCATTCCACGCAATGGCGCGGGCGCGTCGATCTGGACTACATCGCACAACTCCTGCAGGCCGACCGTGTCGCAGTGGCCTGCGAACTGGAGGGCCGCGGGCTGATCTACAGGAACCCCGACACCGGGGAACACGAGACGGCCGACGCCTACCTGTCGGGCAACGTGAAGCGCAAGCTGCACTCGGCGCTCGCGGCCGGCACCTCGTTCGAACCGAACGTCCGGGCTCTCGGGAAGGTGATCCCGGAAGACCTACCACCCGCGTCCATCGAGCCCCGGCTCGGCGGTGTGGATCCCGGCGGAGTCGGTCGAGGCCTGCTGGGTCAGGTCGGCGCGTTCGAGCTCTACGTCTTCGTCGGCCACGAGTTCGATGCTGTTCATCTGTACCTGAAGAGCGAAGCCATCCACGACTGCCGGCCTTGCCAGACGGGGCCGGCGCTGTACCAAGCCCTGCGCGACACGATCGTGGCCGTGCCGGACAGGCGCCCGGAGACGGAGCGCAAGCTCGCGTCGACACGCCGCCGGCTCGATGACCTTCGAGAGGAACTGGTCAAGCTGTTCGAACACGAGGAACGGCTGACTGCTCTCCTGGGACGGCAGCGCGAACTGGCCGCCGAGCTGGACCTCGACAAGGACGAGACAGGCACCCAGGGCATGGAAGCATCCGAAGAATCCTTGGCAGCCTGACGCTGCCGATTGGGCCCCATCGCATCCGCGGTGGGGCCGCCCTTCTTCTTGCAGGAAGTACTCTCACTCGTGTCGGCATCCCATGCTTGCCTCTCCAGGGCAGTGCGCACACAGGCCGACAGAGCGAGGATGCTTCGAGAGAACCAATCCGTCGCGGGATCACTTGGACGAATGCCCCACATAGCACTTGTGACGATGGCGCACGAGTCTTAACGCGGAACTGCAGGATGGTCCTCGGCTCGGTTCACGCTTCCACCGCCTCAGCAGCCCGAGATGCCTCCCGGCACAATCGGCGCTGCCGCAAGACGAACACCTTCTGGCCCGCGATCCCCGGGCACGGGAAGGGCCGCTGTCGTCATCCCCGCCGGCACCGCCGGCCTGGCCGTGTTGCGTAAGGGAGGGCCACCCGACGGACGCGTTCAGACCCGGTTTCGGACTCGCGCGTTCGTCGAGAATCCCCAACGGCCCGGACGAGAAGGTGCATTGACCGAGCGATGAACTGACGTGCGAAGAGGTCCCCAATGACGAGATACGTGATCGGCCCGGATGTCGCCTTGCGCCTGGCGCAGTTGCAAGCCGTGGTCCCCGCGCAGCACCAGTTGGTGGCGCCCACGCTGATCCGGTCGCAGGTGTTGGCCCACCTCTACGGATTGGTCCGGCGCGGTGAACTCGACAGAAAGGAGGCCGAGCGCCAACTCGACTACTTGCGAGGTCTTCGGCTGCGCCTTCTGGGTGACCGCGTTCTGCAACGCGTCGCCTGGAAGATCGCCGACCAGCTGGGGTGGCCCGACACCTTCGTGGCGGAGTACATCGCCTTGACTCAACTTCAGGCCGATGCGTTCATCTGCCTGGACCTCGAACTGTCGCGCGCCGTAAGCGGCACCGTGACCTTGGCGTCCATCGACGAACTGATCGGCGGCTCCGTCTGAGCGCACGGCGACGCAGGACAGTGCGCGCGTCGTCCCACCGGGCGCCGAGGGACTTGGCGGCGTCCTTCTGCTGGTACGGAACCTTGAGGTAGGTGCGCGGCTTGCGCTCGCTCGTCTGACGTCAAAGCCGCAGGTCAGCCGCGCGGGCTCGGCCCCGCTTCGAACTCCGGGCAGTCCCAGTCGAGCAGTTCGGCCAGCCTTCGGGTCACCCACGTGGCCTCGACGGCCACGACAACGCCTTCGTCGTTGAGCAAGCCGCGATGGATGCGCTCGAGGACATCCTCCTGCGCGACGCCGAGCTCCCACAGCTTGCTCTTCGCGTGGTCCGTCAGCATCGTCGCCAGGTCCTCGCAGAGCTCGTAGCGCGCCAGGATGTGTTGGCGCGAGGCGTTCGGCTTCACGCGTCCGGGTTCGACGAACAGCGCCACGAACGACGGCGGAACGACGATCTGGTTTTCATCGGACATGGCGGGCATTTTGCAGCGGCCCGCGGAGCTGAACGTTGGTGTCTTGCATCCCTGGCATCAGGCCCTCGCCGTGGGAACCTCGTCCAGCCGGGTCGTGTAGCGTGGTGAGCGCCGTTCCTGCCTTGCGATGTGGCTGCTGTGGGCCGTCCGGTGGGCCGCGCTCGCGACACCGACCGCCCCGCGCCCGAAGCGTCGGTTCAGGGCGTCGAGTGCCCCCATCAGGCGCGAGCGGTCCTGGTGATGGGCCACGGCCTCCTGCTCAGCGGCGCCGGTGAAGAGGTCGAGTTCCCCCTGCTCTTGTCCCTGCGGTCGCAGGTCGACCAGCATGACGCCGGCCTTGACGTAGTTGAAGCCGGGCCGGTACATGCCCGCGAGCGCATGCACTGCGGCGCCGACGAGCGCGCGGGTGTCGGCCGTCGGACGAACCAGCGGCATCGTCACGCTCGGACCGTGCTGCGCGTCCCGCTTGCGGAACGCACTGGTCGTGATGAACACCTGCACCGCGCCGGCCGCGCTCTGCTGTGCCCGCGCCTTCTCCGCCACTCGCGACGCAAACTGGCTGACGATCTCGGTGAGTTCTGACAGACCGGTCACCGGTTCGCCGAACGAGCGCGAGCACATGATCTGCTGGTTGGGCGACGGCGCATCTTCGACGCTCAGGCACGTTGTCCCGCGCAGTTCCAGCACCGTCTTCTCGAGCACAACGCTGAACTGCCTGCGCAGCGAGGCCATGTCTGCGTGAACCAGATCGAGCACCGTGCGGATCCCGCCTTCGTGGAGCCGGGCGCCGATCTTCCTGCCGATGCCCCAGACGTCGCCGACGTCTGTGACGCGCAATACGTCGTCGAGCTCGGCGCGCGACATCGCGCCGAGGTCGCAGACCTGCGCCAGCGCCGCCGGGTAGCTGCCGGGCTTGCGGTCGGCCGTCTTCGCCACATGGTTGGCAAGCTTGGCGAGCGTCTTGGTCGGGCCGAACCCCACGCTGGTCGGCAGGCCGGTCCACTGCAGCACGGTGGCGCGCAGGTCACGGCCGATGCCGACCAAGTCGCCGCTGACCCCCTCGAAGTCGAGGAAGCACTCGTCGATGCTGTAGACCTCCTGGCGCGGCGCGTACCGGGCGGCCAGGGTCATCATCCGGCTGGACATGTCACCGTAGAGCTCGAAGTTCGCCGACAGCGCGATGAGGCCGGCTTCGCGCTCGAGGTGGCGCACCTGGAACCACGGCTGGGCCATCTTGACGCCCAGATCCTTCGCCTCGTTGCTGCGCGCGATGGCGCAGCCGTCGTTGTTGGACAGCACGACGACGGGACGGCCCACGAGCGAAGGGCGGAACACGCGCTCGCAGCTGACGTACATGTTGTTGACATCGACGAGCGCAAACACGGCTCGCCTCAGACCGGCAGCGACTTGATGGCGGTCGTCACCACGCCCCAGATCTCGAGCCCTTCCCCCTCCGCGGGGACGATGTCCGCGACGTCCCGATCGGCGGCGCGCAGGCGCAGGTCGCCTTGCTTCACCAGGCGCCGACAGACGAACTCCTGCTCGACCACGGCGATGACGATGTGCCCATGCGCCGGCGTCACGGCGCGATCGATCAGCACCAGATCGCCGTCGTCGATTCCGGCGTCGCGCATCGAATCGCCCGCCACCCGCATCAGGAAGGTGGCCTGCGGGCTCCGCACGAGGATGTCGTTCAGGTCGAGCCGCGTCACCCCGGAATCGTTGGCCGGCGAGCCGAAGCCGATCGCGACGCTGGCCCGCGCCGCCGGCGCTGCGTCGGCGGTGCTGCGGCCGACGCGAACACCGTCGCGCAAAGAAGGTTCCTCCTGCATGGCCGCCTACTTCGCAGGCTGGGCAGCCGCGACGTGCGGCTCGACCCGCTGCCCGTTGACGAACGCGACCCCGTCCTTCACCTCGATCAACATCGCACCGAATCGGCCCTGCCAGACATAGCGCAGCACGCCCTCGGAGGCGAGCGGCAGCTGGGGTTCCTGGGGCGAATCGATGCCGAGCAAAACCTCGGGCAACAGCGGGGCGTTCATGGCGGAGGATCTGACGAGGTTCGGCGCTACACTGTATATCCATAAGGGGTATCCGCTTAGCTCCAGCAGGAGCTAAATACTGGATGCCCATCCAGC
>CADEDE010000101.1 GCA_902825995.1 uncultured Burkholderiales bacterium
GTATCAATGTGAGCAGGAATGAGCATGAATAATACGTTAGCGCTTATGCCCCTCGAGGGGGCACCGCTTGCGGACCGGCAAAGCCGGATCCGCGGCGGTCGCTTGGATCCTGGCGCGTGGCCACGTTGCGCTGAGATGAACGAACCCGCTCCCGGCCGGAAGGATCTGATCGAAGCTTTCTGGCTCGACTACCAGCTCAGCTGCAAGGTCGAGGTGCCCGGCTTCGCTGCCAGTGCGCTCGGCCACAGCCGCGCCCTGGCCGACGAACTGGCCGAGCTGGTTGCCGGCGGCATCAAGCGCGCGCACGCCACCCTCGAACATGACTTCACGGCCGACAATGATGCCCTGCCGCAGCCCGGCGAGTACCTGGTCGTGCTCGACGGCCGCGGCCGCCCGCGCGCGATTGTGCGCAACACGCATGTCGAACGCCGCCACTTCGACGAGATCGACGACGCCTTCGCCTTCGAGGCCGGCGAGGGCGACCTGACGCTGCGCTGGTGGCTCACCGCGCACCGCCAGGATTTCGCCGAACGCGCCGAGCGCGAGGGTTTCCAGGTGAGCGAACGCGCGGTGCTGGTCCTCGAATATTTCGAGCTCGTGTGGCCGGTACGCTGAGCCGCGACGACAGCGACGATCGCCTTTGCCACCCCGTCGCTGCTTTCGATGGGCCTCAACTACGGTGCGCGCAGCACCTCGGTGCGCGGGTGGAATGCGACCCAGGCAAACCAGAAGGCCATCGTGGTCGGCCACGGCCGGCCCTGGGCGTCGAAGGCTTCGGCCGTGCCGTGGCCCCGGTCGTAGCGGATGCGAATGCGCCGGCCCGCCACCGTGTCGGTCAGCACGCCGTTGCGATCGGCATGGCGCGCCAGCAGGCTGAACGGGTAGGCCTTGTACACGCCCTCGATCTCCAGGCCCAGCACCCACTCCTTGAGCGGGAAGCGGTCGTCTCGGTTTTGCACATCGAACATCAGGCGCTGGATGCGCTCGTAGCCGGCATAGGGATCGATGCCGTAGTCGCGCTCGTAGCCGGTGTCGGTGGACAGCGCCTGGGTTGCCGGATGGCGGCGGCGCCAGTCGGCCCAACTGGTGTGGCTCAGTGGCAGCGCCCGCAGTCGCGTACCCTTGAGCGGGCCGCTGATCGCCGCCTGCAGGATCTGCGACCATAGCGATTGCGTGCCGCGGTCGTACAGCAACACGTCGCTGTTGTAGAGCAGGCCCGAGACACCGAAGCTGGCGACCCGGCCGCCGACCTGCGACTCGAACGCGACGCCGGTGCCGCACAGCGGGCAGTAGGTCACGGCCACGGCACGGTCGCCGAAGCGGTCATTGACCACTTCGTGCCAATTGAGGATGCGCACCGGATACGCACGCGCCACGCCGCCCCGCACCAGGCCCAGAACACGGTCGCTGTCGGCGATCTCGGCCCGCTCGGCGGCCACGAACCGGGGCCGGTCGATGGCCGGGATGCCGTCTTTGGGCGGGCCGCCGCGCTGAATCGCGTCGATGGGCACGCTCGCGTCGGCGACGTCGAAGCCATTGAACTCGGCCCGGTCGGGTGCGGCTGCGAGCGCGGTGCCCAGGCCCAGCACGATGAACCAGCCGGCCATGAACCACGGCAGCCGGCGCACCACCGGCCACAGGCCGAGGCTGCGGTAGCGCTCGGCAGTCGGTGAGTTCATGGGATCTCCTGTTGCCGGCCTCGCCCATCGATGGCCACTGCGTGTTAGACGCGGCAAGGGGCGCCCGCTTACATCGAGTGTCGGACAATGGCGGCCGCATGAACAAGGACAAGACAAGCCCAGCGTCGGCGCGCCGGCCCGCTGAAGCCCCCCAACCCCTGGCCGGGCTTCGGGTGGTCGAATTCACCCACATGGTGATGGGTCCGACCTGCGGCATGGTCCTGGCCGACTTGGGCGCCGAGGTCATCAAGGTCGAGCCGATCGACGGCGACCGCACACGCCGCCTGCTCGGTGCCGGCACCGGATTCTTCCCGATGTTCAACCGCAACAAGAAGAGCATTGCGGTCGATCTGCACCAGCCCGAAGGCGCGGCCGTGGCGCGCAAGCTGGCGGCGGGCGCGGATGTGGTGGCCGAGAACTTCAAGCCCGGCACGCTGCTCAAGTACGGCCTCGATTACGCCGCGCTCGCCAAGGACAACGAGCGTCTGATCTACGTCAGCCACAAGGGTTTTCTGCCCGGCCCCTACGAGCACCGCACCGCGCTCGACGAAGTGGTGCAGATGATGGGTGGCCTGGCCTACATGACCGGCCGCCCGGGCGATCCGCTGCGCGCGGGCAGCAGCGTCAACGACATCATGGGCGGCATGTTCGGCGCCATCGGTGCATTGGGCGCACTGGTCCAGCGTGGCATCACCGGCAAGGGCATGGAGGTCCAGTCGGCGCTGTTTGAGAACAATATCTTCCTGGTCGGCCAGCACATGCTGCAGTTCGCGATGAGCGGCAAGCCCGCGGCGCCGATGCCGGCGCGCATCAGCCCGTGGGCGATCTACGACGTCTTCACGGTCAAGGGCGGTGAGCAAATTTTTCTGGCCGCGGTGAGCGACGCGCAATGGCTGACGTTTTGCGACGCGCTCGGCTTCGACGACCTCAAGGCCGACCCGTCACTGGCGTCGAACAACGCGCGTGTCGAGCGCCGCGATAGCTTGCTGCCGCTACTGGCCGAGCGCCTGAAAGCTTGGAGCGCGGCCGGGCTGTCGGCGCGCTTCGAAGAATTCGGATTGCCCTTCGCGCCGATCGGCAAGCCCGAAGAGCTGTACGACGACCCGCACCTGCTGGCCACCGGGGGCCTGGCCGATGTGACGCTGCCCGATTCGATACCGGGTGGTGCGCAGGCCGGCGTTACGGTGAAGACCCCGCTGTTTCCGATCACCCTGGCCGGCAAGCGGCTGGGCGTGCGACTGAGCCCGCCCGCGCTGGGCTCGCATACCGACGAGTTGCTGGCCGGCCTGGGCTACACCGGCGCCGAGATGGCCGACTTGAAGCGACAGGCCGCCGTGGCTTGAGACCGCCGCGGCAGACGGTGGCCGCGCTTTTTCGCGCTTGTCCCGTGATTTCCCGTGTTCATCCACAGCCTTGCCCACAGGCGCCGGCAGCGCCGGGTCTTATCATCGGTGCTCACCATGTCAGCCGTCTTTTCCACCTCCCGTGACAATAGCGCCCCGCGCGATGACGAAGTCGCGCGCCTGCGCGTGCCGCCGCACTCGATCGAAGCCGAGCAAAGCGTGCTCGGCGGCCTGCTGCTCGACAACAGCGCCTGGGACCGCGCCGGCGACCTGCTCACCGACAGCGATTTCTACCGCTACGAACACAAGGCGATCTACGCCGCGGTCGGCGCGCTGGTCAATGCCAGCAAGCCGGCTGATGTGATCACCGTCTATGAGCAACTGCAAAGCCGCGGCAAGGCCGAGGAATGCGGCGGCATCGCCTACCTGAATGCGCTGGCGCAGAGCGTGCCGAGTGCGGCCAACCTGCGCCGCTATGCCGAGATCGTGCGCGAGCGCGCGGTGCTGAGAAAGCTGATCGAAGCCAGTGACGAGATCGCCACCACCGCCTTCAACCCGCAGGGTAGGGCGGTCAGCCAGATCCTCGACGAAGCCGAGGGCCGCATCTTCAAGATCGGTGAAGAAGGCTCGCGCAGCAGGCAGGGCTTCCAGAATATGGACCAGCTGGTGGTGCAGCTGATCGACCGCGTGACCGAACTGCACGAGAACGGCGCCGAAGACGTGACCGGCATTCGTACCGGTTTCTACGACCTCGACCGCATGACCGCCGGCCTGCAGAAGGGCGATTTGATCGTGCTGGCCGCGCGTCCATCGATGGGCAAGACGGCCTTTGCGCTGAATATTGCCGAGAACGTGGCCGTACTGGAAGGCTTGCCTGTTGCGGTGTTCTCGATGGAAATGGGCGCCTCGCAACTGGCGCTGCGCATGGTCGGTTCCCTCGGCCGTATCGACCAGAGCAATTTGCGCACCGGAAAGCTGGGCGACGACGAATGGGGCCGGTTGTCCGAGGCCGTCGACAAGCTCAAGAGCGCCAAGGTGTTTATCGACGAAACCCCCGCGCTCAATGCGGCCGAGTTGCGCGCCCGCGCGCGGCGTCAGGCGCGCCAGTTCGGCGGCACACTCGGTCTGGTCGTCGTTGACTACCTGCAACTGATGAGTGGCAGTAGCTCGAGCGAGGAAAACCGCGCCACCGAGCTGGGCGAAATCTCGCGCGGCCTGAAAGCCCTGGCCAAGGAACTGCAATGCCCGGTGATTGCGCTGTCGCAGTTGAACCGCAGCGTCGAGTCGCGCAACGACAAGCGGCCGATGATGAGCGATTTGCGTGAATCCGGAGCGATCGAGCAGGACGCCGACATCATCCTGTTCATCTATCGCGACGACTACTACAACAAGGACAGCAAGGAGCCGGGCGTGGCCGAGATCATCATCGCCAAGCAGCGCAACGGCCCGGTCGGCATGGTGCCGCTGACCTTCCTGAAGCCCTTGACGCGATTCGACAATCTGGCGCCGGGCAGCGCCGGGGGCAATTCCTACTGAAGCACCCCCAAACCTGCGACTTGTTCATGCCACGCTGGCTACGTCTCGATCCGGCCCCTCGATTCCTCGCCTGACCTACTTGAACAGGTCTTTCACCCGGTCGGTCCAACTCTTGGCGTCGGGCGAATGGCGCTCACCGCCTTTCTTCAGCGACTCGTCCAACTCGCGCAACAGCTTCTTCTGCTGCTCGGTAAGCTTGATCGGGGTCTCAACCGAGACGTGGCAATACAGGTCACCCGGATAGCTCGAACGCAGGCCCTTGATGCCTTTGCCGCGCAGGCGAAAGGTCTTGCCGTGCTGGGTGCCTTCGGGCAACTCGATCTCGACCTTGCCGGCCAGGGTCGGCACCTCGATCGAACCGCCGAGCGCAACCGTCGTCAGCCCCACCGGGACGGTGCAATGCAGATCGTCGCCATCGCGCTCGAAGATATTGTGTTGGGCGACGCGGATCTCGATATACAGGTCGCCCGGCGGCCCGCCGTTGCTGCCCGGCTCGCCGTTGCCGGCCGAGCGGATGCGCATGCCCTCGTTGATGCCGGCGGGGATCTTCACCTCCAGCGTCTTTTGCTTCTTGACCTTGGCCGCACCGTGGCAGGTGACGCAGGGATCGGGAATGATCTTGCCCGTGCCGCGGCACTGCGGGCAGGTTTGCTGGATGCTGAAAAAGCCCTGGCGCAGATGCACCGTGCCGTTGCCGTTGCACTGCGGACAGGTCTTGGCACTGGTGCCGGGTTTGGCGCCGCTGCCCTTGCAGGTCTCGCAGTTGTCCCAACTCGGGATGCGAATCTGGGTGTCCTTGCCGTGGGCGGCTTCTTCGAGCGTGATTTCGAGCGCGTACGACAAATCCGAGCCGCGATAGACCTGCTGCCCACCGCCGCCGCGCCGCGCGCCGCCGGCGGCGCCGCCGAAGATGTCGCCGAAGATGTCGCCGAAGGCCTCGGCAAATCCGCCGAAACCTTCCTGCCCCGGCGCGCCGCGGAAGCCGCCCATGTTGGGATCGACGCCGGCGTGGCCATACTGGTCGTAGGCGGCGCGCTTTTGCGCGTCGGAGAGCATCTCGTAGGCTTCCTTGGCCTCCTTGAATTTCTCCTCCGACTTCTTGGCGTCGTCACCCTGGTTGCGGTCCGGGTGGTGCTTCATGGCCAGCTTGCGGTAGGCCTTCTTGATGTCTTCCTCGGTGGCGTTCTTGGGCACGCCGAGGATTTCGTAAAAGTCGCGCTTGGCCATGAAAGAACTCAAAATATCGAACGCACAAACGCCGCGCTGAGCGGCACGCGAGGCGTGTCCGTTCTAGCGCGGCGCGATATCACGGCAGCCCGTACCCGGGCTGTCCTGGATATCACTTCTTGACTTCCTTGAAGTCGGCATCGACCACGTTGTCGTCGGCCGGCGCATCGGCCTTGGCCGCCGCCGCGTGGGGCGCTTCAGCGCCACCGTCACCCGCCGCCTCGGCCGACTTCTGCGCCTCGGCGTACATCTTCTCCGACAGCTTGTGGCTGGCGGTCATCATGGCTTCGGTCTTGGCTTCGATGTCGGCCTTGTCGTCGCCCTTCAAGGCCTCTTCGACAGCCTTGACCGCGGCCTCGATCTTGGCCTTTTCGTCGTCGGTCAATTCCTTGCCGTGCTCGGCCAGGCTCCTCTTCACGCCGTGCATCGCCGCGTCGGCGTGGTTGCGCGCCTGTACCAGTTCGAGTTTCTTGTGGTCTTCGTCGGCGTTCAGTTCGGCGTCCTTGACCATCTTCTGGATTTCGTCTTCCGACAGGCCCGAGTTGGCCTTGATGGTGATCTTGTTTTCCTTGCCGGTGCCCTTGTCCTTGGCATGCACGTGCAGGATGCCGTTGGCGTCGATATCGAAGGCGACCTCGATCTGCGGCAGGCCGCGCGCAGCCGGCGGAATGCCTTCGAGGTTGAACTCGCCGAGCGACTTGTTGCCCGCGGCCAGTTCGCGCTCGCCCTGATAGACCTTGATCGTCACTGCCGGCTGGTTGTCGTCGGCGGTGCTGAATACCTGCGAGAACTTGGTCGGGATGGTGGTGTTTTTCTTGATCATCTTGGTCATCACCCCGCCCAGGGTCTCGATCCCGAGCGACAAAGGCGTCACGTCGAGCAGCAGCACGTCCTTGCGGTCGCCGCCCAGCACCTGGCCCTGGATCGCGGCGCCGACCGCCACGGCCTCGTCGGGGTTGACATCCTTGCGCGGTTCCTTGCCGAAGAAGGCCTTGACCTTGTCCTGCACCTTGGGCATGCGGGTCATGCCGCCGACCAGGATCACGTCGTCGATCTCGGTCAGCTTGACGCCCGCGTCCTTGACGGCGATGCGGCAGGGCTCCATCGTGCGCTCGATCAACTCATCGACCAGGCTCTCCAGCTTGGCGCGCGTGAGCTTGATATTCAAATGCCGCGGGCCGGTGGCGTCGGCCGTGATGTAGGGCAGGTTGACGTCGGTCTGCGTGCTGTTGGAGAGCTCGATCTTGGCCTTTTCGGCGGCTTCCTTCAGGCGCTGCAAAGCCAGCACGTCCTTGGTCAGATCGACACCCTGGTCTTTCTTGAACTCGGTGACGATGTAATCGATGATCCGTTGGTCGAAATCCTCGCCACCGAGGAAGGTATCGCCATTGGTCGAGAGCACTTCGAACTGCATCTCGCCATCGACATCGGCGATCTCGATGATGCTGATATCGAAGGTGCCGCCGCCGAGGTCGAAGACGGCGATCTTGCGATCGCCCTTGCCATGCTTGTCCAGGCCGAAGGCCAGCGCGGCGGCCGTCGGCTCGTTGATGATCCGCTTCACGTCCAGCCCGGCGATGCGCCCGGCGTCCTTGGTCGCCTGGCGCTGCGAATCGTTGAAATACGCCGGCACCGTGATCACCGCCTCGGTCACTTCTTCACCGAGATAGTCCTCGGCGGTCTTCTTCATCTTGCGCAGCACTTCGGCGCTGATCTGCGGCGGCGCCAGCTTCTTGCCGCGGACTTCGATCCAGGCGTCGCCATTGTCGGCGGCCGAGATCTTGTAGGGCATCAGGTCGATATCCTTCTGCACTTCCTTCTCGGTAAATTTGCGGCCGATCAGGCGCTTGGCGGCGTAGATCGTGTTCTTCGGGTTGGTCACGGCCTGACGCTTGGCCGAGGCCCCGACCAGGATTTCGCCGTCGTCCTGGTAGGCGATGATCGACGGCGTGGTGCGCGCACCTTCGCTGTTCTCGATCACCTTGGTGGTGT
>CADEDE010000102.1 GCA_902825995.1 uncultured Burkholderiales bacterium
GGAGCATAGCAGGATGAGTCATACTACGTTAGCGCTTATGCCCCCGAGGGGAGCTTCGGCCGCTTGGGAGCGGCCCGGCGCAGCCTCAGGTTGCTGTCTTTTTCAAGCTCGTCACGCGCTTCCTGGCGCGCTTGACCATGCCGCCGGCAGTAACGCGCTGGTTGCCATGCACGGTGAGCTTCTTGACCTGCGGCCGGTGGTTGCCGCTCTTGCTGAATTTGAGGATTTTGACGACGCGCGAGCCGCGTGCGTCGTCATCGCGTTCGGTCTTTTCCTTCGGTGGTGTCGGCCGCCACAGCACGAGCAACTTGCCGATGTGCTGGATTGGGGCGGCGGTGAGCGTGTCGGCCAGATCCTGATAGACAGCATCGCGGGCGTCGCGGTCGTCGCTGAAGACGCGCACCTTGATCAGGCCGTGGGCCTTCAGCGCGGCATCGGCCTCCTTGCGCACGGCGGCGGTCAGGCCGTCAGTGCCGATGGCGACCACGGGGTCGAGGTGGTGGGCGGCAGCGCGGTGTTCCTTGCGCTGGGCAGGCGTGAGTTGGATTGCAGGCATGTTCGTATTATCGGTGCGCCATGAAAATCAAGACCAAAAGCAAGAAGGTGAACAAGGCTTGGCTCGCCGACCACATCAACGATCCCTATGTCAAATTGGCCCAGCGCGAAGGCTACCGGGCCCGTGCGGCCTACAAGCTGAAGGAGATCGACGAGATGCTCGGATTGATCAAACCCGGCCAGGTGGTCGTGGATCTGGGCGCCGCGCCAGGCGCCTGGAGCCAGTACCTGCGGCGTCGCTTCGCGCCCAAGGAGGCCGGTATCGGGGGGGCGGCGGTGGGGCATCTCAACGGCACGATCATCGCGCTGGACTTGCTCCCGATCGAGCCAATCGAAGGCGTGCAGTTCATCCTGGGCGACTTCAATGACGAACCGGTGCTGGCCGAACTGGAAGCGGCGCTGGCCGGCCGGCCGGTCGATCTGGTGCTATCGGACATGGCGCCCAACCTGTCTGGTATCGCAAGTTCCGACTCCGCCCGCATCGCCCATCTGATCGAATTGGCCCTCGATTTCTCGCTCAAACACCTGCGGCCGCAAGGCGCGCTGGTCGTCAAACTGTTCCACGGCAGCGGCTACAGCCAGCTGGTCGAGTTGTTCAAGAAGACCTTTCGAGTCGTGCGTCCGGTCAAGCCCAAGGCCTCGCGGGATCGCTCTGCGGAAACCTTTCTGGTCGGGATGGGTCTGAAAAAAGCTTGATTTCGCTGCTGGGAGCGTCAATTGCTGCCCAGCGCGGACGTGCTTGACAAGATTAAAATCGGCCCCATATCCCTGGCTGCGCCGTTTCTGGCGCGCTGATGGGCAACGGCACAAGGAGCCGCGGTGAACAATCAATGGTTTTCGAAGGTCGCTGTCTGGCTGGTGATCGCCCTCGTGCTGTTCACGGTATTCCGCCAGTTCGACCGCGGCGCGGTGGCCAGCGGCCAGATCGGCTATTCCGATTTCCTGGAGGAAGTGCGCAGCAAGCGCATCAAGTCGGTGACGTTGCAGGAAGGCGCGGCCGGCGGCACCGAGATCATCGCCACCACCAATGACGACAAGCGCATCCGCAGCAATGCCACCTACCTGGACCGCGGCCTGGTCGGCGATTTGATCAACAACGGCGTCAAATTCGACGTCAAGCCGCGCGAAGAGCCGTCGCTGCTGATGACGATCCTCATCAGCTGGGGTCCGTTCCTGCTGCTGATCGGTGTCTGGGTCTATTTCATGCGCCAGATGCAGGGCGGCGGCAAGGGCGGCGCCTTCAGCTTCGGCAAGAGCAAGGCGCGCATGCTCGACGAGGCCAACAACGCCACCACCTTCGCCGACGTGGCCGGCTGCGAAGAAGCCAAGGAAGAGGTCAAGGAGCTGGTCGACTTCCTGAAGGATCCGCAGCGCTTCCAGAAGCTCGGCGGGCGCATTCCGCGCGGTGTGTTGCTGGTCGGCCCACCGGGCACCGGCAAGACCTTGTTGGCCAAGGCCATCGCCGGCGAGGCCAAGGTGCCGTTTTTCTCGATCTCGGGTTCCGATTTCGTCGAGATGTTCGTCGGCGTCGGCGCGGCCCGCGTGCGCGATATGTTCGAGCAGGCCAAGAAGAGCGCGCCCTGCATCATCTTCATCGACGAGATCGACGCCGTCGGCCGTCATCGTGGTGCAGGCCTTGGCGGCGGCAACGACGAGCGCGAGCAGACGCTGAACCAGATGCTGGTCGAGATGGACGGCTTCGAGACCAATGTCGGTGTGATCGTGATGGCCGCCACTAACCGGCCCGACATTCTCGACCCGGCGCTGCTGCGCCCCGGTCGTTTCGACCGCCAAGTGTATGTGTCGCTGCCCGACGTGCGCGGCCGCGAGGCGATCTTGAACGTGCATATGCGCAAGGTGCCGGTCGGCCAGGATATCCGTGCCGACATCCTGGCCCGTGGCACGCCCGGCTTCTCGGGCGCTGACCTGGCCAACTTGGTCAATGAGGCGGCGCTCTTCGCCGCGCGCCGCAACGGCCGCGTGGTCGAGATGGTCGATTTCGAGAAGGCCAAGGACAAGATCATGATGGGCCCTGAGCGCAAGAGCATGGTCATGCCCGAGGAGGAGCGCAGGAATACGGCCTACCACGAGTCCGGCCACGCGCTGGTGGCCAAGCTGATGCCCAAGACCGACCCGGTGCACAAGGTGACGGTGATCCCGCGCGGGCGGGCCCTGGGCGTGACGATGCAACTGCCTGAGGGCGACCGCTACAGCTTGGATAAGGAGCGGATGCTGTCGACGATCAGCGTGCTCTTCGGCGGACGCATCGCCGAAGAGGTGTTCATGCACCAGATGACGACTGGCGCCAGCAACGATTTCGAGCGTGCCACGGCGATCGCCCGCGACATGGTCACCCGCTACGGCATGACCGACGAGCTGGGGCCGATGGTCTATGCCGAGAACGAGGGTGAAGTCTTCCTCGGCCGCTCGGTGACCAAGACCACCACGATGTCGGAAGAGACGATGCGCAAGGTCGATCTGGTGATCCGCCGCATCATCGACGAGCAGTACACCATTGCACGCAAGCTGATCGAGGACAACCAGGACAAGATGCACGCCATGGCCGGCGCGCTGCTCGAATGGGAAACTATCGACAGCGACCAGATCGACGACATCATGGCCGGCAAGCCGCCGCGTGCGCCGAAGGACTGGGCCGCACCGACAGCGTTCAAGGGCGGTGGCACGCCGCCGGCGGTGGGTACCGGCGAAGCTGCAGCCACGGTCTGAGGCGGCAGGCTTCGATTCGAAAACGGGGCTGCGGCCCCGTTTTGTTGCGCGATGAAACTCTGGCAGACCACCCGCTTCACGATCGACCTGACGCAGGCGCAGGTGATGGCCATCGTCAATGTCACGCCCGATTCGTTTTCGGATGGCGGCCGGCACGGCGATGCGGCCAGCGCGATCGCGCATTGCGAGGCACTGCTGCGCGAGGGTGCGCAGATCCTCGATATCGGCGGCGAATCGACGCGCCCGGGTGCGCGTGCCCCGACGCTCGATGAAGAGTTGCAGCGCGTGCTGCCGGTCCTGCGCTACGCGGTGACGCTGGGTGTGCCGGTATCGGTCGATACCAGTCGGCCCGAGGTGATGCGCGCCGCGCTCGACCTGGGCGTGGATATCGTCAACGATGTGCGAGCGCTTCAGCGCGAGGGTGCGCTCGATGTGCTGGCCCGTTTTGAGCGTGCCGGCGTGTGCCTGATGCACATGCAGGGCGAGCCGGGCTCGATGCAGGCGACGCCGCAATACGAAGATGTGCTGGCCGAAGTGCGTGGATTTTTCGCCGCCCGAATGGCCGCACTGGGCGAGCGCGGAATTGCCGCCAAGCGCATCGTCTTCGACCCCGGCATCGGCTTCGGCAAGAGCGTCGAGCACAATCTGGCCCTGCTGCGCCGCCAGCGCGAACTGCTCGATCTGGGCGCGCCGCTGCTGGTGGGCTGGTCGCGCAAATCGACGCTGGGTGCCGTCACCGGCCGCCCAGTCCATGAGCGCCAGGCTGCCAGCGTGGCGGCGGCCTTGCTGGCCGTGCAGCGCGGCGCGGCCATTGTGCGCGTACACGATGTCGCGGCCACCGTCGATGCGCTGGCAGTCTGGCGCCATGTCGAATACAACAACGAAAGAGATCCATCATGAGCAGACGCTACTTCGGCACCGACGGCATCCGCGGCACGGTGGGCACGCCGCCGATCACACCCGATTTCATGCTGCACCTGGGCCATGCGGTGGGCCGCGTGCTCAAACTCAGCAGTGCGCGGCCAGCCGTCGTGATCGGCAAGGACACGCGCATTTCCGGCTACATGATCGAGTCGGCGCTCGAAGCCGGCTTCGCCTCGGCCGGCGTCGATACCCTGCTATCCGGCCCGCTGCCCACTCCCGGCGTGGCCTACCTGACGCGCGCGCTGCGGCTCGATCTGGGCGTTGTGATCAGCGCCTCGCACAACGCCTATCCCGACAACGGCATCAAATTCTTCTCCGCCAGCGGCCAGAAGCTGCCCGATGCCTGGGAGCTGGCCGTCGAAGCCGCGCTGCTGGAGGCGCCGCAGTGGGCCGATTCGGCCAGCTTGGGCAAGGCTCGGCGCATCGACGATGCCGGCGGGCGCTACATCGAGTTCTGCAAGGGTACGGTCGGCAGCGACCTGAGCCTGAAGAGTGTGAAGCTGGTGATCGATGCGGCGCATGGCGCGGCGTACCACGTTGCGCCCGATGTATTCCACGAACTCGGCGCCGACGTCGTCAAGATCGGCTGCTCCCCAGATGGCATGAACATCAATGCCGGCTTTGGCGCCACCTCGCCCGAGGCACTGGTCAAGGCGGTGGCAGAACACGGCGCCGATTACGGCATCGCCCTCGACGGCGACGCCGACCGCCTGCAAATGGTCGATGCCAGCGGCCGACTGTTCAATGGCGACGAACTGCTCTACGCGATGGTCGTTGATCGCCTGGCCCGTGGCGATGCGGTACCTGGCGTGGTCGGCACCTTGATGACCAATATGGCGGTCGAGCTGGCGCTGCGCAAGCTGGGCGTCGATCTGGTGCGCGCCAAAGTCGGCGACCGTTATGTGCTCGAAGAGCTGCAGGCGCGCGGCTGGCAACTCGGCGGTGAAGGTTCGGGCCACTTGCTGGCCCTGGACAAGCACACCACCGGCGACGGCATCGTCAGCGCCTTGCAGGTCTTGCAGGCGGTGCGTTCCTCGGGCTGTTCGCTGGCGCAAATCCTCGCGCCGGTGACGCTGTTTCCGCAAGTGCTGATCAATGTGCGTGTGGCAGCCGGCAGCGACCATCGCAGCCATGCCGGCCTGGTCGAGGCCCGGGCCGGTGTCGAACGCGAACTCGCCGACAGCGGCCGCGTGCTGATTCGGGCGTCCGGCACCGAGCCGGTGCTGCGCGTGATGGTCGAAGCGCGCGATGCGGCCCAGGCCAAAGCCTGCGCCGAGCGCCTGGCCGACGCCGCGCGCGGCTGAAGCACGCGTCAACCTCAGCGTGAGCGACGCAGCACCAGCGTGGTTTCGTCGCGATCGGTGGGCCGCTTGATGTGGGCCACGACTTGCCAACCTTCCGGCACGACGGCTGCGGCCTGACCGCGGCGTTCCTGGCGTAGCATCACGGCGCAGATCGCGGCACCGGCGGTGCCTGCCTCGACGCGCCAGTGACCGTATTGCTCCAGCGCAGCGATCGCGGAGCGTGGATAGCCGGGCGCCGCGATACAGGCCCCCGCCGGCACATGCGGCAGCAGACGCGCCACCCAGGGCCGATTGCCACGGGTGTAGTCGAACATCGGCAGCCACAGCGTCATCAAGAGCAGCCAGGCCAGGGCCACGCCCCCGGCCGGCAACACCAGGCTTTTCCACAGTGCGTGCTGGTGCCGCCCCGTGCGCCAGCGCACCAGGGCCAGCCAGGCCAGCGTGCCGGCCACGGCGGCCGCGAACGAGAGCCCGGAAAACGACACGGCTATCCCAGGGTAGAGTTTGAGCACATTGGCTGCGGTGCGTGCCGGCGTGCCGGTGACCATCGCGGCATAGATGACCCAGATGGCCAGCGCCGCGATGCTGAAGAAGAAAACCGAAAACCAGTCGATCGCCGCCGTCGTGCCGCGCTGCAAGGTCGGCAGCGCAAAGGCCGCGAGCACTGCAAATCCCGGCAGGCCGAGCATCAGCGCGCGGTCGAAGCCGCCGCCTGCGATGCAGGCCAGCAGCGAGATCGCCGCCAGCGCCAGCGGCAGCGCGATATGCCGCCTGGCCAGGTGCCGGCGCCAGCGCCACAGCGTCCACAGCGCCAGCAGCCACACCGGCCAGAGGAACCACAGCCACAGGCGCAGCAATTGCACGCCCTGCGCGACTGTCGCCTCGACGCCGACGCGCCAGCCCCAGGTGCCGAGCCCCCAGGCCAGCAGCGCGGCGAGTGCTGTCGCCAGCGCCGCCCAGGGCGCGAAGCTGCGCCCGGCGGCATAGCCCGAGCGCGCCGTGATCGCGCTCGCCGCGATGCCGAACAGCGTGGCCATCGTCGGGGCGCCGCTGGCGGCCAACAGCGGCAGGCCGACGAGCATCGCCGCGCGCGCGCGCCAGCCGCGGTAGGGCGCTGCGGCGCAGGCCCACAGCGCCAATGCGGTGGCAAATAACTGCGCCAGCTCGGGCGTGGTTTCGTGGCCGAGTTGCAGCAGGCCGAGCGAGGCGATCAACGCCAGCAGCGCGCCATCGGCGATGGCCCGGGCGTAATCGACGGGCTCGGCCTCGCCGCCGAAGGCGAAGGCCACCGGCTGCGCGGCTTCGGTGCGCGCGAGCTGGAAGCTGGTGTACCAAACCAGCATCAGCACGCCGGCCAGCAAGAGGCCGAAGGGCACGCGCGCGGCCAGCGGCGCATCGAGCAGCGGCGTCAGCAGCCGGATGCTCGCGGCGCCCAGCCAATGCGGCAGCACCGCGTTTTCGGGCGCCAGGCCGCCGATCGTCGGCGCCAGCCAGCCGGTGCGGCCCTCGGCGATCGCCAACATATAGCCGAAGGCGGTCTGATCGGCATGGCGCCACGGGTCGCGGCCGAAGAGACCCGGCAGCACGTAGGCGGCGCAGAACAGCCATAGGGCCAGGCGCGGCAGGCGCTGCACCGCGCGCTGGGTCACGAGGGCCGGGGAGGGGGTCGGGTTCACGGGCCGATCATCGCCCGAGTCCAAATAAAAGGGCAGCCGAGGCTGCCCTTGTTGTAGTCGCCACGCAGGCGATCACTTCTTGGCGGTGAGCTTGGCAAACTTGTTGCGGAATTTCTCGACGCGGCCGCCGAGGTTGTCGATGCTCTTTTGCGTGCCGGTATAGAAGGGGTGCGACTCGCTGGTGGTTTCGACCTTGAACATCGGCAGCTCGCGGCCGTCGTCCATCTTGATCGATTCCTTGGTCTGCGCGCACGAGCGCGTGACGAATTTGAAACCGTTGGACAGATCGACGAAACAAACGTCGCGGTACGCCGGGTGGATGCCTTCTTTCATGGGGAAACCTCTCTCACTTTCGCTGGTTGTGTGGGGAGCCACGCCTCGTAGTGGGCGCACTTTCCCGTGCGGAAAATTGAATTATAGATGCGCGCGCCTCGGGCCAGCGCCGGGCCGCTCCCAAGCGGCCCGAGCTCCCCTTGGGGGCATAAGCGCTAACGTATTATTCATGCTCATTCCTGCTCACATTG
>CADEDE010000103.1 GCA_902825995.1 uncultured Burkholderiales bacterium
GCGCTTATGCCCTTGGGGGCAGCGAGCATTGCGAGCTTGGGGGCCGAAATTTCAGACCGTCGCCAAGACCATCCGCGGCACCGCCGCCAGCAGCGTGCGGGTGTAATCGTGCTGCGGCCGCTGCAACACCGCCTCGCCCGGGCCCTGCTCGACGATGCGTCCGGCCCGCATCACGGCCACATGGTCGGCGATGTACTCGACGACGCCGATGTTGTGGGTGATGAACAGGTACGCGACGCCGAGCTCGCGCTGCAGCTGTTCGAGCAGGTTGAGGATCTGCGCCTGCACGCTGACGTCGAGCGCCGAAGTCGGCTCGTCGCAGACGATCAGTTTGGGTTGCACCGCCAGCGCGCGGGCGATGGCGATACGCTGGCGCTGGCCGCCGCTGAACTCATGCGGAAAGCGCTCCAGTGCCTCGCGGCGCAGGCCGACCTGTTCCGCCAGCTTTTCCAACCGCGCGCGCCGCGCGCCGGCGTCCATGTCGGGATGCAATGCGGTCAGGCCTTCTTCGAGGATCTCGAACACGCGCATGCGCGGGTTGAGCGAAGAGAACGGATCCTGGAAGATGATCTGGATGTCTCGGCGCGCGGCCTGCAGCGCGTCACCCTGCATGTCGAACAGGTTGCTGCCGCCGAGCAGCGCCCGGCCCTCGATATCGGCCTGGCCGCGCAGCAATTGCACGATGGCCTTGCCGATCGTCGTCTTGCCGCAGCCCGACTCGCCCACCAGCGCCAGTGTCTGGCCGGGCTGAATGTCGAAGGACACGCCGCCGACAGCATCGAAATAGCCGCTGACCCGTTGCAGCAGGCCTTTGCGGATGGGGAAGCGCACGCGCAGGTTTTGGATGGCAAGAAGCGGTGAAGACAAATCCGTTCGGGCTGAGGTATCGAAGCCCTGCCGCGCACCCTTCGATACCTCAGGGTGAACGGGTGTGTGCGCGCCGCCCTCGGCGTATAGCAAGCAGCGCACGCTGCGTGTCGGGCCGAGCAGGGTCAACTCCGGCAGCGTCGTCGCGCAATGGGCCATCGCGCTGGCGCAACGCGGCGCGAAGCGGCAACCGGCGAAGGACTGCGTCAGCGCCGGCACCGTACCGGCAATGGCCGCCAGCGGCTCGCCGCGGCGCGCAGCAGCGGGCAGCGCGCGCAGCAGGGCCTGCGCATAAGGGTGCCTGGGCGATTGGAAAAACTCGTCGGCGCTGGCGACTTCGATGATCTGGCCGGCATACATCAATGCCACCCGCTGGGCCATGCCGGCCACCACGGCGAGGTCGTGCGTGATCAGCAGCAGGCCCATCCCCTGCTCGCGCTGCAAGTCGCGCAGCAGGTCGAGGATCTGCTTCTGGAGGGTCACGTCCAGGGCGGTGGTCGGCTCGTCGGCGATCAGGAAATCGGGTTCGGTGGCCAGGGTCATCGCGATCATCACGCGCTGCTTCTGGCCGCCGCTCATGCGAAACGGGTATTCGTCGATGCGCCGTTCGGGTTCGGGGATGCCCACGCGCCGCAGCCAATCGATGGCCTTGGCGCGCGCCGCATCGCCGCGCAGCGCGGTGTGGGTTGCGATGGCTTCGACGATCTGGTCGCCAACCCTCATCACCGGGTTCAGGCTGGTTGCCGGCTCCTGGAAGATCATGCCGATGCGACCGCCGCGCACGGCGCGCATTTGCGACTCGGGCAGTGCCAGCGTATCGCCACCTTCGAGTTCGATGCGCCCGGCGGTGATGCGGACGCTCTCGGGCAGCAGGCGCATCAACGCCAATGCCGTCATGCTCTTGCCGCAGCCGCTCTCGCCGACGAGTGCGAAGGTTTCGCCGCGCTGGATCGTGAGCCGCAGGCCGTCCACCGCGCGCACGATGCCAGCCTCGCCGTCGAGCGCCACCTTGAGGTCTTGGATGTCGAGCATGGGTCAGGCGGCGGAAGGCTTGCGCGTCGAAAGGCGCGGGCGGAAAGCACGCGAGCGCGGATCGAAGGCGTCGCGCACGCCGTCGGCGAACAGGTTGGCCGCCAGTACCAGCGTGACCATGAAGGTGAACGCCGCCGCGAACGGCCACCAGACCACGGGGTCGCGGCTCATTTCGTTGCGTGCCAGGTTGATCATGCCGCCGAAGCTGTTCATCGACGGGTCAACGCCGACACCCACATAAGACAGCACGGCTTCGTAGAGGATCAACGACGAGAATTCGAGCACGGTGACGATGAGCATCAGGTGCGCTACGTTGGGAAACACATGGCGCCGCATGATGCGCACGTGGCCGACGCCGAAGGCTTGCGCCGCCTGCACGTAGTCCAATTCCCGCAGCTTCAGGGTTTCGGCGCGCAGCAGCCGGCACAACCCGGCCCACCCGGTCAGGCCGAGCACGGCGCAGAGCAGGAAGAGTTTCAGGTCGGAGCGCTCCAGCCCGGTTTCGAACAGCTCGGGG
This sequence comes from uncultured Burkholderiales bacterium, assembly GCA_902825995.1. Lineage (GTDB taxonomy): Bacteria > Pseudomonadota > Gammaproteobacteria > Burkholderiales > Burkholderiaceae_C > CADEEN01. Next base: position 2,417 of record CADEDE010000103.1, read on the forward strand.
TGCTTGTCGAGGAACACCTGCACCATCAGCACACACGCGGCGATCAAGAGGATATTCGGCACCGACGACAGCACCGTGTAGAGGTACTGGATGGCCTCATCGGCCCAGCCCTTGAAGTAGCCGGCCACGATGCCCAGCACCACCGCCAGCGGCAATGTAGCCAGCGTCGCCAGCGCGCCGATAACGAAGGCCGTGCGGATGCTCTTGAAGGTCTGGTAGAGCACATCGTTGCCGGTGATATCGGTGCCGAATACATGGTAGGCGCCCATCAGCGACACGACCACGCCGCCGATCAGCGACACACCGAGCACGGTGAACAACGCCACCTTCCACGGGATCGTCGTTTCGCCATGCCAGATGCGCAGCGCGGCCTCGCGTGCAGCCACGCGTTGGGCACGCGACACGCCGGCGATGGTGAGCGCCGCAATCGCGGCGGCCAACGCCAGCCCGAGCGCCAAGCCCAACGCCACGCGCAGCGCAATATCGCCGGCCCACTGGGTTTCGGGCTGCATCAGGTGCACGCCGCCGTGCAACAGGCGGGGCGCCGCGCGTGTGACCTGCCCGCCGACCTCGATCGACTCCTTGGTGAAGCTGCGGTAGGCCAGCGGCCGCGAGTAGGTGGTCTCGCGCGATTCCGACAGGCTCTTCAGCAGCGCGTCGAGCAGCGAGCGCGTGCGCGTCTCGTAGGCCACGCTGCCGGTCGTGGTGCCCGCCGCAGACGGCAACGCCGCGCGGAAGTGCACGCTGTCGAGCAAGGTGATCACCAGGCACAGCAGCAGGATCACCGACGAGGCCAGCGCCGGGCCGTCGGCAAATACCTTGCGCCACGAAGCCGACAGTGCGGGCTTGCGCAGCACGGTCCAGATGTAGCCGGCGAGGGCGGCCACCAGCAGCCACATCGCCGCGTCGGTCCAGAGCAGAACGATTTTCGGCATGGGTTCAGGCCAGCCGCACCCGGGGGTCAACCCAGGTGTAGGCGATGTCGATCAGGATGTAGCTGGCGATGTAGAGCACGGAGCCGACGAAGACCATCGTGCGCACAATGGCGAAGTCCTGCTTGCCGATGGCCTCGATGACGTAGGCGCCCAGGCCCGGGATGCCGAAGAAGCTCTCGAACACCAGGCTGCCGAGGAAGACGATCGGCAGATAGCCGCCCGCGCTGGTGATGATCGGGATCATGGCGTTGCGCAATACATGGCGGAACATGACCACGGTTTCGGAAAGGCCCTTGGCGCGCGCGGTGCGGACATAGTCCTTGCCGATCTCTTCGAGGAACATCGCGCGGTACAACCGCGCCTCGGCGCCCAGCCGGGCCAATACCGACAGGATCACCGGCAGCACCAGGAAGCGCAGCACGTCGAGCCCGCCGGCATAGCCCGAAATCGGCGCCAGCTTGAGCACGCGCGCAAAAAGGTATTGCCCGACGATGATGTAGAACAGGGCCGAGATCGACAGCATCACCACGCACAACACCACCCCGGCCAGGTCGAACCGGGTGTGCCGGAACATCACCAGGAGCAGCGCGAAGGACACGCTGGCGATCACCTGCAGGATGAAGATCGGCAGGGCCAGCTGGAGGCTGACCCACATGCGTCGCGCGACCTCGTTGCCGATGTCGCCGGCGCTCTCGCTGTCGGCGCGGCCGAAGTGCAGCGTGAACAGCGAAATCGAGCGCTCCCAGAAAATGGTCTCGGTGAGTTTCTCACGGCCCGGCTGGGGGGCGTTCCAGTACAGCGGCTTGTCGTAGCCGCGTTCGATCTTCCACTTTTCGATCAGCTCCTGTGTCACGCGCTTGCCGCCGATGTTCAGCCGCGCCATGTCGTCGGGCGTATTGACGGTGAAGAAGAGGAAGAAGGTCGCGAGGTTGACACCGATCAGGATCAACACACCGTACAGCGTGCGGCGCACGAGGTAGTTCAGCATGGGTGCGTGGGCCTCGACAGGTTCGGCCCGAACGGACGACGATGGATCATGCGGTAAGGATTTCGCCGCGCGCATTCATGCGCTCGCGCTTGCGCAGGCTGCGCCGGGCAAGCCACACCACCGTCAACAGCAGCGCCAGCAGCGCCGCGATCGGCCAATACTGCGGCTTGTTCCAGGCTGCCAGGCTGGCCACGCGCGCCTGCGTGTCGAGCCTCAGGTAGCGGCCGTGGTCGCGGATCAGGATCGCCGGCTTGGAGTTCTTGACCCAGCTCTGCACCGCCGTCGAGGCCCAGGGGTAGAAGCCGAAGCTCCAGGGTGCGTCCCGCTGCAGGATGGCGACCATCTTGTCGATCACAGCCTGCTTCTCGGGGCCGTCGTCGAGCATCTTTAACTGCGCGAACAGCTGGTCGTATTCGGGGTTCTGGTAATTGGCGGTGTTTTCGCCGTCGGACACGCTCTTCGAGTTCGGGCCGTAGAGCAGGAACATGAAATTCTCGGCGTCGGGGTAGTCGGCATTCCAGCCGAGCCAGAACACCTGGTGCTTGCCCTTGCGTACCTTGTCCTGGAACTGGTTGTTGTCGGTGGCACGCACCTCGAGCTGGATGTCGATCTTGGCGAACTGGCGCACGACCCAGTCGATCTCGGGCTTGCGCTCGGGTGTTGGCGCGGCATAGAAGTCGTAGTTCAGGACGAGGGGCTTGCCGCTCCTGGCTGCGCGACCGCCGGGGTAGCCGGCCTCGACCATCAGTTGCCTGGCCTCGTCGATCGAGCGGCGCACCGGTTTGCCGTCCACCACCTTGTGCGTCACCGGGTTGACGCCGGCCGTCGTAGCTTCGCGCGAGCCCGGGATGCCCGCGGGCAACGGGCTCATTGCCGTCTGGCCGCCCTTCTTCGGGAAGATCTTGGCGTACTCGTCCCAGTCGATGGCGATCGAGATCGCCTGGCGCAACTTGCGGCTGCGCTCGGCCTGGGCCGGGTTGTCGCCATGGCCCAGCACCGGGTCAATCATGTTGAAACCGATGATGTAGCTGTTGACATCCGCGTACTTCGGGAAGTTGAAACCCTTCTTCTCGTAGTCCGCGCGGACCTCGTCCGAATCGAGCATCTCGACGATGTAGCTGGTGCCCGTGTCGGTGCGCTCGAAAACCTCGAGGTCGTAGTAGCCGTCGCGGAACTTGTTGCGCAGTGGCGTGCCCTCGCGTTCGACCGTGGCCACGATGGTATCGATGAAGGGCGTTTTCTTGCCGCAGTCGGCGAGCAGCCCGGCCGCCTTGTCGTCGGGCATGCCGTCGCAGGGATAGAGCTCGCCGCGGTAGTGGGGGTTTCGGGTCATCACGACGCGGCGGTCCTTCTCGAACGCCGTCACCATGTACGGGCCCGTACCCACGGGCCACTGGTCGAGCGTCATGCCGCGCTCGGCCATGCCGGGCTGCGCATAGAAGGCGTCGGCTTCCCAGGGCAGCGGCGCCAGGAAGCTCATCTGCATCCAGTATTTCCACTGCGGATACTTGCCGTGCAAACGGATGCGCAGCCGGTGCGTTTCGGGCGCAGTGGCGCCGGCCAGCGGCCAGCGCCGAAAGTCGAGGAAGGGCTTGTCCAGGCTCGACGGGTCGAGGCCCTTGCGCAGCAGTGCATCTTCGCGCTTGATCAGCTCGCCGTAGTCCTTGAGGCCGATCACGTACTCGGAAAATACGCCGTAGATCGGTGTGGTGATGCGCGTGGTGGCGTGGCGCTTGAGCGCATAGACGAAGTCTTCGGCCACCAGTTCGCGCGTGCCGGCGTGCTCGAACTGGATTGGCGTGCGGCGATCGGCAATCTCGCCGGGCTTCAACCCGTGGTAGCGGTAACGGCCCTTTTCGTCGAGGGCGAAGGCCGGATGCGGCTGGTACAGGATGCCTTTTTTGATCGGCACGTCATAGACGCTTTCGGCCACCATCGCGCCAGGGGCGTCGTCGGGCAGTCGCTTGCCGCCCTTGTCGAGGTAGATCGGCGTGACGACCCTCTCGGCGGTCTTGGGGACCAGCTCGAACGGGCGCTTCAAGTAGTGGTAGCCGTAGGGCGGCTCATAGACCTGGTAGGTTACGAGCGTGTCGTTGGACCAGTACGAGGCCGTCGGATCGAGGTGCCGCGGCGTACTCTCGGTCATCGCCGAGTAGATCGTATTGGCCGATCCGGCGCCCTTGGACCAGGGGCTGTTGTCGCAACCGACCAGCACCAGCAACCATGCAGCCGCAAAAATTCGCTTCGCTCCACCCACGTTGCGGTGCTCCGGCTGAAAGTCAAACCGCCCTGCGTCGGCAGCGCTCGTGACGGCCGTTGCACAAGGCGTGGCGGCGATTCTAGTCGCCCGCGCGTGCCGTGCCGGGGCCGGCTTTCACCAGCCGATGAAGGCTTCGCGGCCTTGCGTGGCCAGCGTCACGCGGGCGCCGACCGGCAGGCTCACGATGGTCGGCACATGGCCCATCGGCAGGCCGGTGAGAACTGGTGTTTTGGTCACACTGCGCACGCGGGCCACCGCGGTCTTCAGCGTGTAACCGCGGTCGTGCGGCGACGCTTGCCATTGGTTGAAATGGCCGAGCACAACGGCCCGTTGGGCATCCAGCACGCCGGCCTGCTGCAATTGCAGCAGGCAGCGCTCGATGCGGTACGGGTGCTCGTTGACATCTTCGAGAAACAGGATGCCGCCCTTGATGCGCGGCCAATGCGGCGTACCCAGCAGGCTCATCACCACGGCCAGGTTGCCGCCCCACAGGGTGCCGCGCACGTCCAGGCCGTCGAAGCCGGCTTCGGTGCGAAAACCGACGGCTTCGAGTTCGCCGCGCATGGCTTCGAGAAAGCAGGCTTCGGTGACTTCATCGACGCCGCCGCGTTCGGCGTCGCGGCCAAAGTGGTCGGCGGCCAGCGGCCCGGCCCAGGTGACCGGTTTGCTGCGCCCGCCGGCATGGTCCAG
>CADEDE010000104.1 GCA_902825995.1 uncultured Burkholderiales bacterium
CCGCCCACTCGCGCATCGCCGGCGGCGCCTCCTGGTCGCCGCGGGCGACCGCCGGCCAGTAGCTCTCCATCATCTCGTAGGTGACGCGGCCCCACAGCATCGCCCCGCACTCGTCCATGAGGCGAGTGAAGAAGGCGTGTGTCTCGTCGTCGGCGATTCCTTCCTGGTGGTCGACGCAACCGTCCAGGGTGATGTTGATACTGAAGGTCAAGAGTCCCATGGTGTCCGCCACAGATGTTGGTTGCGAGGCCAACGTTCGAGCTGAGGCGCCCGCGAAAGCGTGGCGCCTTGGCCGCGAGGCCGATGATGGACCACCCGGCATCGCGGCCAAGGTGCCATGCTGTAGCGGGTCGCCTCGAGCGAGGGGTGTGCGCCCAGCATGGGCGCGAACTTATGGGGTGCAAGTCCCCTGTGGGAGTACCGACTTGGACTCGTCATGAGAGCAAGGATAACCACGAGCCGACGGCAAGGGCGATTCCGCGAGGGATGGTCTGGAGGAAGCCCGAGTGCAAGAGGTGCGAGGCGACGGACAGAAACCGCATACAAGGCCGAGGGCTGCGAGGCGAGCTGGCACATGACAGCAAAGCCCACCGGTACGCAGCCTACGGTAAATGCGGCGCTTGTGCACCGATAGTTCGCGTTCTTACCTGGGGAGATCTGCACCGCGAGCGGTGCGTGTCGATGGTGCAAAACCCGGACTGGGCCACACCGGGATACCAAGGTCCAAGCGCCGCGGCGAGCTGCCCGCCGCGTGTCGAAGAAACGGCAGCAACCACCATCGAAGCGCGCAGCGCGACCAGCGGCAACGCCGGCCGTGACGGAGCAGAAGTCTGTCAAAAGCCAACGCGCCGCAGAGCGGGTGATGCGCAGCATCACGCGCTACCTGGAGACAAGCCTCAAGCTCACGGTCAACCGCGCCAAAAGCAAGGCCGCGCCGATGAGCGAATGCAGCTTCCTGGGCTTCACGATGCGGGGCACGAAGATACGCTGGACCGACAAGTCGGTGGCCAACTTCAAGCACCGGGTCACGGAGCTGACGGGGCGAAGCTGGGGCGTGTCGATGGAACACCGGCTGCACAAGCTGGGGCAATACGTGCGGGGCTGGACAGCGTACTTCGGCATCAGCCAGTACTACCGGCCGGTACCTGAACTGGATGACTGGATCAGGCGGCGCATCCGCATGTGCTACTGGAAACAGTGGCGCTGGGTGCGCACGAAGATCAAGCACTTGCTGGCTCTGGGCGTGCGCCTGAAGACGGCGATCCAGCATGGCGTCAGCAGCAAGAGCTACTGGCACATGGCGCGAACCCCGGCGCTGCAGCAGGCGCTGTCCAACGCGTGGTTGAAAGCGCAAGGCCTGGTCAGCGTGAAAGAGCAGTGGTGCAAGGCCCAGGGCTACACCACGTGAGAGAAAACTTCGTCGAGCGAGCCGACTTGTTGAACCGCCCACTGCGGACCCGCACGGTGGGTGGTGTGGGGGCTGGGAGTTAGAAACTCCCGGCTACCCGATTAGGCCTCGCCCAACTCACACTGACTGCCTTGCCTTTATCTCGCACAGCAAGTACCCGGTATCACGTTCAAACGTCGTCATACTGCCCTCGTAGAAGTCGCCCGTTGCATGGTCGAAGATCGATGGGCTCCATGTGCCATCCGCACGCAGCTCACCATCGGTGACGAAGACCGCGACGAGAAGAATGATCTTCTTGTGTCCCTCTGCGAAGTACGCACCGATCATGTCGAGGCTCCGCTTTGCCGACGGGCCACGAGGTGTTGATGGTTCGTCTGGCGGCATTTCGTACTGCCACTTGCCGGTTCTGCGATGGAAGTAGTTCTGATGCGCCATTAGGACAAGAACCCCTTCCGGGTTCAGTGCGCACCAAGTTGCGCCTTGATGTCCCATGCCAGGGATGCCAAGGCGGTCGAATATCTCTCCGTACTGGTAATTCGCCATAAGGGGTCTGCGAGGTCTAGACAAGATGGCTTCGTGAGCGAGGGCGGCCCGTCCCCTGCGACGCCGTAGGTTGCAGGCGCAGGGCCTGCCGAGCTACACCAATGCACCGGGCCGATGGTCGGCCGGGTCGTTGCCAACTTGCGAGGAGACGGGCCATGCGTAAATCTAGCATCACCAGCAGCGTGTACGTCGGTCTGGACGTGCACAAGGACAGCATCGACATCGCCCTGGCCGAAGCCGGCCGCGACGGTGAGGTGCGGCATGCCGGCAGTATCGGCGGCGATCTTGCGTCGCTGGACAAGTCGCTGCGCAAACTCATCAGCCGCGGCTCGCCGCTGCATATCGTCTATGAAGCCGGCCCCTGCGGCTTTGTCATCTGGCGCCACCTGAGCGCGCAAAACCTGCACTGCGAAGTCGTTGCACCTTCGTCGATCCCCAAGCGCTCGGGTGACCGGGTGAAGACCGATCGCCGCGACGCGATTCTGCTGGCGCGCCTGGCGCGCGCGGGTGAACTCACGGCTGTTCGCGTACCCGACGTCGCCGACGAAGCCGTGCGCGATCTGGTGCGTGCACGCGAGGACGCGGTGCGCGAGTGCCGCAACGCGCGCCACCGCCTGAAGGCCCTGCTGCTGCGCAACGGCATTGGCTACACCGGCAAGACCGCCTGGACCGCCGCGCACCTGCGCTGGCTGGCCACGCTCAAACTCGCGCACAGCGCGCAGCAGATCGGGTTCCAGGAGTATCTGCACGCGATCACCGAGGCCACGGCACGCATCGGCCGGCTCGAGCAGGCGATGCGCGACGCGCTGCCCGAGTGGACGCTGCGCCCACTGGTGCAGGCGCTGCATGCCTTGCGCGGGGTGCAGTTGATCGCGGCGATGACGCTGGTGGCCGAGTTGCAGGACTTCGTGCGCTTTGCCAACCCGCGCCAATTGATGAGCTACGTGGGTTTGGTGCCGGGCGAATATTCCTCGGGCCCCAAGCGGCGCCAAGGCAGCATCACCAAGGCCGGCAACAGCGCGGCGCGGCGCATGCTGGTCGAGGTGGCCTGGCACTACCAGCACAGCCCTCGGGTGAGCCCGATCATCGCCAAGCGCCAGGACGATCTGCCCACGGCCGTGACCGACATCGCCTGGAAGGCGCAGTTGCGGCTGAATGCCAAGTTCAAACGCTTGGTGGCGCGCCGCGTCTTGCCGCCCTCATAGAGCACTGCCTTCCACGTGTACGCGGTCTGCCGCGCCACGCCCACTGCATGCGCGGCCTGCGCCGGTGTCTTGCCCGCCAACAGCATCCGACCCGCCCGCAAGCGTCGTCGTACCGTCTCGTCCACTCGCTTCGTGACCATGCGTTGCACCCAATTCTTGCCAAGTATGGGTACAACGCACAACGGCGCTAGCGGTTGTCATGATTTACGGAAAGATCAATAGGCCAATACGTCCAGCAAATAAGCTGGCGGCAAACCCACCGTCGTTGAATTTGGTTGACGCGCCGGCTACACCGCCACCGGCGCCTTGATGGCCGGGTGCGGGGTGTAGCCCTCGACGGCGAAGTCCTCATACGCGTAGTCGAAGATCGACGCCGGCCGGCGCTCGATCGAGAGCGTGGGGTAGGGTCGCGGCTGGCGACCGAGTTGCAGCGCGACCTGATCGTGGTGGTTGCTGTAAATGTGGCAGTCGCCACCGGTCCAGATGAAGTCGCCTACACCCAGGTTGCATTGCTGCGCCAGCATGTGCGTCAGCAGCGCGTAGCTGGCAATGTTGAACGGCACGCCGAGGAAGATGTCGGCGCTGCGCTGGTAGAGCTGGCAGCTGAGCTTGCCGTTCGCCACATAGAACTGGAAAAAGGCGTGGCAGGGCATCAGGGCCATCTTCGACAGCTCGGCCACGTTCCACGCGCTCACGATGATGCGACGCGAATCGGGGTTGGTCCTGATCTGCTCGACGACTTCGGCGATTTGGTCGATATGGCCGCCGCCGGGCTTGGGCCACGAGCGCCATTGCACGCCATAGACCGGGCCGAGGTCGCCGTCGGGCCGGGCCCATTCGTTCCAGATGGTCACGCCGCGCTCCTGCAGCCACTGAGCGTTGCCGTCGCCGCGCAGAAACCACAGCAACTCGAGGATGATGGACTTCAGATGCACTTTCTTGGTCGTCACCAGCGGGAAGCCTTCCGCCAGGTCGAAGCGCATCTGGTGGCCGAAGACGCTGCGCGTGCCGGTGCCGGTGCGGTCGGCCTTGTCAACGCCATGCTCGAAGACATGGCGCATGAAGTCTTCATATTGCGAGCGGATCGGGGGGCTCATGCCGCAAATTATCCCGCGCCGTTGACGGGTTGCAGTTCGAACTGCATCGCCGCCAGCCGCGCGTACAAACCGCCGCGCGCCACCAGTTCGGCGTGGCTGCCGGTATCGACGATGCGGCCGTGGTCGAGCACCACGATGCGGTCGGCGCGCTGCACCGTGGCCAGGCGGTGGGCGATGACCAGGGTGGTGCGCCCGCGCATCGCCGATTCGAGGGCGGCCTGCACCATGCGCTCGCTTTCGGCGTCCAGCGCGCTGGTGGCTTCGTCGAGCAGCAAGAGCGGCGGGTTCTTCAGGATCGCGCGGGCGATCGCGATGCGCTGGCGCTGGCCGCCCGACAGGCGCACGCCGCGCTCGCCGAGGTAGGTGGCGTAACCCTCGGGCAGGGCGCCGATGAAATCGTGCGCGAAGGCGGCCTTGGCCGCGGCGATCACCTCGTCGTCGCTGGCGTCGGGGCGGCCATAGCGGATGTTGTCCATCGCGCTGGTCGAGAACACCACGCTGTCCTGCGGCACGATGCCCACGCGCTGGCGCAAGGCCGCGAGCGCGAGTTCGCTCACCGGCACGCCGTCGATCGCCACCGTGCCGTGCTGGGCATCGTAAAAGCGCAGCAGCAGTTGCAGCACGGTGCTCTTGCCGGCGCCGCTGGGTCCGACCAGGGCCACGGTTTCACCCGGTCGAATGTCGAGGTTCAGGTCGCGCAGCGCGGCCTGCAGCGGGCGCGAAGGGTAGTTGAAGCTCACGCCGCTCAATTGCACCGACGAGCCGTCATGCACTGGCGGCAGGGCACGCGGCTGCGCGGTCTCGGCCACCGGCGAGCGTGTGCTCAGCAGCTCCATCAGGCGCTCGGTGGCGCCGGCCGCACGCAGCAGGTCGCCATAGATTTCCGACAGCACCGCCACGCTCGACACCAGGATCAGCACATAGACCACGGTCTGGCCCAGATGTCCCGGACTGATGCTGCCGGCCAGCACGGCCTGCGTGCCCTGGTACAGGCCCCACAGCAGCGCGCCGAAAGTGGCACTGATGATGAAGGCCACCAGCAGCGCGCGCACGCGGGTTCGCTTCCTGGCCGTGTCGAAGGCGTTTTCGGTGGCCACCGCAAAGCGCGCTGCTTCGCGCCGTTCTTGCGTATAGCTCTGCACCACCGGGATCGCGTTCAGCACCTCGGCCGCAATGGCGCTCGAGTCGGCCACGCGGTCCTGGCTGGCCCGCGAGAGCTTGCGCACGCGGCGGCCGAAATAGACGCTGGGCAGCACCACCAGCACCAGGATGCCGAGCACCTGCGTCATCACAACCGGGTTGGTGATGACCAGCATGCCCAGCGCGCCGATACCCATCACCACGTTGCGCAGGCCCATGCTGAGGCTGGAGCCTACGACGGTCTGCACCAGCGTGGTATCGGTGGTCAGGCGCGACAGCACCTCGCCGGTTTGGGTGGACTCGAAGAACTCGGGGCTCTGCCCGACCACATGGGCATAGACGGCATTGCGCAGATCGGCCGTGACGCGCTCGCCGAGCCAACTGACCATATAAAAGCGCGCCGCCGAGAACAGGCCCAGGGCAGCGCCGACCGCGAACAGTGCGAGAAAATGGCCACGCAGCGCCATCACCCGCTGCCCCGGGTCGGTGCCGACCAAGCCGCCGTCGATCAGCGATTTCAGCGCCACGGGCAGCACCAGGGTGCTGGCCGCAGCGAGGACCAGGAACAGGATCGCCAGTGCGATGCCGGCGCGGTACGGGCGCAGGAAGGGCAGCAGGCCGCTCAAGGAGCGCGGGGTAGTGCCGCTTGCTCGGGTGGTTTCTTGGGACATGGCGACAAGTCTATGCGGCGCAACACCCCCCCGGTTCGCGCTATATCGGAGCGTGCGGCGACGGCTTTTTGCAGGCGCCTGTTACGTGCCGCTGTGGTCGAATAGCGCACAGCGGCATTCGCCGCTGTGCTGTTTGCCACCCATGCCCGCCCACCTCTTCCGTGCTGCCCGCTGGAGCCGACGCGCCCAGCATGTGGTGATGGCTCTCGGGCCGCCGGTCGCAACCATCTTGATCACCGGCATCGTCAGTTTGCTGGCCTTGGCGGTCACTCACGCGGCCTTGACGCTGGCCGGTGGGGGTGATCGTTGGCTGGCCACCGCCGCGGCCCTGCTTTGCGCTGCGCTGATCACGCCGCCGATGGCTTGGCCGCTGCTGCACCTGTTGTGCGCGCTGGAAGCCGCGCGCGCGCAACTCGACGTGCTGGCCACGCGTGACGAACTCACCGGCCTGTACAACCGGCGCCAGTTTCTCGTCCTTGCCGACCGCGAATGGTCGCGCTGCCGGCGCTACGACATGGCCGCCGCACTGCTGATGATCGACGTCGATCTGTTCAAGCGCGTCAACGACGAGCACGGCCACCTGGCCGGCGACCTGATGCTGCGCGAGATCGCCCGTGCGGCCGGCGATACGCTGCGCCAGCCCGACCTGCTCGGCCGCTTCGGCGGCGAGGAGTTCGTGGTCTTCCTGCCGCACGCCGACCCGCTGGGTGCCATCGATGCCGCCGAGCGCATTCGCGAGCGTGTGGCACGGCTGTGCTTCGAATGGAAAGGCCAGGCGGTGCGCGCCACCGTGAGCATCGGCGTTGCCACTTTCGACCTCACGCACGATTCACTCGCGGCCTTGATCCAGGACGCCGATATGGCGCTGTATGCCGCCAAGGATGCCGGGCGCAACTGCGTGCGCGCCGTGCCGCCGCAGGCACGCGAACACGGCGCCAGCGATGCCGTGGTGTCGCCCTAGGAGTCTGGGCGGCAGACGCTACGAAGCCCGGCCGATGATGGCAACTCAGC
>CADEDE010000105.1 GCA_902825995.1 uncultured Burkholderiales bacterium
GCCCGGTCAGCGCCGGCAACTCGGCCGGCGCTGTGTTGCGTGCAACGCCCTTGTCGAAGGCTTTGATGAACTCTACGGTATCGACCCCGAGCAGCATCTGCAGTTGCAGACGCTTGGCCCCGGTGGCCGACAGCACTTGCTGCGGCGTGCGCGCACGGCCCGTCAGGTACAGCCCGGCGGCATAGCCTTTGAGCCAGGCCACTGCACGCAGGCCGACGCCATTGAGTTCCAGCGCCTGGCCGGCAACGGTGGTGGTGCCGGCAAAGGTTACGCCTTCGACCTGGATCGGCGCTGCGGCCTGCGCGCCCGTGCCGACGACGAGCCCAGCCGCGGCGGCGACAAGCAAACGGCGGCGGGAAAACGGGCGTCGAACCGGCATGGCAGGTGCAAGTGTGAACGATCGCCCGACAACGCGCCGCTGGCCTATTTGGACGACCGCGGCTGCTGCAGAGCCCAGTCGATGTGCTCCTGAACCAGGACCGACGCAGCCTCGCGCCGGGCGTGCAGGGCCTGGCGGATCGTCGCGTCGCCGGTCTCGCGCAGCGCATTGCCCAGCGCCACGGCCAGGTTGCGCTGCCAGCGCTGGTAGCCGATGCGCCGGATCGCGCTGCCTTCGCTGCGTTGCAGGAACTCGGCCTCGCTCCAGGCCCACAACTGCAGCAGGGTCGGGTCGCTGAAGGATTCTCGGGCATCGAAATCCGCCAGCACCGCGCGCTGCGCGTATTTGTTCCACGGGCAGACCAGCTGGCAGTCGTCGCAGCCGGCGATGCGGTTGCCCAGCGCCGCCCGAAATTCGGCTGGGATCGGCCCCTCATGCTCGATCGTCAGGTAGGAAATGCAGCGCCGCGCATCGAGCCGGTAGGGCGCAACAATGGCCTGCGTCGGGCAGACATCGATGCAGGCCCGGCAACGGCCACAATGGGCATCGACGACAACCGTGTTCGGCAGCGCGAAATCAACGAACAGCTCACCCAGAAAAAACATCGACCCGCCCTCGCGCGACAAGGCCAGCGTGTGCTTGCCGCGCCAGCCCACACCGCTTTGCGCCGCAAGTTCGACTTCGAGCACCGGCGCCGAATCGGTGAACACCCGGTGACCGAAGGGCCCGATCGCAGCGACCAGCTTTTCGGCCAGGCTTTGCAGCCGTGCGCGCAACACCTTGTGATAGTCGCGGCCGCGCGCATACAGCGATACCGTCGCAGCCGTTGGCGCGGCCAGGCGCTGCCACTCGATGGCCTGCCAACCATCGCCCAGGGTACGCGGCAGGTAGTCCATGCGTGCGGTGATCACGCTCAGCGTGCCCGGCACCAGTGCGGCCGGCCGCGCGCGCTTCATGCCGTGGCGCGGCATATAGGCCATCGTGCCGTGCTGGCCGGCGGCCAGCCAGGCAGCCAGGCCCGGCTCGGCGCCGGCCAGATCGACCCCGGCAACACCGATCTGGGAGAATCCAAGCTCCCCGGCCCAGCCGCGCAATTTGCCGAGCAACTGCGCGCCGTCGATCGAAGCATGGTTTTGTTGACGCATCCGCCGATTCTAGAAACCCGCCGCCTTGACTGGCCCGACGAAGCGGCCTGCGCGGCCTTTGCCAGGCGGCTCGCCGCGCTGCCGTCGCTGCGGCCCGATACCTTCATCGCCCTCGAGGGCCTGCTCGGCGCCGGCAAGACCACTTTCGTGCGCCACCTGCTGCGCGCGCTCGGTGTTCCAGGCCGCATCAAAAGCCCGACTTTTGCGGTGCTCGAACCGTATGAGGTCGATGGCCTGGTGGTCTCGCATTTCGACTTCTACCGGTTCGAAGATGCACGCGAATGGGCCGACGCCGGCTTTCGCGATGTCTTCGCGGCCCCCGGCCTGAAGCTCGTCGAGTGGCCTGAGAATGCCGCCTCGGTATTGCCCCTTGCCGATTGGCAGATGGAACTCGCCGCGCTCGACGGCGACCGACGCCGCGTCAGCGTGAACGCCCTGACCGACCACGGCCAGCGCCTGCTGGCCGGCATGGCATGACACGGCGCCGCGCATTGAAACAGCTCGGCAGCCTGGCGCTGCTGGTGCAAGCACCACAACGGGCCTGGGGCGCTGAAGTCGTTGCCGTGCGCGTGTGGCCCGCGGCCGACTACACACGCGTGACGATCGAGTCCGACGCCGCGCTCGTCGCGCGCCACACGCTGTTCAGTGCGCCCGAGCGCCTGGTGATCGACATTGACGGCCTCGAGCTCAGCCCGCAATTGCGCGAACTGGTCGGCAAAGTGCGCGCCGACGACCCATACATCGCCGGTGTGCGGGTGGGCCAGTACCAAGCACGCGTGGTGCGCCTGGTGATCGATTTGAAGCAGCCCGCCGCGCCACAGGTCTTCACGCTCGCGCCGGTGGCTGCGTACAGGCACCGCCTGGTCTTCGATCTTCACCCCAGCCAGGCGCGCGACCCGTTGCTGGCCCTGTTGCGCGACAAGGAGCAGGCCGAGCGCGAAGCCGCCAGCGCAGTGCGCGACGCACTGGGTGAATTTATCGGCCGCGTCGAGAGCGGGCAGATCACCAAAGCGCCAAGCCCGGCGCCAGCGCCCGCCGCCGCTGCGCTACCGGCGCAGACACCGGCGCCCAGGCCGCCTTCGGCCGAGACCATCCGCAAGGTCGAACGCCTGATCGTCGTCGCGCTCGACCCCGGCCACGGTGGCGAAGACCCCGGCGCGCTCGGCCGCAGCGGGTTGAAGGAAAAGGACGTGGTGCTGGCCGTGGCCCTACAGCTGCGCGAACGCATCAATGCCCAGCCCGGCATGCGCGCCTTCCTGACGCGCGATGCCGACTACTTCGTGCCGCTCGCCGAACGCGTGAAGAAAGCGCGGCGCGTGCAGGCCGACTTGTTTGTGTCGATCCACGCCGACGCCTTCATCACCCCCGCCGCGCGCGGTGCCAGTGTCTTTGCATTGAGTTCCGGCGCGGCCACCAGCACGGCGGCGCGCTGGATCGCCAGCAAGGAAAATGCCGCCGATGTGGTCGGCGGCGTGAACCTGAAGGCCGGCAACGATGTCAATGTGCTGCGCACCCTGCTCGACATGAGCACCACGGCGCAGATCAAGGACAGCCTGCGCGTCGGCCACGAAGTGCTGGGCCAGCTCGACCGCGTTGGCCGCCTGCACAAGCCGCGTGTCGAACAGGCCGGCTTTGCGGTGCTGAAAGCGCCCGATATCCCGAGCATCCTGGTCGAGACCGCGTTCATATCCAACCCCGACGAAGAAGCCAAGCTCGCCGACCCCGACTACCGCCAGCGCCTGGTCGAGGCGCTCGGTACCGGCATCAAGCGCTACTTCGCGAAGAACCCGCCGCTGGGGCGCAATCGGCAGCTATGACCGCATGGTGTCGCGGGCGATCGCGGCCGTGGCCAAAGCGAATGCCGATGCGGTCCGCAAGGCGGCGCAAGCCCTCCGCAGGTTCAAATCAAACTCGGCTTGGCCTGTCCTGACCCAGATCGAGTCAGAACTTGTACGACAAGTTCGCGTAGAACGTCCGGCCGCGCGCGTCGTAGTAGCGGTCGTCGTAGCCGACCATCTGGCCACCGCCGGCCGTCTTGAACGACCGCGGCGGCGCCTTATCGAACAGGTTCAGGATGCCGCCGGTCAGTGTCAGGCGCTTGTCCATGTTCCACTTGGTCTGCCAGTCGAACGACCGGTACGACTTGACACGACCGTTGTAGTCAAACGAGTCGAAGGTGACCGGATCGAAGAACGCGAAGTCCGCCGCCGTGTAGGCTTGATCCTTGTACCCGGACTTGAAGTTCATTGCCAACGTATGTGTGAAGTTGGCTTGATCCAGCGTCGCGGCAAGGCGCCCTTGCAGGCGGAAGGTCACGTTGCCGTCGGGTCCGAACTGGCCCAGGCTGCTGAAGAACGGCCCACCGATCTCGAGCTGGTAGCGGTCCTTCAACATGTAGGTCAGTCCCAGCTGCGCAGTGAGGCGGCCAAGGCCCGTCTGGAACCGCACGCGGCCATCGAAGTCGATGCCGCGCTCGATCACTTCGCCGAGATTGCCGTTGCCGGCAATCATGGCCAGCAGGACTTGGCTCGTCACCGGGTCGGTAAACGTCGTGAACAGGCTCTGCCAGCGCAGCGGATCACCGAAGATCGTAGCCTCGTCAACCTGGCCGATCGCGTCAAGCAGTTTGACTTGCCACAGATCGGCGCCAAACGACAACGATTCGTTCGGCTGGAAATGCAAACCGATCGTCCATTGCTTCGACTTCTCTGGCTTGAGATCGAGGTTTCCAGCTGCAAACACGTTGTAATTCACGTTACCGACAGGGCAATTGGCCCCCAGGCCGGTTGCGATCAGCTGAAGCGCTGCATTGCAGGTGTAGTTGCCTGCGGTAACGCCGAACTCCTGGCGCGTCGCGTTCACTTGCGGCACGGTGGGTGCCTTGAACCCGGTGCCGTAGGAGCCACGGAGCAGGAATTCCTTGGTCGGTGTGAATTTGAACGATCCCTTGGCCGTATTCGCGCTGCCGAAATCGGAGTAACTGTCGTGGCGGGCCGACGCGGAAAGTTCGAGGGACTTCGTCAGCGGCGCAATCACTTCGGCAAAAAAGCCCTTGGCTGTGCGGTCGGCGCCATAGGGGACGATGGCGGCGGTGTCACCGAAACGCGTGTCGGTTCCCAACCCTTGCGCGGTATCACTGGCGAGCTTCGAGAACTTCTCCTTCATAGAGCTCGCACCGGCAGCCAGCGCCAGCTGGCCACCACCCAGAGCCATCAGCTCCTTGCTGCCCTTGAGTTGCCAAACATCGAGGGTCGATTTGCCCCCTTCCCAAAAGCCCAGAATCCGCGCGTCGTTCAACGCCTGCTGTGCGGCCGGCGACTGGCTGCCCGGGGCTACAAAAGGATTGACAAGACCCGAAGCAAGAGCGGCGGTGAACGCGTTCGAGAAAACATAGCCGCCGCGCAAGCTTGTTGCCTGCTCGTTGATCGAGCGGATGAACGACAGGTTGTAGTCAAACCCTGCCAGCACGCCTTCTGCACCGACAACATAGTGCTCCGCGTCGGTCTTGTCGGTCTGGGTCCGCTTGCCGACGTCGGCCACGCGGTACGGCACCACGGTATCGACCGTTTGTGCGGGATTGCCTTGGAGCACGAAGGGCCAGAACGGCGAAGTCGGGCCGATCACCACCTCTCCCGGCGGCGGTGCAATTCGGTTGGTATTTTTGGTACTCGAGCGCAGGATTTCAGCGAACAATATGTGGTCTGCGCCGAGCTTGATCTTGCCTTGCAGGAACAGGGACGAACGTTCGCGCTCAGGAAGGATTTCCAGGTTGGTTGCGAAATCGTAGTAGCAGGCCGTGCCGCCGGGGCCCTCTTGCAGGGCCACATGCACTGCGGGGCAGTTGCCATTGACGGCAAAGTACGGACTGACAAGGTAATCGTCGCTGCTATCGTCGAGGGTTCCGGCATCGTGGGTGATATTGGCCGGGATACCGCGCGGCGAACCGGTGAAGAACAGGACGTTGCGGCCTTCGAGGTTGAACGGGATGATCCCGGTCTTGGAGATTTGACGGTCCGTACCGTTCAACTTGGTGCGCTTCTCGAAGTTGGCCGCAGCCATCACGTTGAAACCATCGCGGTCGAGATTGCCGAAGCCTGCGGAGACCGCGGCGCGCTTCTCTTTGGCGCCCTTTTGCGGCGCCGAGTATCCGGCATTGATTTCGACGCCGGCAAAATCCTTGCGGGTGATGAAGTTGACGACACCGCCCACTGCGTCGGCACCGTACAGAGACGACGCACCGTCGGTCAGAATCTCGATGCGATCAAGCGATGCGATCGGGATCGTGTTCAGGTCGATGCCCGCCAACGCGCCTGTCAGATACTGGCCTGCGAACGTAGCCAGCCGCCGTCCGTTGAGCAACACCAGGGTTCGGGTCTCGCCAAGGTTATGCACCGATGCGCCGCTGAAACCATTCCCGCCGCCGCCGACCGACGCCCCTTCGTTGGTGAACCCCTGCATGGATGGCAAGGCCTGGATCAGATCGGCCACCGAGGTGGCGCCGCTACGCTCGATTTCTTGGCGTGAGACGATCTGCACCGGCAGCGCACCTTCGGCTTGAATGCGCCGTACGGCTGAGCCAGTGATCTCGATACGTTGCGCATCCTGCGCGACAACCGGCAAAGCGCTGACTGCCATAGCCCCGCTCAGGGTAAGGCCCACGGCATGGGCCATCCTGGTCAGTTTGAACATGGACTCTCTCCAAAAAGGTTGATCGATAACCCCTTGCCGCAAAGCAAGCCCGAGCCAGCGCTTGTGAACCGGCAAGCGCTTCTCCTTGGAGCCTGTGAATGAATTGTCACGGTGGCGTGAAGAGGCTCTCTCCCGGGAAACTCCGCAGTCGGTCTTGTGCAAGTCCTCGGACTTGCTCGGCGCGAGTGGCCTGCTTCGATGCGCAGCACGCACGCAAAGTGGCATATTCATAGGCTTGGCGTCAGGTTGGCTGGGCGACGCTCGCCGGCGGTCGGTGCCTCCGCCCGACCCGCGTGTTAGGGACGAGCCCCTAGCCTGTTGTTACCGAGCCGTTGGCCTGATGCAACAGGGGCATGACGCACTCTTATCGGTTGCCAACGCGGGCTTCAATTGCGAACGTATCATACCAAGTCGCGTTCAATAAATTAGATATGATGTTGTTCCACGGACTTCAA
>CADEDE010000106.1 GCA_902825995.1 uncultured Burkholderiales bacterium
GATCCTGTCGGCCGAGATGATGCTGCGTCACATGGGCTGGATGGCCGCCGCCGACCTGATCATCGCTTCGATGGAACGCTCGATCGCCAGCAAGAAAGTCACCTACGACTTCGCGCGGCTGATGGAAGGCGCGACGCAGGTGTCGTGCTCTGGTTTCGGGCAGGTGATGATCGAGCACATGTGAGCCCGTCCCAAGACGTCGCATGACGTCCCGCAAGGCCCTGATTTCATTGAAGAAATCGGGGCCTTGTCGTTTCAGAGCGTCTCAGGCCTGACCGCGAAATCCCCCGTGGAATTGGGATATAGCGAGGAAACGGCGCCCCCGTTTCCCTGCAAATTTCCCACAAACGGGGAACGGCCAGAGACCCTGAAACGAGGACCTCATGAGACACCTGAACTACACGCTCACACCTTCCCGAATCAACAACTTCAAGGGCAAGGCGCGGCCCTACAAGCTCACCGACGGCGGTGGGCTGTACGTGCAGGTGATGCCCAGCGGCATCAAGACTTGGCGCTTCCGCTACGTGCTGGGCGGTGCGGCCGGCGACGTGCGCATCGGACGCTACCCCGAGATCGGCGTGGCCGATGCCCGAGACCGGCACTTCGAACTGCGGCAACTCGTCGAGCGGGGTCAAGACCCCGCCGTGAAGGTCGCGCAAGAGCGGGAGGAACTGGAAGCGCGAGTCCAGCCCAAACGGGCCGGAGACGATGTCGAGGCGTTCTCGAAGCGCTGGGTCGCGGAGCGCCTCAGTACGCGCACCGAGGGCTACCGGGCCCAGATCCTGTCGCGCCTCGAACGCTTTGTCTGGCCCGCCATCGGCGATAAGGCGCTCGACGAAGTGAAACCGCGCCACGTGCTGGAGATTCTCGAAGCCCGTCGCAGCACGCCCAACACGGCTGAAGGCGTGCGGATCATCATCCAGCAGCTCTACAACTACGCGATCCAGAAGCTGATCGTCGAAACCAACCCCGCGCTGCCTCTGCGTGGCGTGATCGACGTGCCGCGAGCGCAGCATCACCGGCACCTCAACGAAGAGGAGTTGGGCGCATTCTGGAACTCCGTAGCCCGACAAGGCGCGCACTTCGTGACGATCGCGGCGACGCAGTTCCTCATGTACACGATGTGTCGGAAGTCGGAGGTGATCCGCGCCCGCTGGACGGAGTTCGACCTCGCCAAGGCTCAGTGGGACATCCCTGCGGCGCGGATGAAGAGCCGCCGGGCCCATCGGGTCTACCTGGCCACTCAGGCAGTCGAATTGCTGACGCTGTTGCGTGCGAAGACCGGGGGAGGAGCCTACGTGTTCCCCTCGACGCAGCGGGCGACGGTGCCGCTCGTCGACTGCACGCTCAACCACTTCTTCAAGCGTCTCGACTTCGGTGTTGAAGAATTTAGCCCCCACGGCACGCGAGGGACCGCGGCGACGTTGTTGCGCGAGCACGGCTTTGGTCGGGACGTGGTCGAGCTGCTGCTTGCCCACGCCGAAAGGAGCCAGACCGCGGCTGCCTACCATCACCACGAACTCGAGCCGGAGCGGCGCAGGGCGCTGCAGTATCTGGCCGACCAGATCGACCAGTTCGCCTTGGCTGACCGTCGGCGTCGTGAGGCGGCGCGCGACGCCTCCTTGATGCGCGACGGAGCACTGGCGACGGCCGAGTAGGTGGGGCCACGCAGTCGATGCGTGCTGGCGTCAAGCAGGCAGCACGACGACTTGGTACGTGGAGAGAAAGCTCGGCCAGTCGACGTGGTCGCGCAACGCGATGTCGTCGACGAGGGAGAGCTTCGCGTCTGCACGGTCGAACAGGGCGGTGCACTGGGCCGGGTGGTTGTTGCGGGAAGGGTAGAGCACGCCGTCGAACCGAGGCGCGCCATCCGGCTCGGCGAGCGCGTGTACCAGCGCAGCGATGCGCTGCGTGTGAACGTAGCGACGGCTGGCCAACTGGGACAGGTTCAATCCGAACTGCGACGCCATCACGCCGGGCGCAGTGAGGTCGGCGAGCGACAGCGGCTTGAGGACGCCGATCGCCCTGACCATGCGCGAATACACCTCGGTTCGGGTGATCACGCGCTTGGCGCAGCGGCTCCATCGGTGCTGGCGGAAGACCGACTCCATGAGCGTGGTTGCCAGGTCGAAGCCGACATAGAGCGTGCCAAAGCGGAGAGCCCGGTCGTCGTAGCGATTGCCACCCGAGCGGCCGAAGTGAAGGGCCGTGCCGCGATACGCAGCACGACTCACGTGCTGGAGAAGTTCTCCCGCAGGAATGATTCGGGACGGAACATCAGGCGTCGGCACGGCCGTGCTCCGCCGGCTGCACGCCGAGCGAAGCAAGCACGACGCGCGCAACAGCGTCGACGTTGCCTCGATTCGCGCTCGCCGCCGGAGATTGGCCGCCAAGGGCTTCGCAGGGCTCCGCCAGGGCGCGGTACACCGTCCAGGCGTCGACATCTTCCGCAGCCTGGAGCACGGTGCGCGTCAGCTGCAGGCCTGGTGCCTCCAACTGCCAGTCGGGAATGCGCTGGCCTCGGCGGCCGACGTCCAGCGCAAGCAACTTCTGGGCGGCGATATCCTTGTAGATCTGCTGGCGGGACTTGTGGGCCAGGCGTACGAAGTCGGACAGAGGCAGGTTGTGCGGTCGCTCGAACTCGCGCAGTAGTTCGGCGCGGCCTCGCTGGATGTCGGCGGCCATCGGCGACCAGGAGGTGGCCGCGCGCAGCGACGCGGCCTTCCGGCCCAGCGTTTCGGTCAAGGGTGTCGCCTCGGCGGCCACGTTCGTGGCAGCCGCCAACTTCTCTCGAACCAGGCGGTCAAGCTCGAACAGGAATGCACCACGGTCGCGAACCGTGACAGCCTTGTCGAAGCGGCGAACCTCCGTCGGGGTGACGAGTGGTTGGTTCATGGCCGCTGCACCTTGTGCCTTGCGCATGGCGAACTCCGCGTACGCATTGAGATGCGGCAGAGTAGTCTCGTTTGTCGCGTCTGTCAACTTTGACAACATATCCGGTCGTGCGGTGCAGTGGCGAATCTCTGCGCACCGGTATGCGTTCGCCCCCGGGCATTGCAACGGCGGCCCATCGGCGCTACCTTGCGAACCAGAGGCATGGAATGCTGCGGAAGGCCATCTTTCTCACTCTCGTCGGGGTTGGCGCCCTGGTTGGCGTTGTCGCTGCGATCAACGGAGACTGGGGTCTTCGCGCGGTGATGGCGGGGCTTGGCGCGCTTGTCGGGGCTGCATTGGGTGGCGCCGCGATCAGGCTTGGACGAGGAGCCACGGAGCGCCGAGAGATTCCAGGCATGGGCACGACGACGGCAGACATCGCGGCTAACTTCTGGCGCGACAAAGGCCGTCCACCCATGTAGGCCAACGAGGGCCCAGGTCCGGCGCAAGTGGTTCGTCAACCCCTGCCGCTTTCTACTTCTTCCTGAGCACTCCTTTCACCGCGTCTTTGGCCTCGTCCAGAGTGGCGCCGGCATCGGCCGCAACCTGGCGCCCGGACTGGAGAAGCAGCGACTTCTTGGTAGAGACGGTCCCATCCGCTGACCGGCTGACTTCTGTCTCGGCGTCGAATCCACGGCGAGACCGGTCCGTTTGCTCGCGGATGGCTGCCCCACCCAGGCCGACCTCCGGTCTGATGCTGGGTCGCGCCTGCTCGGAGGTGATTGGCGGGTCGCTTCCGAGTGCGCGCGCAACGGCGCCGCGGTTCTGGGCATTGCGCGCGGCCAAGTCGGGATTCAAGGCGGGATCGGACGCCGACGCGGCCCACTGATCGCGCAGATCCTGGAAGGATGCAGGCAGCGCGGCTCCGTCGGAGAAACTGCGCGACGGACGAAGCCCCTGCCGAGCCAACTCCGCGTCGAGCAATGTGGCAGCCGCCGCGCTGTCGCCGCCGTAGCGCTCGGCGTAGCGCAGGAACATCGCGAGGTTGTACGGATCCTGGGCGATGTCGATGGCGATGGACTCGCCACGCTCGCGCGCCTCGGAGACGCGCTCAACCAATGCGCTGCGCTCGCCGTACGAGGCCTGAGCCTGCTGGGCTCGCGACGCGATCGTCGCGAGGCGGCTCCCCAGTTCCCGTGCCTGGCGCGCATCGTCGGACATCGCGCTGACCAACGTGGCGTCACGCGAGACGCGATCTCCAAACTGCTTGAACTCGGCGATCTGGTCGCTTGTCATGGAGCCAAGCACCTTGCGCTGCTCCGCTGATAGGCCGCTCATGTAGGCCTTGTCCGCGCTGGTATCGACCTGCGCTCCCGCTACACCCGCGTTGAAGCCGAGGCGGCCTGAAGCGCCGAACGCGATACGCGCGACCTGTGACTGGGTGAGCCCCGTGTTGTCGGCGACGCTCCTGGTGATCTGGTCCAGCCGCGTCAGCGTCTCGCCCAGTTGCTCGAAGCTGCTCGTCGAGGTGCCCGATGAACTGCGCGAGGACTTGAGCTTTGCCAGCCCCTTGGTGAAGGCCTCGGTCAGGACGGTAGACCGTTCGTTGCTTGCGGACACCATCTCACCCCGCGCTGCGTCGGCTTGACGGCTGGCCTCGGTCACGTCCTGCTCGCTGACCCGCATCGACACCACGCGCGAGGCGAAGCCCTGGTTGCGCAGCAGGTTCGCAGCCGTGCGTCCGGTGAGTGCGCTCGACGTGAAGGTGTTGCCGCTGAGATCGCTCTGCCACGAACTCATGAACGCCGACGTGCGGTTCGGCGCCAACTGCAGCTGATCCATCGCGACATTGCCCATCGACACGTTGCCGACGGCGGCTCCCGCCGTGCTGCCGGCCAGCATGCCCTGCAGCCCGGACAAGCCGCCGACGAGTGCCGTACCGAAGTTCTCCATGCGCTTGAGCGCGGCCCAGGCGATGAAGGGGATGCTTATGGCGAGGTAGCCAACCACGGCCTCGCCGGAGATCGCCCGCGAGTAGATCGTCGATGCGGTCTGCAGCGCGAGGGCCTTGGTGCCCGTGCCCAGGTCCGATGCGGCGGCCAAGTCGTAGGCGGCGTACACCGAGGCCATGTAGTTGAGCACCGCGTACAGCGGCGGCCACAACTGGATCCAGATCAGGATGGCCGCATAGCCTTTGAAGGCGATCATCGACTCGCGTCCGCTGGTCAGCAGGAGCAGCAGCACGAAGAGCGGGAACAGGGCGTAGGTGAGTGCTTCGATGACATTACGGAACACCGGCAGCGACTGTTCGGCGACCTTGCCGTAGTTCATCCAGGTTGCGTTCTGCTGGGCGACCGCCTGCGCCCGGCCGACCGCGAGCACCATCGCCGCCGGGTCGTTCACCTTCTGTCCGATGATGTTGCTGGTGTCGCTGATGGCATTGAGCACGGCGTTCTGCCGGATCAGGTCCGTTGCCGTCGCGGCCGCCGTCGCGATGCTGTTGCGGATGTAGGCCTGCTGGATCTGGCCGGCGATCGCGGCCGTCGCCGCTGCGCTGGGCAGCGTGGGGTTCAGCTGGAAGGCCAGCCGCCCCTCGATGCGCGTCACCTGGGCCGGCAGGCGGCCGTTCAGATCGCCATACACGTTGGGGCAGGTGTCGACGGTCATCGCGGCGCCGGCACCGGTCACCGTGCTGAAGCGCGCCGGGTTCGGCGTCGCCATAAGCGCCCAGACGTCGTCGGAGGTGGAGAACGTGGCCGGATCGACGGTGCCGTCGATCAGGTCGTACATCGTGCAGTTGTGGATGAAGTTGATCAGGTCGGTGCGGAAGGTAGGGTCCTGGAAGACGACGTTGCCGGTCTCGCGGATCAGGCGGTTGCCGAACATCAGGCCGTTGCGCTCGTAGCTAAGTTCCGCCGGCATCGCGCCCGCGCCGGGGATGACCTGGAACGCGGTCTCGAATAGGCCTGTCAGCGTGTGACCGATGGTGCTTGTGATGCTGCCGAGCATGGCCACGCCGAAGGGCACGTTGGCGACCGCCTTCACCGCCGAGCCGCCGGTCTTGTCCACGATGCCGACCGTCACCCGGGGAACGATCAGCACCGAGAACACCAGCAGCACGGTCGCCAGCCACTTCCAGCCCTGCAGCTTGTCGGGGGCGAAGGCGTACGCGAGCAGGGCGGCGACGAAGCCGCAGAAGGCGACCGCCGCGACGGCCGCCGCGTAGTCGCTCGACGCATGGATGGCTGCTGCGGCATTGAAGATGCCGAACAGGCTGTCCGCGTTCTGGTAGGCGAAGATCTCCCACATGGCCGCCTCGAGGC
>CADEDE010000107.1 GCA_902825995.1 uncultured Burkholderiales bacterium
CGATCGTGCCAACGTTGACGTGCGGCTTGGTGCGTTCAAATTTGCCTTTTGCCATTTCAATTTCTCCGTTGATTCAAAGAGCGTTGCCAGTGGGTGGGTTTAAGGTTTCCGGTGAGGTCTGAATCCGTTTGCCACTGGCAGCAAACGGTGCCCCATCGAAGACCGGCTAAATAAGAGGGAGAGCGGGGCGCCCTGCGGGCCGCCCCTTCAAGGGTGTTTTCTATTTACTTCCGCGGGCCGTAATGATGGCGTCGGCGACGTTCTTCGGCGCCTCGCTGTAGTGCTTGAACTCCATCGTGTAGGTCGCGCGGCCCTGGGACATCGAACGCAGCGTGGTCGAGTAGCCGAACATTTCCGACAGCGGCACTTCGGCCTTGATGACCTTGCCGCCGCCGGGCATATCGTCCATACCCTGGACCATGCCGCGGCGTGACGACAGATCGCCCATCACCGAGCCCGCATAGTCTTCGGGCGTTTCGACTTCCACCGCCATCATCGGCTCCAGGATCACCGGGCTGGCCTTGCGGCAGCCGTCCTTGAAGCCGAACGAGGCGGCCATCTTGAAGGCGTTTTCGTTCGAGTCCACCTCGTGGTACGAACCGAAGGTCAGCGTGACCTTCACGTCCACCACCGGGTAGCCGGCGAGCACGCCTGTGGGCAGCGACTCCTCCACGCCCTTGCGAACCGCCGGGATGAATTCCTTGGGCACCACGCCGCCCTTGGTCGCATCGACAAATTCGAAGCCCTTGCCCGGCTCCTGCGGCTCGACCGTCAGCACGACATGGCCGTACTGGCCCTTGCCGCCGGACTGGCGCACGAACTTGCCTTCGACGTCACTCACCGACTTGCGGATCGTTTCCCGGTACGCGACCTGCGGCTTGCCGACATTGGCCTCGACGCCGAACTCGCGCTTCATGCGATCGACGATGATTTCCAGGTGCAACTCGCCCATGCCCGAGATGATGGTCTGGCCACTCTCTTCGTCGGTGCGAACGCGGAACGACGGATCTTCCTGCGCCAGGCGGCCCAGGGCAATGCCCATCTTTTCCTGGTCGGCCTTGGTCTTGGGTTCGACGGCCTGCGAAATCACCGGCTCGGGGAAGACCATGCGCTCGAGTGTGATCAGCGAATCCGGGTCGCACAGGGTTTCGCCGGTGGTCACGTCCTTCAGTCCCACGCAGGCGGCGATATCGCCGGCCAGAATTTCCTTGATCTCTTCGCGCTGATTGGCGTGCATTTGCAGGATGCGGCCGATGCGCTCCTTCTTGCCGCGAATCGGGTTATAGACCGAGTCGCCCGACTTCAGCACGCCGGAATAGACGCGCACGAAAGTGAGCTGGCCGACGTACGGGTCGGTCATCAGCTTGAAGGCCAGCGCGGCGAATTTTTCGTCGTCGGCCGCACGGCGCGAAGTCGGCTTCTCGTCGTCGTCCATGCCGGGCACCGGCGGGATGTCGATCGGCGAGGGCATAAAGTCGATCACGCCGTCGAGCATGCGTTGCACGCCCTTATTCTTGAACGCGGTGCCGCAGAACATCGGCTGGATTTCAGCCGCGATGGTGCGCGTGCGGATGCCGAGCTTGACCTCTTCCTCGGTCAGGTTGCCCGACTCGAGGTACTTGTTCATCAGCGTTTCGCTGGCCTCGGCGGCGGCTTCGAGCATATTCTCGCGCCACTTGTTCGCATCCGCCATCAGCTCTTGCGGAATCTCGCGGTAGTCGAACTTCATACCTTGCGAAGCTTCGTCCCAGATGATCGCCTTCATCTTGATCAGATCGACCACGCCGGTGAAGCCCTCTTCAGCGCCGATCGGAATCACGATCGGCACCGGGTTGGCCTTCAGCCGCGCCTTCATCTGATCGAAGACCTTGTAGAAGTTGGCGCCGGTGCGGTCCATCTTGTTGACGAAGGCCAGGCGCGGCACCTTGTATTTGTTGGCCTGGCGCCAGACGGTTTCCGACTGCGGCTGCACGCCGCCCACGGCGCAATAGACCATGCAGGCGCCGTCGAGCACGCGCATCGAGCGCTCGACTTCGATCGTGAAATCGACGTGCCCGGGGGTGTCGATGATATTGATGCGGTGCTCAGGGTAGGACAGCTCCATACCCTTCCAGAAGCAGGTGGTCGCGGCCGAGGTAATCGTGATGCCACGCTCCTGTTCCTGCTCCATCCAGTCCATCGTGGCTGCGCCGTCGTGAACTTCGCCGATTTTGTGGTTCACACCCGTATAGAACAGGATGCGCTCGGTGGTGGTGGTCTTGCCGGCATCGATGTGCGCGCTGATACCGATATTGCGGTAGCGCTCGATGGGGGTCTTGCGGGCCATGATCTTTTCTCCAAAGGCAGGAGCCGCCGACGGGTTCAGGAAAACCCGAAGGCGGCCGCAGGAACGGTTCTTAGAAGCGGAAGTGCGAGAAGGCCTTATTGGCTTCGGCCATGCGGTGCACTTCGTCGCGCTTCTTCATCGCGCCGCCACGGCCTTCACTGGCCTCGAGCAGTTCATTGGCCAGGCGCGCGGCCATCGACTTCTCGCCACGCTTGCGCGCCGATTCCTTGAGCCAGCGCATCGCCAATGCAACGCGGCGGACGGGGCGAACTTCCACGGGAACCTGGTAGTTCGCGCCACCGACGCGGCGGGACTTGACCTCGACCATCGGCTTGATGTTGTTGAGCGCGACCATGAAGACCTCGAGCGGATCCTTGCCGCCCTTCTTCTCGACCTGCTCGAGGGCGCCGTAAATGATGCGCTCGGCCACGGCCTTCTTGCCGGACTCCATGATGACGTTCATGAATTTCGAGAGATCGATGCTGCCGAATTTCGGATCGGGCAGGATTTCGCGCTTGGGTACTTCGCGGCGACGTGGCATGGGACTCTTCCTTCTTTGATTTCAGTTGGTGCTGGCTTGGAACCCGCACCGCGAAGGGTCAACAGACCCTTCACTTACTCTGGCCGGCAAACGGGCCGGCCGTCCGCTGGCCCTTAAGCCTTCTTGGGCCGCTTGGCGCCGTACTTGGAGCGTGACTGCTTGCGATCCTTGACGCCTTGCAGGTCGAGCGAGCCGCGCACGATGTGGTAGCGCACGCCCGGCAGATCCTTCACGCGACCGCCGCGCACGAGCACCACGCTGTGCTCTTGCAGGTTATGGCCTTCGCCGCCGATGTAGGAAATGATCTCGAAACCGTTGGTCAGGCGCACCTTGGCGACCTTGCGCAGCGCCGAGTTCGGCTTTTTCGGCGTGGTGGTGTACACCCGTGTGCACACGCCGCGCCGCTGCGGGCCGCCTTGCAGGGCGGGAGACTTCGACTTGACGGTCTCGGTCTCGCGGCCGTGGCGCACGAGTTGGTTGATGGTTGGCATGAGTTGACTTGTTCCCGTTTGAAGTCAGTGCGAAAACGCTTCATTTCCGGGAGAAGCCGAGCACTCCGCAGTGTGGAGGCCGGCTCGAAACCGGGCGCACTGTTGGATGTGGCCGGGTGAGCCGCTCGACAAAGAGCGCAGCAGAATCTGCCGAAAAGTCTGCGATTATATTCGGCCTAACCCCTAGCGGCAAGGCGGACAGCAAATTGAGCCAACTCCCCAGGCCGGCCCTCGTTCTCGACACCAATGTGGTGCTCGACTGGCTGCTGTTTGGCGACCCGTCAGTGGCGCCGCTGGCGGTGGCGATCAACCAGCGTCAGGTGCGCTGGATCGCGACTGTCGCCATGCGCGACGAACTCGCCGAGGTCTTGTGGCGCGGTTTGGCCGCGCAACGCGACGCTGACGCGGCGGCCTTGCTGGCTGCCTGGGACGCCCGGGCCGAGATGCTCGCCGAGCCGGCACGGCTGCCCGCCTCGGTGCCATTGTGTTGCAGCGACCCCGACGACCAGAAATTCCTCAACCTCGCCCACGCCGCGGGCGCGGCCTGGCTGCTGAGCCGCGACCGCGCCGTGTTGCGCCTGGCCCGCCGGGCGGCCCGCTTCGGCATCGACATTTCCGTGCCCGAACGCTGGACCCACGGCGCCCAGTAAAAAGGGCGGCCGTAGCCGCCCTTTCCTTTCGCCTCGGGGGCAATCTCAGTCGGCAGAACCGTGGCCCGCACCAGCCGACGCCGCCGCGGTATCGGCGTCGATCGCTGCCAATTGCGCCGAAGCCAATTCCTCGGCCTCCTGCATGGCGATCGCGCGGCGCTCGCTCTCGTCCATCTCTTCCTTGACCTTGCGCGCGGCATGGAAGGCCATGCCGGTGCCGGCCGGGATCAGGCGCCCGACGATCACGTTTTCCTTTAGGCCGCGCAAGTCGTCACGCTTGCCCATGATCGCCGCCTCGGTCAGCACCCGCGTGGTCTCCTGGAAGGAGGCGGCGGAGATGAACGAATCGGTCGACAGGCTGGCCTTGGTGATGCCCAGCAGCACGTCGGCGTGGACCGCCGGCAGCTTGCCTTCGGAACGCAAGCGATCGTTGGTATCGAGCAATTCCGAACGCTCGACCTGTTCGCCGTTGATGTACTTGCTGTCTCCCGCGTTGACGATCTGCACCCGGCGCAGCATCTGGCGAACGATGACCTCGATGTGCTTGTCGTTGATCTTCACGCCTTGCAGGCGATAGACGTCCTGCACTTCATCGACGATGTAGCGCGCCAGCTCTTCGATGCCCAACAGACGCAGGATGTCCTGCGGATCGGCCGAGCCATCGACCACCAGCTCGCCGCGATTCACCACCTGGCCTTCGTGGACCAGGATGTTCTTCTCCTTGGCCACGAGTTCCTCGTGCACCTTGCCCTCGGGGTCGGTGATCTGCAGGCGGTTCTTGCCCTTGGTTTCCTTGCCGAAGGACACCGTGCCGGTGATTTCGGCCAGCGTCCCTACATCCTTCGGGCTGCGGGCTTCGAAGAGCTCGGCGACCCGCGGCAAGCCGCCGGTGATATCGCGCGTCTTCTGGCCTTCCATCGGGATGCGCGCCAGCACTTCGCCGGGCGCCAGATCCTGGCCGTCGCGGATCTGGATCAGCGCGCCGACCGGGAATCCGATCGTCACCGAGTGGTCGGTGCCGGGGATCTTCACCTCGTGGCCGGCCGCGTCCATCAGCTTGACCTGCGGGCGCACGACCTTGGCGGCGCCGCGACGCTTCGGGTCGATCACCACAAGGGTCGACAGGCCCGTGACTTCATCCATCTGCTTGGCCACCGTCACGCCTTCTTCGACGTTCTCGAACTTCGCCCTGCCGGCGAACTCGGTGATGATCGGGCGCGTCAGCGGATCCCAATTGGCCAGCACGGTGCCGGCCTTGAGTTGCTGGTCGGGCCTGACGTTCAGCGTCGCGCCATACGGCACCTTGTGGCGCTCGCGCTCGCGACCATGCGGGTCGAGCACGATGATTTCACCGGAACGCGAAATCACCACCAGTTCCTTCTTGCCGTTGGTCACGTAGCGCATCGTCGGGTTGAAGCCGATATGGCCGTCCGACTTGGCTTCGACGCTGTTGGCCACCGCCGCGCGCGAGGCCGCACCGCCGATGTGGAAGGTGCGCATCGTCAGCTGCGTGCCCGGCTCGCCGATCGACTGCGCGGCGATGACGCCGATCGCCTCTCCCGTATTGACCAGGCCACCGCGGCCGAGGTCGCGGCCATAGCATTTGGCGCAGATGCCGAAGCGCGTGGCGCAGGTCAGCGGCGTGCGCACCTTGACTTCGTCGACGCCTGCAGCCTCGGTGATATCGAGCGTATCTTCGTCGAGCATCTCGCCGGCCGGCACCAGGGCCTGCTGGGTCTCGGGATGCAGCACATCGACAGCCGCCATGCGGCCGAGCACGCGGTCGCGCAGGCTTTCGATGACTTCGCCGCCTTCGACCAGGGCGCGCATATTCATGCCGTTCTGCGTGCCGCAATCTTCCTCGATCACGACCAGATCCTGCGTCACATCCACCAGGCGGCGCGTCAGGTAACCCGAGTTCGCGGTCTTCAGCGCCGTATCCGCCAGGCCCTTGCGGGCGCCGTGGGTGGAGATGAAGTACTGCAACACGTTCAGGCCTTCACGGAAGTTGGCCGTGATCGGCGTCTCGATGATCGAGCCGTCGGGCTTGGCCATCAGGCCGCGCATGCCGGCCAGCTGGCGGATCTGGGCCGCGGAACCGCGGGCGCCGGAGTCGGCCATCATGTAGATGGAGTTGAACGACTCCTGGTCGACTTCCT
>CADEDE010000108.1 GCA_902825995.1 uncultured Burkholderiales bacterium
TGAAGTGGGTGTGCGGCTTGACGCTGCCGGGCTTGCACAGCACCTGGCCGCGCTGGACGTCTTCGCGCTTGGTGCCGCGCAAGAGGATGCCGACGTTGTCGCCGGCCTGGCCCTGATCCAGCAGCTTCCTGAACATCTCGACGCCGGTGCAAGTGGTCTTTTGCGTGGCAGCGATGCCGACGATTTCAATTTCTTCGCCAACCTTGATGACGCCGCGCTCGATCCGCCCGGTGACCACGGTGCCGCGCCCGGAGATGCTGAAGACGTCTTCGACGGGCATCAGGAAGGCGCCGTCGATGGCCCGCTCGGGCGTGGGGATGTAGCTGTCCAGGGCGTCGGCCAGCTTCATGATGGCTTGTTCGCCGAGCTCGCCCTTGTCGCCTTCCATGGCCAGCTTGGCGCTGCCGTGGATGATGGGGGTGGCGTCGCCGGGAAAGTCGTATTTGTCCAGCAGTTCGCGGACTTCCATTTCCACCAGCTCGAGCAGCTCGGCGTCGTCAACCATGTCGCATTTGTTGAGGAAGACGATGATGTACGGCACGCCGACCTGGCGCGCCAGCAGGATGTGTTCGCGGGTCTGCGGCATGGGGCCGTCGGCGGCCGAGCAGACCAGGATGGCGCCGTCCATTTGCGCCGCACCGGTGATCATGTTCTTGACATAGTCGGCGTGGCCCGGGCAGTCCACATGCGCATAGTGGCGCTTGCTGGTTTCGTATTCGACGTGGGCGGTATTGATGGTGATGCCGCGGGCCTTTTCTTCCGGGGCGGCATCGATCTGATCGTAGGCCTTGGCTTCACCACCGAACTTGGCCGCCAGCACCGAGGTGATGGCCGCCGTCAGCGTGGTCTTGCCGTGATCGACGTGGCCGATCGTGCCAACGTTGACGTGCGGCTTGGTGCGTTCAAATTTGCCTTTTGCCATAAGAAAATCTCCGACTGAAAGTGAAGGGGCCGCGAAGCGGTGCCCGCTGTCCTATCTACCTACCTCTGGTGCCCATGGCGCGGATCGAACGCGCGACCTCCCCCTTACCAAGGGGGTGCTCTACCACTGAGCCACATGGGCATCGATACAGGCTTGACAGCGGCAGCGCAACCAAGCCTCTAGCGACACAACGCTTCGATCAACCGACGTTGGAGCGGGAGACGGGAATCGAACCCGTGTCATCAGCTTGGAAGGCTGGGGTTCTACCATTGAACTACTCCCGCCCGGGATCTCCTCCGGCAACGCCAGCGTCAACACGCTGCCGGAACGTCAAAATGCACTCTCGAAAATCAAGTTTCGCCTGGTGGAGGAGGCTGGATTCGAACCAGCGTAGGCGTAAGCCAACAGATTTACAGTCTGCCCCCTTTAGCCACTCGGGCACCCCTCCGCGGCGAACCGGGGAATATAACACGCATGGAGAGCGTCAGCCCGGTGCTTCCAGCTGGGCCAGCAGTGCGTCGCACCACAGTCGGATGCGGCTGGGGGTATCCGTCCCGCCGGGGATCATATTGACCGAACGCTGGCTCAGGTGCCGGCCGTAGGCGACGCGGGCACGAATGGCCCCGCCGCCCCAAAGCGCGCGCAACGCCGCGTGGGCCTGCGCCCCGCAGGCCACCAGCGTATCCAGCGCCGCGATTTCGCCGCGCAGCCGGGCCAGATTTCCCGCCGCCAGCACCTCGGCCTCGGTCGGCACCGATCGGCCCGTCAGTGCCGGATATTCGACCGTCTCCCATGAGTTAGTAATCACATACTTGCTCCGGTCGGGGGCTGGAAACAAGGCCGGCCGACGCGCATGCAACTCAAGCAGGACGCGGCCGAGATTGGCGCCCGTGCCCGCCGCGCAGGGGTAGCCGCGCGCGGCTTCAAAGCGGCCCGGGCAGATGAAGACGAAGCCGGTTTTCGCGCCGGGGCAGGGCTGGTGGTGCGGGCCGCCCGCCATCACGCGAACAGCGCGGCCAGTGCCACACCGGGCTCGGGCGCGCGCATGAAGGCTTCGCCGACGAGGAAGACGCTGACGCCGGCCGCGCGCATTCGCTGAACGTCGGCGGGAACCAGGATGCCTGACTCCGTAACCAACAACCGATCGGCCGGCACGCGCGGCAAGAGCGCGAGTGTGGTGTCCAGCGAAACCTCGAAGCTGCGCAGGTTGCGGTTGTTGATGCCGACGAGCGGCGTTTTCAGGCGCAACGCGCGTTCGAGTTCGGCAGCGTCATGGACTTCGACCAGCACCGCCATACCCAGCGCCATCGCCTGCGCTTCGAGGTCGGCCATCGCCGCGTCGTCGAGGCAGGCGGCGATCAGCAGG
Organism: uncultured Burkholderiales bacterium; assembly: GCA_902825995.1. GTDB lineage: Bacteria > Pseudomonadota > Gammaproteobacteria > Burkholderiales > Burkholderiaceae_C > CADEEN01. Next base: position 2,289 of record CADEDE010000108.1, read on the forward strand.
ATGCAATCGGCCCCCATCGCCCGGGCCTCGAAGACCTGGTAGGTATCGACGATGAAATCCTTGCGCAACACCGGCAGCGCGCAGGCTTCGCGCGCTTGTTGCAGGTACGCGGCCGAGCCTTGGAAGAACTGCGCGTCGGTCAGCACCGACAGGCAGGCCGCGCCGCCGCGCTCGTAGCTCGCGGCAATCTCGGCCGGCACGAAACGCTCGCGCAGCACGCCCTTGCTCGGGCTGGCCTTCTTGATTTCGGCGATCACCGCGGAAGCCCCGGCCACGATCTTCGAGCACAACGCCGCCTCGAAACCGCGCCCATCGCGCCAGGCCTCGGCTTCGGCGCGCAACGACGCCAGATCGCGCCGCGCCCGCGCCGCCGCGATCTCCTCGCGCTTGACCGCGACGATGCGTTGCAGGATATCGCTCATGTGCACCCCCACGGGCGCTGCGCGCCCTGCCCCCCGCGGGGGCGTTGGCCCGGCTCGAGGCGGCTCGGCACCGGGCTCATGCCGCCGCGAGCTTCTTCGTCGCCTCGACAAATTGGTTCATCTTGGCCCGCGCCTTGCCCGAGGCCAGCGCCTCGCGCGCCAGCGCCACGCCCTCGGCCATGGTCTTGGCGACATTCGCGGCATACAGCGCCACGCCGGCATTCAGCATCACGATGTCGCGCGCCGCGCCGGGCTCGTTGTCGAGCACCGCACGCACGAGCGCCAGCGATTGCGCGGGCGTCTCGACCTTCAGGGCTCGGCTCGAAGCCATCGTCAGGCCGAAGTCCTCGGGGTGGATTTCGTACTCGGTGATCGCGCCGTCCTTGAGCTCGCCGACCATCGTCGCCGCGCCGAGCGAGACCTCGTCCATGCCGTCGCGACCATAGACCACCACTGCATGTTCTGCGCCCAGGCGCTGCAAGGCACGCACCTGGATGCCGACCAGATCGGGGTGGAACACGCCCATCAGGATATTCGGCGCATCGGCCGGGTTGGTCAGCGGACCGAGGATATTGAAGATCGTGCGCACGCCGAGTTCCTTGCGCACCGGGGCCACATTTTTCATCGCCGGATGGTGATTCGGCGCGAACATGAAACCGATGCCAGTCTCTTCGATGCAGCGGGCGATGGCTGCCGGCGGCAAGGCCAGGGTCACGCCCATCGCTTCCAATACATCGGCGCTGCCGGATTTGCTCGATACGCCACGGTTGCCGTGCTTGCTCACGCGCGCGCCGCAGGCCGCGGCGACGAACATGCTGCAGGTGGAAATGTTGAAGGTGTGCGAGGCGTCGCCGCCGGTGCCGACGATATCGACCAGGTGTTTGCGGTCGTCCACCACCACCTTGGTCGAAAATTCGCGCATCACCTGCGCGGCCGCCGTGATCTCGCCGATGGTTTCCTTCTTGACACGCAGGCCGACCAGCATCGCGGCCATCATCACCGGCGACATTTCCCCGCCCATGATGCGACGCATCAGCGCCAGCATTTCGTCGTGAAAGATCTCGCGGTGCTCGATGGTGCGCGCAAGCGCTTCGTTGTCGGTGATCGGCATGGTCGGGTTCCTAAAGAGATTCACGCAGGATGACGGTGGCGCGGTCGATATCGCTGGCGCTCACGTCCAGATGCGTCACCAGGCGCAGCTTGGTCAGGCCCGTGGCCAGCACGCCGCGCTCGCGCAGGCGCTCCACCGCGCCGTGGGCCTTCTCGGGCGCGAGGTCAATGAAAACGATATTGGTTTGCGGCGGCGTAACGCTCACGCCCGCCAGGCCTTGCAGGCCCGCGGCGAGCGCGCGCGCGTGGGCATGGTCTTGCGTCAGGCGCGCGACATGGTGATCCAGCGCGTACAGCGCGGCGGCCGCCAGCACGCCGCTCTGGCGCATCGCGCCGCCGGCCATCTTGCGCCAGCGGTGCGCGCGCGCAATCAACTCGCGGCTGCCGCACAGCGCCGAGCCGGCGGGCGTGCCCAGGCCCTTGCTGAAACAGACCGACACGCTGTCGAAATGGCGCGTGATTTCGCGCGCCGGCACGCCCGACGCAAGCGCCGCGTTGAACAAACGCGCGCCGTCCAGGTGCGCGGCCAGGCCGCGCGAATGCGCGAGCTGGGTCGCCGCTTCGATGTAATCCAGCGGCAGCACCTGGCCGCCCCAGGTGTTCTCCAACGCAAGCAACTTCGTACGCGCGAAATGCGCATCATCGGGTTTGATCGCGGCTTCGATATCGGCCAGCGCCAGTGTGCCGTCGGCCTGGTTGAGCAGCGGCTGCGGCTGGATGCTGCCGAGCACCGCAGCGCCACCGCCTTCCATCCGGTAGGTATGCGCCATCTGCCCGACCAGGTATTCGTCGCCGCGCTGGCAATGGCTCATCAGGGCGCACAAATTGCTTTGCGTTCCGGTGGGCATGAACAGCGCCGCCTCGAAGCCGAGGTCAGCGGCGATGCGCCGCTGCAAGGCATTGACCGTCGGGTCGTCGCCGAAAACATCGTCGCCGAGTTCGGCGGCGCGCATCGCCTCCCACATGCCGGCCGTGGGCCGCGTCACCGTATCGCTGCGTAAGTCGATCGGCTTCATGCGGGGTAGGCCTGCAGAAAGTTGCGCAACATCGCGTGGCCATGTTGCGAAAGGATCGACTCGGGGTGGAACTGCACACCCTCGATCGCCAGCGTGGCATGCCGTACACCCATGATCTCGCCATCGTCGGCGCTCGATGTCACGACCAGTTCGGCCGGCAGCGACGCACGCTCGATGGCCAGCGAGTGATAGCGAATCACCGAGAAGCGCTCCGGCAGGCCGCGATAGACGCCCCGGCCGTCGTGGGCGATCTCGCTGGCCTTGCCGTGCATCTGCGTGCGCGCGCGCACGATCCGCCCGCCGATCGCCGCGCCGATCGCCTGGTGGCCGAGGCACACGCCAAGGATCGGCAGCTGGCCGGCGAAATGGCGGATGGCCTCGACGCACACGCCTGCCTCGGCTGGCGTGCACGGCCCGGGCGACAACACCAGCCGCGACGGCTTCAGCGCCGCGATGCCGGCGATGTCGATCTCGTCGTTGCGCAGCACGCGCACCTCTTCGCCCAGCTCGCCGAAATACTGCACCAGGTTGAAAGTGAAGCTGTCGTAGTTATCGATCATCAGCAGCATGTGCGCTCTAACCCTTTGATTTCATTGGATGTTCCGAAGAGCATCCTGATTCGGTACCCGCTTTGATACCCGCTTTTTGCGACGCTGGCGAGGCCGGCGCGCCGTGCTGGGTGGGGACGGAAGGCGCCCGCTGAGGGCGCATAGGGGTGGTCAGGCTGATGGCTTGCGCCAACGCCAACCGGAGCGCGCTGCGGTGATCGGACGGATCGCAGACATGACTGGCATTATGGCTCGCAACCGATCAGGCGGCTGACTTGACGCAGCGGTCGCACGCGGCGCCTTGTCGCGCCGGGCGACTTGGCAACAGGGTGACATACCGCTGTCCAAATGCGCTCCGGCCTGTCGGCGCCGATTCAAATCTGAGCCACCGTGCCGACTCAATATTGAG
>CADEDE010000109.1 GCA_902825995.1 uncultured Burkholderiales bacterium
CCCAGGCGCCGAGCGCGTTGACACTGGCCGCCGCGATCGCGCCGCCAGCGGCGTAGCCGGCGAGCCGGCCAAGGTGGAAGCCGAGCAAGGCCTGCGCCGGTGCGTCCCGAGCGCTGCGCTGAACCACGGCGGTGCTGGCCGCAGCGCACATCGCAGTGCAGTGCAGCGATCCGGCAGCGCCCATCAACAGCGCGGCCAGCAGCAGCGGTGCGTCCATTCAGATCACTCTGGAGAAACGCTCGCGCGGGACTTCGGTGGCGAGCGCGGCGTCGAAGACCAGCGCCAGCACGCGAACGAAGAACCAGCCGGTCGGGGTGACGTGGATGGATTGTGGCCCGACCTGTACCAGGCCCATTTCGGCATAACGCGCGAGCCGCGCCAATTCGGGCGCGAAGCGCTGCGTGAAGACCACCGCATGCACGGCCTCGATGACGTCGAACTCGACACGGCCCTGGCACATCAAGGCCATGATGACGTCGCGGCGCAGCAGGTCTTCGGCGTCGAGCGCGATGCCGCGCACGACCGCGAAACGGCCCTGTCGCAGCGCTTCGTAGTACTCGGGCAGGGTCTTGGCGTTCTGTGCGTAGCTGGCGCCGACGCCGCCGATCGACGACACGCCCAGGCCGATCAGGTCGCTGTCGGGCTGCGTGGTGTAGCCCTGGAAATTGCGGTGCAGCCTGCCTTGGCGCTGGGCCACGGCGAGGGTATCGTCGGGCAAGGCGAAATGATCCATGCCGATGTAGCGGTAGCCCTCACCGAGGAAGCCTTCGAGCGCCGCTTGCAGCATCTGCACGCGCGCCGCGGCCAGCGGCAGCTCGGCGCTCAGGATGCGTCGTTGCGGCTTGAAGCGCGATGGCAGGTGGGCGTAGGCGTACAGCGCGATACGGTCCGGGCGTAAGGCGCCGATCTGCTCGACCGTGCGCGCAAAGGAGGCCGGCGTCTGCAGCGGCAGGCCGAAGATCAGGTCGGTATTGATCGAGACGAAGCCGAGCGCGCGCGCGTGCCCGACCAGGCTGCGCACCATGGTTTCGCTTTGCTCGCGATGCACGGCCTTCTGCACCGCCGGGTCGAAATCCTGCACGCCGAAACTGATGCGGTTGAAACCCAGGTGGCGCAGCGTGGCCAGGCGCCCGGCATCGACGGTGCGTGGATCGACCTCGATCGACAGCTCGGCGTCGGGCGCGAGCTTGAAGGCGCGCTCCAGCGAGGCCATCAGCCCGGCCAGTTCGGGGTCCGACAGAAAGGTCGGCGAGCCGCCGCCCAGATGAAGCTGCGACACCGCCTGCGGCTCGCCGAGGGCGCGGCGGTGCAAATCGATTTCGAGATCCAGCGCCTGCAGATACTCGGCCGCACGCTCGTGGTGGCGCGTGATGACCTTGTTGCAGGCACAGTAGTAGCACACCGATTTGCAGAACGGGATGTGCATGTACAGCGACAGCGGTGCCGCGCTGCGTTGCCGGGACAGCGCGGCACGCGCCGCCAGCGTCGCCGCATAGGCCGCAGCGTCGAAGCCGGCGTGGAAGCGGTCGGCCGTCGGGTACGAGGTGTAGCGCGGGCCGTTGATGTCGAGCTGCTGCAACAACTCGGGCGAAAAGATCGGGCCGGTGTCAGTGAGCATGGCAAACACTGTGCGCGCGCGGCGTGGCCCAGGTCTTGATTTCGCTCAAGACGAGCGGTCGGTTTCGTCGCCGCGGCAGAGCAGCAGCGCCGTGATCGCCCCGGCCACGGCGATCACGGCCCAGAAGGCGAAGAAGGCCAGGGTATAGAGGGTCTGTCGCGGAGCGTTGATCGGCGCGCCGCCGAGCCAGTGCAAATCGCTCGGATCGACCAGCGCGAAGACCAGCATCTCGAGCACGCCGGCCATCAGGAACGCCGGCCAGAGAGTCTGCAGCGCGACGCGGACCATGGTCTCAACGCGGCGTGGCCGCGTGGTTGCGCGCCTGCACCGCTGGCTGCTGCGCTTCGGCGGTGGCGGCACGTACCGGCAGCACCGGGTCGGGATGCATCAATGCGATCACCAACGTGACCACACTGGCGATGACGACGACGGCCGGACCGCCCAGCGCCAGCCAGACCATGCCGTATCGCCACCATGGCGAGACCGGTCCGCTCGATGAAAGGTCTTGCGCTTGCATGCTGTTTCGCTCCTGGTTCAACGCGGCACGACAAAGGTCGAACGTTCCTGGATCTGCCGCGCCGCGTGCTCCGGCGTGGCTGGCAACTGTTCGATTGTGAACTCGATGACGTGGGCGCCGGGGCCGACGCGTTGCGCTGCTTCGGGCGGCACCTGAACGGCCACCGGCACCCAGCGCGATTCGGCGGCACCGACGCTGACGTCGCCGGCGCCGGTGACGACCAGCCGCGCGCCGGCCAGGCCGCCAACCGTGATGCGAAAACGCTGCGCGGCCTCGCTGGCATTCATGAGTTGCAGGCGATAGACGTTTTCGATGCGGCCGTCTTCGACCAGGCGCGCCAGCGCCGCGCGGTCGCGCACGACATTGACCTTGAACGGCGTGCGCAGCCACAGGCTCACCAGCAGCGCGACGCAGATCGCGCCCAGCACCGTGCCGTAGATCAGCACGCGCGGGCGCAGCACCCGGCGCCAGCGCTGGGCGCGCGTGAGGTGCCGGGCCAGGCCGTTTTGCGTGTCGTAGCGGATCAGGCCGCGCGGGTACTGCATTTTGTCCATCACGCCGTCGCAGACATCGATGCAGGCGGCACAGCCGATGCATTCGTACTGCAGGCCCTTGCGGATGTCGATGCCGGTCGGGCAGGCCTGGACGCACAAATCGCAGTCGATGCAGTGGCCGAGCTTGGCCGCCTTCAGGTCGGTGCTGCGCCCGCGCGTGCCGCGCGGTTCGCCGCGCTCACTGTCGTAGCTGATGATCAGCGTGTCCTTGTCGAACATCGCGCTCTGGAAGCGCGCATAAGGGCACATGTACTTGCAGACCTGCTCGCGCAGGAAGCCGGCGTTGCCGTAGGTGGCTGTGCCATAGAACAGCACCCAGAACCATTCCCAGGGACCGAAGGCCAGCGTGAAAGCCTGGCCCCACAGGGTCTCGATCGGCGTGAAATAGCCGACGAAAGTGAAGCCGGTCCACAGCGCCAGCGTGATCCACAGCGCGTGCTTGCCGCCCCGGCGCAGCAGCTTGACAGCGCCCCAGGGCGCGGCATCCAGGCGGATGCGCGCCATGCGGTCGCCTTCGAGCCGGCGCTCGATCCACATGAACATTTCCGTATAGACCGTTTGCGGGCAGGCGAAGCCGCACCACAGACGCCCGGCGATCGCAGTGAACAGAAAGAGGCCGTAGGCGCTGATCACCAACAGACCCGTCAGGTAGATGAAATCCTGCGGGTACAGCACCAGGCCGCCGAGGTAGAAGCGGCGCGAGGCGAGATCGAACAGAACCGCCTGGCGGCCGTTCCATTGCAGCCACGGCAGGCCGTAGAAAACCAGTTGCGTGGCCCAGACCAGGGCCCAGCGCCAGTTGGCGAACCAGCCGCTGACGCTGCGGGCGTGGATGGTCTTCTGCTTCTCGTACAGCCAGATGACGTCGCTGCCGCGCTTGTCAGCGGCGGGCGCAGGAACGCTCACGGATTGTTCGCGACCTTGCCGCCCTGGGACAGGTTCCAGACATAGGCCGCGAGTACGCGGATCTGCTCGGCCGAGAATCGCGCAGCATGCGCCGGCATGACGTTGTTCTTGCCGCCATTGACCATCGCCACCACCGCTTGTTCGCCCCAGCCGTGCAGCCAGACCTTGTCGGTCAGGTTCGCCGCTCCCAGCGCCGGGTTGCCCTTGCCGTCGGCACCGTGGCAGGCGGCACAGACGGCGAACTTGGGCTTGCCGAGCTGTGCGGCGACGCTGTCGTGCGGGCTGCCCGACAGGCTGAGCACATAGTGCGCGACGTTGCGCACATCGTCGCTATTGCCCAGCGCGGCCGCCATCGGCGGCATCACGCCATTGCGGCCTTCGGCAATGGTTTGCTGGATCGTCGCGAACGAGCCGCCCCACAGCCAGTCGTTGTCGGTCAGGTTCGGGAAGCCCTTGCTGCCGCGCGCGTCGGAGCCATGGCAGGTGGCGCAGTTGTTGATGAACAGACGCTCGCCGATGCCCATGGCCTGGGTATCGCGAGCCAGCGCGGTTTCGTCCATCGACGCAAAGCGCGCATACAGCGGCGCCATGGTTGCCGATGCGCGGGCCTGTTCGGTTTCGTATTGACTGCGGCTGCTCCAGTTCAGGCTGCCGTCGTGGCTGCCCAGGCCGGGGTACAGCGCCAGGTAGGCGAACGCGAACAAGACCGTGATCACGAACAGGATCATCCACCAGCGCGGCAGCGGATTGTTCATCTCGCGCAGGTCTTCGTCCCAGACATGGCCGGTGGTGTTGTCATCGACCGCGCCGCTGGGCGCCCGCCGCCGCGCGGCGGCGAAGAGCAGCACCAGGCAGGCCATCAGGCTGACAACGGTCGCAGCGGCGACGAAGATCGACCAGCCGCTGGAAAAGAAGTCACTCATGTTCCGCCTCCCCGGCGAAGGGCAGTCGCGCCGCGGCCTCGAAAGCCTGGCGCCGCGGCGCGCGATAGACCCACACCACCAGCGCCACAAACAACAGCAAACCAATCACTGTGACGGCGCTGCGCAGCTCATTGATATCCATGACGGTCCTCACTTGATCGTTGTGCCGAGCATCTGCAGGTAGGTCACCAGCGCGTCGAGCTCGGTTTGGCCCTTCACCGCGGCAGCAGCGCCCGCGACCTCTGCGTCGCTGTAGGGCACGCCCAGACGCTTCAAGGCGGTCAGCTTAGCCGGCATGGCATCGGCATCGGCGGCCGTCTTGGCCAGCCACGGATAGGCCGGCATATTCGATTCAGGGACCAGGTCGCGCGGGTTGTTCAGGTGGATGCGCTGCCACTCATCACTGTATTTTCCGCCGACGCGGTGCAGGTCCGGCCCGGTGCGCTTGCTGCCCCATTGGAAGGGGCGGTCATAGACGAATTCGCCAGCGGTCGAGTAGTGGCCGTAGCGCAGGGTCTCGGCGCGGAAGGGCCGGATCATCTGCGAGTGGCAGTTGTAGCAGCCCTCGCGGACATAGACGTCGCGGCCGGCGAGCTGCAGCGCGGTATAGGGTTTGACGCCGGGCGCGGCTTCGGTAGTCGAGCGCTGGAAATACAGCGGCACGATCTCGACCAGGCCGCCGATGGCGACCGTGATCAGGATCAGCACGATCATCAGGAAATTGCTGGTCTCGATCTTCTCGTGACCGCTGGCGTTGGGGGTATCGGCCATGTTCTTTTCCTTGTCGGTTCAGGCGTGGGCGGGACGCAAGGCCGGGATCGCCACCGGCTGCGGCCGGCTGCTCGACACCGTCTTCACCACATTCCAGGCCATCACGCACATGCCGCTCAGGAACAGCAGGCCTCCGAGCAGGCGAACCACGTAGAACGGATAGGTCGCCTTGACGCTCTCGACGAAGCTATAGACCAGGGTGCCGTCGGGATTGACCGCGCGCCACATCAGGCCCTGCATCACGCCGGCGATCCACATCGCGGCGATGTACAGCACGATGCCGATGGTGGCGATCCAGAAGTGCAGCTCGA
>CADEDE010000110.1 GCA_902825995.1 uncultured Burkholderiales bacterium
GTGCTGGGTTCAGGCTGGGCTGCGGTGATGTCACCATTTCGGGAAAGCTCAATAAGTGACATAGCGTCGCCGTGAATGACGTTTCTACGCTCTGTTTATAGGTGCCCTGGGCTGCGAGGCCACTGGCTGCACCTGACGCCGCTGCACGGCAAGGCGCAAGCCATCAAAGTGCTGGTGGCCAATGTTCGCGCGGCCTTGCAGCATGTGCGGATTCAGTGAGACGTCAAGAGCCCCAATCGCCAGCACTGGCGCGGATTTTCGGGGTGCGCGGGATGTTGTGAAACGTGCCTGCGGCTGGTCGATCACGAGGAGCATGTCAGAACCCCTCCTCGACAAGTTCCGCAGCGCGCAGGAGCGCGCGGGCTTTCGCTTCCGTCTCCTGCCACTCCAGCTCGGGCACCGAATCGGCCACGACGCCGGCCGCGGCCTGCACATAGAGCGTGTCGTCCTGCACGATGCCGGTGCGGATGGCGATGGCCACGTCCATGTCGCCGGCAAAGCTCAGGTAACCGCAGGCGCCGCCATAGATGCCACGCTTGACGGGCTCCAACTCGTCGATGATCTGCATCGCGCGGATCTTCGGCGCGCCGCTTAAGGTGCCGGCCGGGAAGGTGGCGCGCAGCACGTCCAGGCTGGTCATGCCCGGCTTCAAGAGGCCCTCGACGTTGCTGACGATGTGCATCACATGCGAATAACGCTCAATAGCGAAAGCCTCGGTCACCTTGACGCTGCCGGTGACGGCGATGCGGCCGATATCGTTGCGCGCCAGGTCGATCAGCATCAGGTGTTCGGCGCGCTCTTTCGGGTCGGCCGAAAGTTCGGCTTCGAGCGCGGCATCGGCCTCGGGCGTCGCACCGCGCCCGCGCGTGCCGGCCAGCGGGCGGATGGTCACCTTCTCGCGGCCGTCGGCCAGGCGTTCCTGGCGGACCAGGATTTCAGGCGACGCGCCGACGATCTGGAACTCGCCCATATCGTAGAAATACATGTACGGCGACGGGTTCAGCGAGCGCAGTGCGCGGTACAGGCTGAGCGGTGATTCGGTGTAGCGCTTGCGCAAACGCTGCCCGACCTGCACCTGCATCATGTCGCCTGCGGCGATATATTCCTTGGCCTTCAGTACCGCGGCGATATAGGCGTCCTTGCCGAAATCTCGCTCGACCGGATGCGCGGGACCGCGCTTCACGGCGGGCGCGGTGACGCTGTATTTCAACTTGTCGGCCAATTCAGCCAGGCGCCGCTTGGCCTTGAAGTAGGCCTCGGCCTGTGCCGGATCGGCATACACGATCAGGGACAGGCGCCCCGACAGGTTGTCGATGACCGCCAGTTCTTCGGTTTGCAAGAGCAGGATATCGGGCGTATTCAGGCCGCCCGGCTTGGCCGTTGGCGCCAGCTTGGGCTCGATGAAGCGCACCGCGTCGTAGCCGAAGTAGCCGGCCAGGCCACCGCAAAAGCGCGGCAGGCCGGGGCGCAGCGCGACCTTGAAGCGCTGCCGGTAGGCGGCGATGAAATCGAGCGGATTGCCCTCGCTGCGTTCGACCACCACGCCATCGGTCACCACCTCGGTATGCCAGCCAGTGGCGCGCAGCAGCGTGCGTGCGGGCAGGCCGATGAAGGAATAGCGGCCGAAACGCTCGCCGCCGACCACCGATTCCAGCAGGAAGCCGTGGCGCTGGCCGCCGACGAGTTTGAGATACAGCGAGAGCGGTGTTTCCAGGTCGGCGAAGGCCTCGCTGATGAGCGGAATGCGGTTGAAGCCTTGCGCGGCGAGGCTCTTGAATTCGAGTTCGGTGATCACTTCATGAGTCCTGTGGGGATCCACGGCGGCAGCGTCAAAGGCCGGGCGGATACATCAAACAGAAAGTGGCAGGGCCGGGGGTGCGGCCCCACCGGCGGGCATCAGCAGTGCTGCGCGCGGCGCCAGGGCCAGGCTCCCCGGCCGCGAGGCCCGGTGCCGAAACTGTGGCGTGAAGTGATCGTCGTCATGCTGCGGGGCAGTGTAGCAGCGGCGGCGGGCATGGCTCAACGCCGGCACAATCACCCGATGGGTGCCGCCCCGCCGCAAGACCTCGCCCTCTTCGAGCGCGGCTGGCTGTCGTCGAACAACATCCTGCTGCACGGTAGCAGCGACGGCGAACACGCGACTCTCATCGACAGCGGTCACGTCTCGCACGCCGCGCAAACGATTGCCCTCGTGCGCCAGGCGCTGCGCCCCGGTCAGACGCTGGCGCGCGTCGTCAACACGCACCTGCACTCCGACCATTGCGGCGGCAACGCGGCGCTGGTGCGGGCCTTCGGCGCGCGCACCGTGATCCCGCCGGGCGACGCCGACGCGGTGGCCGCGTGGGACGAAAACCAGCTCAGCTACAAACTTACCAACCAGCGCATCGAACGCTTCTTCTTCGATGCGCTGCTGCGGCCCGGCGAGTCGCTGCGCGTGGGCACGCGCACCTGGCAAGCCCATGCCGCGCCGGGACACGATCCGCATTCGCTGATCCTGTTCGATGCTGCGAGCGGCATCTTGATCTCGGCCGATGCCCTGTGGGAAAAGGGCTTCGGCGTGGTCTTTCCCGAGCTCGACGGCATCGATGCATTCGACGCGGTCGCCGCCACGCTCGAGCTGATCGCGTCGCTCGATGCGCGCCTGGTGATCCCCGGCCACGGCGCAGCCTTCACCGACGTGGCCGGCGCCCTGCAACGCGCCCGCTCACGCCTGGCGCGCTTCGTCGCCGACCCGGCCAGCCACGCCCGCCAGGCCATCAAGGCACTGGCCAAATACCACCTGCTCGAAGTCGGCCGTGAGCCACTGCCGGGTCTGCTCGCATGGTTCTCCACCACACCCATCGTCGGCCGGGTCTGGTGGCGACTGGGCGGCCCCGAGGGCCATTGCGCCGCGTGGGGCGAGCGCCTGCTGGCCGAGTTGCTGGCGCAGCGGGCGTTGGTGCTGCGCGACGGCATCGTGCACAACGAATGAGAGCGCCATAACGCTTTCATAACGCTGACTTGCCTACAACCTTACCCAAGCGGCCATCGCGGTCGCAGCAAAGGTGAGCCATGTGGAAGTCAACAGCGTCGTGGGTTCTGGTGTTCAGCCTGGCCGCTTGCGGCGGCAATGACAGCGAACCGGCCACACCCCCGAGCGCCGTCACCGCCTCGATCGGCACGCAAGGCGGCACCCTCAACGGCCCCGACGGCGTGCAGGTGATCGTGCCTGCCGGGGCGTTGAGCCAGGCCACGACCCTGGGCATCGCACGCAGCGCGGCGGGCGCGCCGGCGCTGCCCACCGACAACCCACCCGCCGGGTCGGTCTATGAGTTCACGCCGCACGATCTGGTGTTCAAGCTGCCGGTGACGATCCGCATGCCGGTGCCGGCCAACGCTGTCGGCAAGGAGATCTTCATGGCCAGCCCCGGCGAAGGTTGGCAGGTCAACAGCGCCACGGTCGTCAACGGCGTCGCCGAATGGCAGCGCAACAGCTTCTCGTGGGGCCTGATGGGTTTGGATTGCGCGCTCCCGGCCAACAATACCGACCCCTACCCCTGCGTCTGGCCCCGGGGCCATGCCACAGCCAGCGCGGTGCCGGCCGCGGCGCTCACGCAACAGAGCCCCGGCACCTGGCAAAACAGCGCCGGCTCGTGGCTCGTCAACCAGGCCGGCACGGTGACCCTGACGTTGAACTACGAGGTCGCGCCGGATTGCGGCAGCAACGGCAGCGGCACGGTCAGGCTGATCCGCTGGAATCCCGCCGCGACCCCGCGTGTCGTGCAGACACTGCTGGCCGACGTGCCGGTCACGCTCACTTCGACCGCCGTGACCCTGCCGCCCGGCGCCTTTGCCAGCACCGGTGGCGGCCCGAGCTTTCGCGGCAAGGGCAGCACCAGCTTCGACGTCTCCGCCTACCTCGGCGATGCCACCAACGCCTTCGGCTTTTCGTTTTCCTGTGCCCGCCCCGGGCGTCCCGCCCACGGCGGCGGCGACCTGATCACGATCCTCGGTCCGATGCCCGCCCCGGTCGGCCCGCACAGCATCGGCGGCACGGTCAACGGCCTCACCGGCACCGGCCTGGTGCTGCAAAACAATGGCGGCGACAACCTCAGCGTCGCGGCGAATGCCACCGCGTTCAGCTTCGCGACGCCGGTGGCCAACGCCGCGGCCTACAGCGTGAGCGTGCTGACGCAGCCCGGCGGCCAGACCTGCACGGTGCAAAACGGCAGCGGCACGGCCAGCGGCGCGATTACCAATGTCGCCATCAGCTGCATCACGCCGGCCGGACTGGCGCTGGTGGCCAACAGCGGCGCCAATACGCTGTCGATCTACCGTGCCGATGCCAGCAGCGGTGTGCTGTCGGCGCTTGGAACGACCGGCACCGGTGCCTACCCCTACGCCATCGCGATCACGCCGAACGGCTTGTTTGCGTACGTCACCAACCTCGCCGGCAACAACGTATCGTCCTACAGCGTCAATGCCGCCTCCGGCAGCGTCACGCCGGTCGGCAGCTCGGTGAACAGCGTCAACCCCTACGGCATCGCGATGGACCCGCTGGGGCGGTTCACCTGGGTCGCCAACTACTCGGCGCACACCGTGTCGGCGTACAGCATCGACGGCGCCACCGGCCAACTCACCGCGGTCGGCGCGCCAGCGGCGAGCGGCTTGTTCCCCTATGCCGTGGCGGCGCACCCGAGCGGCAACTTCGTCTATGTAGCCAATGAGGTTGGCAACAGCGTATCGGCGTACAGCGTCAACGCCGGCACCGGCGCGTTGACCTTGCTGGCCGGTACGATTGCGAACTCGGTCGCGAGCCCGCACAGCATCGTGGTCGACCCGAGCGGCCGCTTTGTCTACGTGACCAACAGCGGCAGTCTCGCGGCCTTCCGCGTCAATGCGAGCACGGGCGTTTTGTCGGTGGTGGGCTACAGCAGCACGGGCACCACCCCCACCGCCGTGGCCGTGCATCCCAACGGCCTGTTCGTCTATGCGACCACGTCCAACGGTGTCTCCGCGTTCGCGGTCAACAGCACCACGGGCGCGCTGACGGCGATCGGCTCGGCCGTGGCCGCCGGTTCAATCCCCACCGGGCTGGCGGTCGACGCTGCGGGCACGCACCTGTATGTGACCGACGCCGGGGGCCGCAGCACGTTGGGCTTCAGCATCGATGTCGCGACCGGCGCCCTCGCGTCGCTGGGGGCAGGCGTGGCCACCGGCAACGGACCGGGGGGAATCGTCATCACCCCCTGACTGAAGGCGGACCGCTGAACACGCCGCAGGGTTTGACGCGCGCGTGAACCAGCACGGTCCGCCGACGACCCCGGCGGTTCAGCAGGTAGCATGCGTGGCGCGCAGCGCGCTGGCCGATGTGATGCAGGTGAAGCAAGCGATGCAACTCATACCAAGTCGCGTTCAATAAATTAGATATGATGTTGTTCCACGGACTTCAA
>CADEDE010000111.1 GCA_902825995.1 uncultured Burkholderiales bacterium
GATCGGCTTGGAGTTGATCAGGTCGTGCGGCATCAGGGCTTCGGTCTCGGCCTGGCCCAGGCGCTCCTTCACAGCCTTCTCGATCCGCGCCAGACCTGAGCGGTACTGGTTTTCGGCCAGCTCGCCGACGCAACGCACTCGCCGGTTGCCCAGGTGGTCGATGTCATCGACTTCGCCGCGGCCATTGCGCAGCTCGACCAGGATCTTGACCACGTCGAGGATGTCCTCGTTGCTCAGCGTCATCGAGCCTTCGGCCGAATCGCGGCCGACGCGGGCGTTGAACTTCATGCGCCCGACGCGGCTGAGATCGTAGCTGTCGCCGTTATAGAAAAGGCGTTGGAACAAAGCCTGCACGGCATCTTCGGTCGGCGGCTCGCCGGGACGCATCATGCGGTAAATGGCCACGCGGGCCGCCAGCTCGTCGGCGGTCTCGTCAGCCGTCAGGGTCTGGCTGATGTAGGCGCCTTCGTCCAGCTCATTGGTGTACAGGCACTGCATCTCCTTGATGCCCGCCGTGCGCAGCTTCTTCAAGAGCACGTCGGTCAACTCGTCATTGGCCTTGGCGACAATTTCGCCGGTCTCGGCATCGACCAGATTGCGCGCGACGATGCGCCCGGCCAGGAAATCTTCCGGCACGCTGATGAACGTCGTCTCGGTCTGCTCCAGCGTGCGCACATGGCGCGCGGTGATGCGCTTGTCCTTCTCGACGACGACATTGCCGGCCTTGTCGGTGATATCGAAGCGGGCGATCTCGCCCTTCAGGCGCTCGGGCACGAACTCGAGTTGCGCGCCAGTGTCCATCAGGCGGAACTGGTCGAAGACGAAGAAGTTGGCGAGGATCGATTCCGGCGACAGGCCGATGGCCTTCAACAGGATCGTCACCGGCATCTTGCGTCGGCGATCGACGCGGAAATACAGGATGTCCTTGGGGTCGAACTCGAAGTCGAGCCACGAACCGCGGTAGGGAATGATCCGCGCCGAGAACAGCAGCTTGCCGCTGGAGTGCGTCTTGCCCTTGTCGTGCTCGAAGAACACGCCCGGCGAACGGTGCAGCTGCGAGACGATCACCCGCTCGGTGCCGTTGATGATGAAGGAGCCGTAGTCGGTCATCAGGGGCACTTCGCCCATATAGACCTCCTGCTCCTTGATCTCCTTGACCGTCTTGGCCTGCGCCGATTCACGGTCATAGATGATCATCTGCAGCTTGGCGCGCACCGCCGCTGCATAGGTCAAGCCGCGTTGCTGACACTCACGGGTGTCGAAGGCCGGCTTGGCCATGTTGAACTCGATGAACTTCATCTCCACGTAGCCGTTGTGCGACACGATCGGAAAGGCGGAGAGGAACGCCGCCTGCAAACCCTCGGGTTTGCGCTTGGCAGGTGGCACGTCCTTTTGCAGGAACGCGACGTACGACTCCTTCTGCATCGTCAGCAGGTAGGGGACGTTGAGGACACTCTCGCGCTTGCCGAAGCTCTTGCGGATCCGCTTGCGCTCGGTGAAGCTGTAGGTCGGGGAGGATGCCTGCGCCATTGAACACTCCGTGGTCGAGAACGCGTGCCGGCCTGGCCCGCGTTCATCGGCGACTGGCTGCTCGGGCATTGCGCCCGATGGCTTGGTGGCAGGCCACTACCTGCCGCTGGCGGACAACCGAGGCATTGCACCTCAGTCCGGCCAAACCCGTTCTCTGCAGTCGGATCAGAGAACACTGACAAGGACAGTTCACTGCGCTTGTCGGTGCTCTCCGGCAACGGGCCGAAAGGCCCGCCTCCGGAAAGGGCTCAGGGCGTACTCGCTCTGAGCCCGCTTTTCCTTTATTTAATTTCTGCCTTGGCGCCGGCGTCGAGCAGCTTCTTCAGCGCGGCATCGGCGTCAGCCTTGGCGATGCCTTCCTTGACGGCCTTCGGAGCGCCGTCCACCATGTCCTTGGCTTCCTTCAGGCCCAGGCCCGTCAGTTCGCGCACGGCCTTGATGACCTGCACCTTGTTGGCGCCGGCTTCGAGCAGCATCACATTGAATTCGGTCTTCTCTTCGACCACGGCGGCCGCCGCGCCCCCACCGGCGGCCGGAGCCGACATCGCGGCGGCGGACACACCGAACTTGACTTCAATGGCCTTGACCAGGTCATTGAGGTCCATCACCGACATGCTGTCCAGCGCGGTCATGAAAGCGTCTTTATCGAATGCCATTTGGGTTTCCTCGATTGGGATAGATAGGTTGGTGACTTGATCGTTCAGGCGGCTGCCGGTGCGGCATCGGCCGCCGTTGCAGCTTCAGCGGCGGCCGGTGCTTCCTCAGCACCGCCACCCTTCTTCTCGGCAATGGCCGCCAGCACGCGCGCGATGCGCGAGATCGGCGACTGCATCAGGCCGAGCAATTGCGCCAGCAGGACTTCCTTGCTCGGGATCGCGGCCAGCGCTTTCACGCCGTTCGCGTCCAGGGCCTTGCCTGCATATGCACCACCCTTGACGATCAGCTTGTCGTTGCCCTTGGCAAAGTCGGCGATGACTTTAGCCGCGGCGACAGCGTCTTGCGAAAAGCCGTAGATCAGCGGGCCGGCCATGGCTTCCGTGGCGCACTCGAACGGCGTGCCGGCGACGGCGCGGCGGGCCAGGGAGTTCTTCAGCACGTGAAGATAGACGCCCTTGGCACGCGCATCGACGCGCAGCTTGTTCATGTGTTCCACGGTGAGGCCACGGTACTCGGCCAGCGCCAGCGTCTGCGAACGCGCGACTTGCGCGGCCACATCCGTCACGACGGCTGCTTTCTCGTTGCGATTGAGACTCAAGGTCTGCTCCTCACTTCAAAACGTGCCTTCAAGGTCTTGCGACCCCTTCGGCACACCCAGCGACCTTGCCGTTTTCCGAAAACCCTGAGGCTTCATGGACAGCGGGGACGCCATCTGCGCTGGCTTCGAACTTTCGTTCTGGCTTAGGGAGCCTTCGCTCCACCAGCGGTCTTTGACGGCCTGCACGCCGGTTGCCCGCCGTGCAGCCCACCAATACTCACAATCAGGCCTGCGCCGTTGTGGCGACGATCGTCGCCACATCGACACGGGCGCCCACGCCCATCGTCGAGGACAGGGCCACCTTTTTCAGGTAGATGCCCTTGCTCGACGCTGGCTTGGATTTATTCAAGGCATCGATCAGCGCCTGCAGGTTGCCCTGGAGCTTGTCGCTGTCGAAGCTGCGGCGGCCGATCGTGGCGTGCACGATGCCGGCCTTGTCAACACGGTATTGCACCTGGCCGGCCTTGGCATTGCGCACAGCCTGGGCCACATCGGCCGTCACCGTGCCGACCTTCGGGTTCGGCATCAAGCCGCGCGGGCCGAGCACCTGGCCCAGCGTGCCGACGATGCGCATGGTGTCGGGCGAAGCGATGACGACGTCGAAGTCCATCTTGCCGGCCTTGATTTCGGCGGCCAGGTCTTCCATGCCGACGATATCGGCACCGGCCGCCTTGGCCTCCTCGGCCTTCGCACCCTGGGCGAAAACGGCCACGCGCTTGGTCTTGCCGGTGCCGTTGGGCAGCACCACGGCGCCGCGCACCACCTGGTCCGACTTCTTGGCATCGATGCCGAGTTGCACCGCCACGTCGATCGACTCGTCGAATTTGGCGGTGGCAAATTGCTTCACCAGGGCCAACGCGTCGGCGATCGGGTACAGCTTCAGGCTATCGACCTTGCCGACCTGGGTCTTGGCCTTTTTGCTCAGTTTGGTCATGGTCAGACTCCTTCCACCGTCACGCCCATCGAGCGCGCGGAGCCGGCAATGATCTTCACCGCAGCGTCGAGGCTGGCGGCGTTCAAGTCTTTCATCTTGGTCTTGGCGATCTCTTCGACCTGGGCGCGCGTGAGCTTGCCGACCTTGTCGATATGCGGCTTGGCCGAACCCTTCTCCAGCTTGATCGCCTTCTTGATCAGCACGGTGGCCGGCGGCGTCTTCAGGATGAAGGTGAAACTCTTGTCGGCGAACGCGGTGATCACCACAGGCAACATCAGGCCGGGCTCCATGCCCTGGGTCTGGGCGTTGAAGGCCTTGCAGAACTCCATGATGTTGAGACCGCGCTGGCCCAGCGCCGGGCCGACCGGGGGCGAAGGATTGGCCTTGCCCGCCGGAATCTGCAGCTTGATGAAGCCGACGATTTTCTTTGCCATGAAGGCACTCCTATCGAGTTCAAACGCTGGCCACTAGAACCAGCTCCTCGTCAACTCAGCCCGATTTGCTTGAACCATCGATGCCGGGGCTGCGGCGGCATCGACGGTGAATTTTTTCTAGATCTTCTCGACCTGCGCGAAATCGAGCTCGACCGGCGTGGCACGGCCGAAGATCGTGACGCTGACGCGCACTTTCGACTTTTCGTAGTTCACGTCTTCCACGGCGCCGTTGAAATCGGTGAACGGGCCGTCCTTCACGCGCACCAGCTCGCCCGCGATCCACTCGACCTTGGGTTTGGGCTTCTCGATGCCCTCTTGCATCTGGTTGACGATTTTCATGACCTCGGCTTCCGAGATCGGCGAGGGCCGGTTCTTGGCGCCGCCGACGAAACCGGTGACCTTGCTGGTGTGCTTGACCAGGTGCCAGCTCTCGTCATCCATCAGCATCTCGACCAGCACATAGCCGGGAAAGAAACGCCGTTGCGAGACCGACTTCTTGCCGTGTTTCAGCTCGACGACTTCCTCGGTCGGCACCAGGATGCGGCCGAATTTCGACTGCATGCCCGAGCGGTCGATGCGCTCGCGCAGGTTGCGCTCGACCGCCTTTTCCATGCCGGAATAGGCGTGCACCACATACCAGCGCAGCAACGAAGGCGGCGTCGGTTCAACAGCGGCGGCAACAGCTTGGGTTTCGCTCATGGACATCTTTCTCAGCGCTTCCAGCCCAGAACCAGGTCGTACAGCACCCATTCCAGCGTCTTGTCGGTCAGCCACAGGAAAGAGGCCATAACGACGACGAAGGCGAAGACATAGCCGGTCATCTGGATCGCTTCCTTGCGGCTGGGCCAGACCACCTTTTGCGTCTCGCGCCAGGCGTCGCGGCCGAAGGCCAGCAACTGCTTGCCGGGCTCGGACAGGAAGAAGGTGGCTGCCGCCGCCAGCAGCAACAAGATCAGCGCCGACCAGCGAATCCAATCGGCCTGCTTGATCAGGTAGTAGGCCGCAACGCCGCCCACCACCAGCAATGCAGCCGCCGCCAGCTTCGCCTTGTCGGCGGCTGGGGAGACTGTTTCGATCTCGGGGCTGGTCGTGGCCATCATCAAATCGCAATCCGTAATCGTGAGCCCGTCGCGCGGGTACTTTGTTCGAGACGCCGAATCAAATCATCGACATCTGGCAGGGGCAGAGGGTCTCGAACCCCCAACCTTCGGTTTTGGAGACCGACGCTCTGCCAATTGAGCTATGCCCCT
>CADEDE010000112.1 GCA_902825995.1 uncultured Burkholderiales bacterium
TGACCGGGTTCAAGTGGATCACTTCTATACGTTTGAACGCGACTTAGTATGAAGCGTCGGCGCGTGCCCGCTCGCAAGCCTGCATCGCGGCGGCAGCCCTTTGGCCCAAACAATCAGGCCCCGCAGCGCGGGGCCTGAGACTCGCCGTCGGCGCGGCGGGGGTTCTTACTTCGAGCCCAACACCCAAGCCGCGAGAGCCTTGGCCTCGGCATCGTTGACCTGCGGGTTGGCGGGCATCGGCACCGCGCCCCATACGCCGGAGCCACCCTTGAGGATTTTTTGCGCCAGCTTGTCGGCGGCGTCTTTCTGGCCGGCGTATTTGGCGGCCACATCCTTGTAGGACGGGCCGATGACTTTCTTGTCCGTGGCATGGCAGGCCAGGCAGTTTTTCTTTTGCGCCAGGTCGGCATTGGCGAAGGCCGGGAACGCCATGGCGGCACCGGCGGCGAGGCCCAGAACGATCAGGGATTTCATGACTTCCTTCCAGGAGAGCGGGGGAGTGGCTAGGTTACAGTTTGCTGTAACGGCATTCTAGGCATATGGGTTGACAGGGGCATGCCGTGAGGAGATCGACATGTGGTTCGTGGTGCTCGGTGTGTTGCTGATCGCCCTCAAACTGGCGGATATCGGCTTCGTTGCCGCGTGGAGTTGGTGGTGGGTGCTGTCGCCCCTTGCCGCCGCCGCCGTGTGGTGGTCCTATGCCGATTCGAGCGGTCTGACCAAGAAGCGCGAGATGGACAAACTCGAGGAAAAAAAGCGCGAGCGCCGGCGCAAGAACATGGAAGCTCTGGGCATCAACCGTGACCGGCAGAAGACCGAAGAAGCCGCCTTGCGGGCGCGGCGGGCGGCGGCACAACGGGTCGAAGGCGAGCGCGACAAGCAGCGCCAGCACAACGAACAGGTCATCAAGGACAGCGTGTTCGACAGCCAGGCGAGCAGCAGCTTCGGCGAGGCGCAGAGCGCCAAGCCGAAGGCCAAATCCTGAGTCTCATTCGAAACGGTCGAGCACCGCGCCGGCACTCGCGCTCGACGCATTGAACGCAAATTTGGCCAACACGCCGCGCGTGTAGCGCGGTTGCGGTTTGACCCATGCGGCCCGGCGCCTGGCCAGTTCCGCATCATCGACGTTCAGCTGCAGCAGCAGGCGGTGCGCATCGATGGTGATCGTGTCGCCTTCGCGCACCAGAGCGATCGTGCCGCCTTCAAAGGCCTCGGGTGCAACATGGCCCACCACCATGCCCCAGGTACCGCCTGAAAAACGGCCGTCGGTGACCAGGCCGACACTTTCTCCGAGGCCCTGGCCGATCAGCGCGCCGGTCGGGGCCAGCATCTCGGGCATGCCCGGCCCGCCCTTGGGGCCGAGGTAGCGCAGCACCATCACGTCGCCGGCCAAGATCCGCTTGGCCATGATGGCGGCCAGCGCCGATTGTTCGTCGTCGAACACGCGCGCCGGGCCGGTGATGACCGGGTTTTTCAAGCCGGTGATCTTGGCCACGCAGCCTTCGGGCGAGAGGTTGCCGCGCAGGATCGCCAGGTGACCTTCGGCGTACATCGGCTTGCCCAGCGGACGGATCACGTCCTGCGTTGGTGACAGTTCAGGGACGTCGGCGAGGTTCTCGGCGACGGTCTTGCCGGTGATGGTGATGCAGTCCCCATGCAGCAGGCCGGCCTCGAGCATCTGCTTCATCAGCGCCGGGATGCCGCCCGCGTGGTGCAGGTCGATGGCCAGGTACCTGCCGCTGGGCTTCAGGTCGCACAGCACCGGCACCTTGCGGCGAACGCGCTCGAAATCGTCGATCGTCCACTCGACGCCGGCGGCGTGCGCGATGGCCAGGAAATGCAGGACAGCGTTGGTCGAGCCGCCGGTGGCCATGATCACCGCCACCGCATTCTCGATGCTCTTGCGGGTCACGATGTCGCGCGGCTTGAGATCGCACTTCACAGCTTCAACCAGCACTCGCGCGGCTTGTTTCGTGTGCTCGACAATCGAGGTTTCGACGTTGGCCATCGTCGATGCAAACGGCAGGCTCATGCCGAGTGCCTCGAAGGCCGAACTCATGGTGTTGGCGGTGTACATGCCGCCGCAGGAGCCGCTGCCGGGGATCGCGCGGCGCTCGATCTGGCAGAAGTCCTCCTCACTCATCTTGCCGGCCGAGAACTGGCCAACGGCCTCGAACACGCTGACGATATTCAGATCCTGGCCCTTGTATCTGCCGGGCAGGATGGTGCCGCCATAGACGTAGATCGCCGGCACATTGGCGCGCAGCATGCCCATCATGCCGCCGGGCATATTCTTGTCGCAGCCGCCGATCACCAGCACGCCGTCCATCCATTGGCCGCCGACACAGGTTTCGACGCAATCGGCGATCACCTCGCGCGACACCAGCGAATATTTCATGCCCTCGGTGCCCATCGCCATGCCGTCGGAAATCGTCGGCGTGCCGAAGGTCTGCGGGTTGGCGCCCGCCGCTTTCAGCGCATCGACCGCCGCGTCGGCCAGCTTTTGCAGCCCCGAGTTGCACGGCGTGATCGTCGAATGGCCATTGGCCACCCCGATCATCGGCTTGCTGAAGTCGCTCGGCTCATAACCCATCGCGTAGTACATCGAGCGGTTCGGCGCGCGGGCGACGCCTTCGGTGATGGTCTTCGAGCGGCGGTTGGCTTCGGTCATGGTGCGGTCTCCTGAAGAGGCCCATTGTGGTCAGCGGCCGGTCGGTGGTCCAATCTATTTGTCGTCGTCTATTGATATGCAAGGTGAATCAATGATCGAGCTGCGCCCGCTGCGCCAGTTCGTCGCCGTGGCCGAAGAGCTGCACTTCGGCCGCGCGGCCGCGCGCCTGGCGATGACCCAGCCGCCGCTGACCCAGGCGGTGCAGGCTCTGGAGCGCAGGCTGGGCGTAATGCTGTTCGCGCGCAGCCGGCGTTCGGTGGTGTTGACGCCCGCCGGCCATGCCCTGCTCGATGAGGCGCGGCGCCTGCTGCACGCGGCCGCGGCGCTGCCCGCGGCGGTGCAGGCCGCCGCGCTGGGCCGTACCGGCCGGCTGCGCCTGGCCTTCGTATCGAGCATCGCCTACGGCGCCTTGCCGCTCTGGCTGCGCAGTTTTCGCGAGGCTTATCCCACCGTGCAACTGCACTTGCGCGAGGCCACGCTCGATGTGCAACTGGCCGCCTTTGCCGCCAACGAGATCGACGCCGGTTTCGTCTTGCACGCCCCCGGCGCCGCGCCGGGCGGCTTCGCAAGCATGACGGTGCAGCGCGAAGCGATGTGGCTGGCGTTGCCCGAGGGCCACCCCGCGTCCGCGCGCAAGACCCTGCAGACGCGCGACATTGCCGACGCGCCGCTGCTGATTTTTCCGCGTGCGGTGACGCCGTCGCTGTACGACGCGCTGCTTGCCGGCCAGCGCGCGCGCGGCCTCACGCCGCAGGTGGCCCAGGAAGCGATCCAGATGCAGACCCTCGTGAACCTGGTTTCGGCCGGCATCGGTGTAGCCTGGGTGCCGGAAACCGTGACCCGCTTGCAGCGCCCCGGCGTGGTTTATCGCCGCGTCGCCGGCGAGCCGGTGATGGCCGAGACCAGCCTCATCTGGCGCGAGCCGGCCGCGCCGGTGGTGCAGCGCTTCGTTGCCCAGGTGCAGGCGCACGTGACGCTGCAACAGCGGCCGCGCGCGCAGCGGCGACAATCGCGGCCTGTTTGAAGGAGACCCATCCGATGCTCGTGCATCCGCAGTTCGATCCGATCGCGATCCAGCTCGGCCCGGTCGGCATCCACTGGTACGGCCTGACCTACCTGGTGGCCTTCGGTCTGTTTCTCTGGCTGGCCACGCTGCGCACGCGCCAGCCGCAGTACGCCGGGGCCGGCTGGAACCGCCGCGACGTCGAGGACATGCTGTTCTGGGGCGTGCTCGGCGTGGTCATCGGCGGGCGCCTGGGCTATGTGCTGTTCTACAAGCCGGGCTACTACGCCGGCAATCCGCTCGAGGCCCTGATGGTCTGGAAGGGCGGCATGTCGTTTCACGGTGGGCTGCTTGGCGTAATTGCAGCGCTGGCGCTTTATGCGCGGCTGCACGGCCGACCGTTCCTCGAGCTCATGGACCTGATCGCGCCCTGCGTGCCGCTGGGGCTGGCGTCGGGGCGCGTGGGCAACTTCATCAACGGCGAGCTGTGGGGTCGCGCGGCCGATCCGTCGTTGCCCTGGGCGATGGTCTTTCCGCAATCGGGTACTGATTTCGCACGGCATCCGTCACAGCTGTACCAGGTGGCCCTCGAAGGCGTATTGTTGTTCGTGCTGCTGTGGCTGTACGCACACAAGCCTCGCGCGCTGGGCCGGGTGTCGGGCGCCTTCCTGGTCGGCTACGGCATGCTGCGCTTCGTGGCCGAATTCTTTCGCGAGCCGGATCGTTTTCTGGGCCCGCTGGCCTTGGGCATGAGCCTGGGCCAATGGCTGTGTGTGCCGATGGTGCTGGTGGGTGCCATTCTGTGGCTGCGCGCGCGGCCGAACGCCTGACGCCCCGCCCACCATGCGTCAAATCTTCCTCGACACCGAAACCACCGGCCTCAGCCCCGACAGCGGCGACCGCATCATCGAGATCGGCTGTCTCGAAATGGTCAGCCGCCGCCTGACCGGGAATAACAAGCACTTCTACTTGAACCCCGAACGGCCGAACAGCGAAGGCGCATTCGCAGTCCATGGCCTGAGCGACGAATTCCTGGCCGACAAGCCGCGCTTCGCCGAGATTGCCGACGAGTTGCTGGCCTACTTGGCGGGGGCCGAAGTCGTGATCCACAACGCCGCTTTCGATGTCGGCTTCCTCGACGCGGAGATGAAGCGCATCGCCCGGCCGCCAATGGCCGGCCAGGTGGCGCGCATCACCGATTCGCTGCTGATGGCGCGCAACCAGTTTCCCGGCAAGTCGAACTCGCTGGACGCGCTGTGCAAGCGCCTGGAGGTGGACAACACCAGCCGCACGCTGCACGGTGCACTGCTCGACGCCGGGCTGCTGGCCGAGGTCTATGTGCGCATGACGCGTGGCCAGGATTCGCTGGTCATCGAGGTGCAGGAGGGTGCGAGCGGCGCACTGGGCGTGGCGGCCATTGACCTGAGCAGCGTCGTACTCGCCGCCGTCGCGGTTTCCGCCGACGAGCAGGCCGCCCACGAAGCCGTGCTCGCTGCGCTCGACAAGGCCAGCGGCGGCCAGACACTGTGGCGCCGTCTGGCATAATCGCGCGCGCTTTCCGGCATGTCGGAGGGCAACCCGGAGACCCGGATTCGGGCGGTTAGCTCAGCGGTAGAGCACTGCCTTCACACGGCAGGGGTCGCAGGTTCGAACCCTGCACCGCCCACCA
>CADEDE010000113.1 GCA_902825995.1 uncultured Burkholderiales bacterium
TGAAGTCCGTGGAACAACATCATATCTAATTTATTGAACGCGACTTGGTATCAGCGTAGCGGTTCTTCAGCCGGCGGCATCGCGCTCGGCAGACCCCCGGTGCCGGGCCGTGCGCCGCCGATGCGGCCCTGGACGACTTCAGTGCCGACGCGGCGGGCCGCGTTGAGCGCGACGCCGAACAGGCCGAGGGCGCCTTGCAGGGCCGGTAATTCCGGCTGCGGCACCGGACACCGCAGCGTCAATCGTCCACGCCGGACCACCAGCACCAGGGCTTGATCGACCGGCCGCCACGCAGGCGACGTATCGAGCTGCCGGGCCAGCGGCCCGTCGAGCCATGACAGGGCGACGCGTGGAAAGTTGGACAAGGCGCCAAAACGCTCGCGCAGCACGCCGAGTTCGGCCCGCGGCAACTTCGGGTACAGCACCAGCCAGCGCATCTCTTCGGGCAGGTCGTCGTCCATGCGCGTTTCGGTGCCGTCGGTCGATGCCTCGAAGACCTGCTGTTCGAGCAGCGCCATCAATTCGCGCGTGATCACCAGCATCTGCAAATCGCCGGTGGCTCCGATCGCGGCGCGCAGGCGCAACTCGGAGCCGCTGAAATAGTGGCGCTGCGAAGGCCCCCATTCGAGCCGCCAGCCGATGACGGGGTGGGTCGGCGCTATGACGAAGCCGTCGCCGTCGCGGCTGCGCGCAAATCGGTGGCCGCTGGCCGCGGCCCAAGCGGCCAGCGTGGACCAGCGCTCGCCTTCGCGAGAGCCGCCGAACCAGTGCCTGAACGGATTGACCATGACTGGGCTAGAGTCGCGCCAGTGCAGCGCGAGGAGTACCGCTCGATGATCGAAGTGTATTCATGGGCCACGCCCAACGGCCACAAGGTCCACATCATGCTCGAAGAGTGCGCGCTGCCATACCGCATGCACGCCATCGACATCGGAAGCGGCGAACAATTCACGCCCGAATTTCTTGCCATCAGCCCGAACAACAAAATCCCGGCCATCGTTGACAGCGACGGCCCGGACGGCAAGCCGATCTCGCTGTTCGAGTCCGGCGCCATCCTGCTCTACCTGGCCGGCAAGAGCGGCCGCTTCCTGCCGGCCGACACGCGCGGCAAGTACGAGGTGCTGCAGTGGCTGATGTTCCAGATGGGCGGCGTCGGGCCGATGCTCGGCCAGGCGCATCACTTTCGCCTCTACGCGCCGGAGAAGATCGGCTACGCGATCGATCGCTACACCAACGAAGCCGGGCGCTTGTACGGCGTGATGGACAAGCGCCTGGCCAAGAGCAAGTACCTCGGCGGCAAGGCCTATTCGATCGCCGACATCGCCGTCTTTCCGTGGCTGCGCTCGCGGAAGAACCAGGGCATCGATTGGGCCGACTACCCACACCTCAAAGGCTGGTTCGACGAAATCGCCGCACGTCCGGCGGTGATGCGCGGCGTCGAGGTGCTGGCCGCGGCGCGCAAACCGATCACCGACGACAAGTCGCGCGAGGTCTTGTTCGGCGCGACGCAATACAAGAAACGCTAATCTTTGAAATCCCCGGCCACGCCGATCACGAATTTCGCCGGTTCGATGTACTTGCGCAGCGCCGCATTCACTTGCGCCAGCGTCAGCGCCCTCAACTGCTGATCGATCTGACCCGAGAAGACGAAGCTGCGGCCCAGGTCGAGGTTGCGCGCCCAAGCGCCGGCGACGTTGCGGTCTTGCGCGCGCGACAGCGTGCGGAAGTTCAACAGGCCCTGCCGGCCTTCCTCCAGCTCGCGCGCGGTAAAGCCGTCTTTCAGCGCCCGCACGACTTCTTCCTTGAACGCGGCCTCGACCTTGGCGCGGTTGCCCGGCGCGAAGATCGCGCTGGCGTTCCACCATGAGTTGGTGCCGTACTGGTCCCAGCCGATGGTCGAGCGTACGTCGTAAGACAAACCGTCTTTCTCGCGGATGCGGTTCCACAACCGCGAGTTGCCGCCGCTGCCGAGCAGGTGGTTGGCCATCGTCAGCGCCGCATAGTCGGCGTCGCCTTCCTTGAGCGGCAGCGGCGCAATCGCCATCAGCACCGCGTTCTGCTTGTCCGGCGTCTTGAAGACCAGGCGCGTCGGCGGCGGGGCGTAGGGCGGGAACGGCACGCGCGTGTACGGCGCTGCGGTCGGCCAGCCGCCGAGCGCTCGTTGCGCCGCCGCCTTCACCGCGTCGGCGTCGAAGTCCCCGACCACCGCCAGCTCGACGCGGCTGGCGCCGACGATCTTGGCGTGCAAGTCGCGCAGCGCTTGCGGCGTCACCGCATGAATGTCCTGCAAGCGTTCGTCGAAGCTGCGTGGGTAGCGGATGTCGCCGCGCGCATACGGACTGCCGTGGCGCCAGAGCGCTTCGTCGAGCACCGCTTCGGGCTCCTTGCGCTGCGCTTCGATGCCGGCCGTGGCCTGGCGCTTGATCTCGTCGAGCACCGCGGCGTCAAAGGCGGGTTTGCGCAGCAGCGCGCCCACCAGTTCGATCGCCGCCGGCAAGTGTTCGCGGCGCGAACGCATCGCCACCGTCAGCGCGCCGGGCTCGGCCGCGCTGGCGCCGATGCCAAGCTCGGTGCGCAGCGCATCGAGCCGGTCCTGCACCTGCTGGCGGCTGATCTCCGTTGTGCCTTTATCGAGCATCGCGCCGAGCAGCGCGGCCACTTCGGCCTGACCCCGGTGCGTGGCCAGATCGCCGCCGCGCAGCGTGATGCTGGCCACCACGGACTGGCCGCGCGTCGTTTTCGGCAACAGCGCGAACTGCACGCCGCTCGCATCGCCGGCCAGCCGTCCGCGCTGCGTCCGGGCATCGATGTTGGCCGGCGTTGCCTCGAAGCGCTCGGCGGCCGCTACGGCGGCTTGCGGCACAAAGCGCTTCACTTCCTGCGTCACATCCACCGTGGCCGGCGCCGGCGAGCGCAGCGGCTTGTCGGTCGGCACATGGACGCCGAGCGTGCGGTTGGCGGCCCGCAAGCGCTCGACCGCAAAGCGCTGCACGTCGGCGAGCGCGACCTTGCGCACGCGGTCGCGCAGCAGGAAGAACAAACGCCAGTCGCCTTGCGCGACGAACTCCGACACCGCCACGCCGATGCGCTCCGGGTCGGTGAACTGCTGGTCCCAGCCGTTGAGCCATTTGACGCGCGCGCGCTCGAGTTCTTCGGCCGTGATCGGCTCCTTGGCCACGCTCTCCAGTGTGGCCAGCAGGACCGCTTGCGCAGCGCCGGTATCCTGGCCCGGCGCCAGCGAGGCCCCAAAGCTCATGAAGCCCGGGTCGTGCAAGGTCGGCGTCCAGGACCAGGTTTCGGCGGCCAGCTTGGCTTCGGTCAGTCGCTTGTGCAAGCGGCCGGCCGGGGTGTCGCCCATCACCAGGGTCAGTACTTCGGCCGCGGCCTGATCGGGGTGCGCGCCGGGCACGCTGTGATAGGCCGCCAGCAGTTGCGGCGTGCCGCCGACCCGGCGCAGCGTGATTGCGCGTTCACCGTCCTGCACGGCCTCGATCGTGTACAGCCTGGGCAGCGCACGCCTGGGCTTGGGGATCGGCGAAAAATGCTTGCCCACCAGCGCCAGCACGCGCGCCGGATCGAACTTGCCGGAGACGATCAGCGTTGCGTTGTCGGGCTGGTAGTAGAGCCGGTAGAAGGCCTGCAGGCGGCCGATATCGACACCTTCGACGTCTGCGCGCGCACCGATCGTCGAGTTGCCGTAGTTGTGCCACTGGTACATCGTCGCCATCGATTTTTCAAACAGCATGCGCCCCGGGTCGTTCTCGCCGGCCTCCATCTCGTTGCGCACCACCGTCATCTCGCTGTCCAGATCCTTCCTGGCGATAAAGCTCTTGGTCATCGACTCGGCCAGCCAGTCGAGATACCAGGCCATGTTGGCGTCGTTGGCGGCAAAGCTGGCGAAGTAGTTGGTGCGGTCGAGCCAGGTCGTGCCATTGGCGCGCAGGCCGCGCTTGTTGAACTCGGCCCACACCGTCGGATGGCGCGGCGTACCCTTGAAGAGCAGGTGCTCGAGCAAATGCGCCATGCCGGTCTCGCCGTAGTTCTCATGCCGGCTGCCGACCGTGTAGGTCAGGTTCACCGTCGTTGTCGGCTTCGAGTCGTCGGGCGCCAGCAGCACCTGCAAGCCATTGGGCAGTCGGTACTCGGTGATGCCTTCGATGCTGGTCACCGGTTTGCCGGCCGCCAGCGCCACCAGCGGCCCGATCAGCAGCACAAACAGGCAGGAACGAAGGCGGCAGGTCGGCATGGCGGTCTCGATGGGCCCGGAGGGGCAACGATCTCCGGCAGCGGCGGCTATCGTCTGGTGGCCTGCCCGGAGGGACTCGAACCCCCGACCTGTTGCTTAGAAGGCAACTGCTCTATCCAGTTGAGCTACGGGCAGCCGGTATGGGTGAGATGGTCGGGGCGACACGATTCGAACGTGCGACCTCCTGCTCCCAAAGCAGCCGCGCTACCAAGCTGCGCTACGCCCCGACGCTGTGCATTCTAGTTGGCTTGCCCGGGCACACGCATGGGCGCCATCTCAGGGGGCGCCGGCAAGGCCAGTTGCCGGCGCACGGCGATGCACTGAAGGATGTGCTGCTCGCACACAAAGCGCAGCGCCCCGAAGGTCAAGGCCGCCGACAGGGCCTGGCCGGCAATCGGTAGGAATTTGGTGGCCTGTTGCGTGCTCAGGCGCACGCCGACGACCTTCAGCGCGGTGAGCACCCGTCCGCGCGTGACCAGTTTGCCCACCAGCAGGCCGCCGCCGGCGCTGATGGCCTTATAGACGACCAGGCGGCGTTCGGGTGCCAGGCGCTCGATCTGCCCGGGCGACAAGCCAAAGGCCTGGTTGATGTCGGGCAGCAGCTTCACCAGCACCCCGACATCGGTCAACCAATCGAGCCCCGGCACCGGCACCATGGCTACGCCGGCAGCGAGCAGCGCGCGCCGTTTCACGCGCTGGCGGCAGCGCTGGGCAATGGCTTCGACGGCATCGCTCGCATCGCCGGATGCAGCCGTCGGTGATCGGGTTCGGCGCGGACTCACAGCAGCGGATCGTAGCGCCATCACGCCGAGGCCCTGCGGGTCAGCCGAAACAGTAAGCCGCCACCTGCTGCCACAGCCCGTGACCCAAGGCCCAGGCCGAGCTGCCCGCGAGCATCCCGCCAGCCAGCCGCACCGCCCAACGCAGGGTGCCGGGCGTCGCCACGCTGCGCCGCCACGCCGTGGCAACCACCACCAGGCCCAGCGACGACGCCAGCGCAAAGGCCGCCATCACGGCGGCGCCGCTGGCTGGCGTACTGGCCAGCGCTGCGAC
>CADEDE010000114.1 GCA_902825995.1 uncultured Burkholderiales bacterium
CGTGCTGGGTTCAGGCTGGGCTGCGGTGATGTCACCATTTCGGGAAAGCTCAATATGCGTAGCGCGGCCACAAAAAGGGTTCAATCGCAGGAACAATCGCATCTCGCAGTGTTTGCAATTTTTCATCCTTTGCGGCCTCTGCATCTTGCAGCTTTAAGGCATTACATAGGGTTTCAACCATTTTTTCCGGCACGAATTTCAAGTGCTTGGCAGCTGTCGCGCAGTAGGATTTCGCAGGCAGGTCTTTCAGAAAAGCATCCTCAGGTCCGCTCAACGAATTCTTCAACCGGGACTCTTCCGCGGCAAAGACGCCAGTCAGATAGTCCGTCCAGCCGCCGGTCGGTGCGACGGCGCAAAATTCGGACCTCACCGTCTCAAGATCAGGGTTGGGCTTGATTGGATTGAGCAACGCCTTCTGTTCGATTTCTACTCGAAGCTTCGATCGATTCAAGATTTCCTTGTTTAGAGCAGCACCCGTGAATGCGTTCCGTGCTTCCGCAATGAAGGCAGCGAATTGGGCCGCTGCCTCAGGGTCATCAGAGCCATTGAATTTTGCAAGAGCGACGAACACCGGTTTGACGCAGAACAGGCCTTCAATCTCGCTGACGGCGTGCGGCTTAACGAATGCCGCTGAATTCAAGTGAGACTCCGGCCATGCGTCACGATCAATGTACCCAAAGGCCTCGAGTCCGCCGGTGATCTGATTGGCCCGGAAGACCGATACGCACTCGCGCACGGAGTCGCATCCGCCCACTGGCACGATCGCAGTCTTCGCGCAGTTGTGCCATGCACTGAGGACAGGAAGATCAAGGCTTTGTACTTGACCTTCACAGAAGATCAATCGAGAGGCCGAGATGGAGAATGACGCTGCCCCGAGAACCTCGGTGATGACCTCGGCAGGAATACTTGCAGTAGGAGGAAGTAGGTCTGCTGACGATTCCGACCGAGCGATTGCAAATCGCGCACCCTTTCGCGACAAGGCAAACGCAATGTCGTGAGTGATGTAGACGAATCGAACATTCGGGGCCTCGCTTTCGAGATCGTCCCAAAAACGTCTCGCAAGCAGCGGGTGAAAAAAGGTCTCCGGCTCGTCTACAACAAGAGTCCCTTTGTCGCAACTCACCACGCGTGCCGCCAAGTAGAACGCAGTCCGTTCGCCTTCGCTCATTCTTGCTATTGAGTACTTCGCTACGGCGCCATCGGGCTTGATCCGCTCTACCATCGGCTGGTAGTCGACTTTGATCGTGCGTCCTGGAAAGTGGCGATTCCAGATCCTGACGATGCGGGTAAGCCGCGTGTTAGTCAGACTTTCGTCTACCTTGGCTGTCGGATCGTTCTCACGCTCATATCGATAGAGCACCGCCCGCTCTCGATCTTCGGCAAGGATTTCAGCCATGAGATGTTGAAGTTCATACGATTGCCGCCAGTACTGGTTGAGAACGTCTGCAAGCGCGCTTTTGACTTGCTGGCTGGCCTGTTGGAATGTTTGCATTGGAATGTCTGGAATCTCCACGTTTCGCAGCGCAGCGACCCGCTCGCCTTGATTCGCGTTCGAAATGGCCACGCCAAGTTGAGTTTTTCCCACGCCGTTTGGCCCAATTACGACAATGGGCGATGAGCCCTCGACGGGTACTGCGATTCCTGGAATTGTTGTTGCCATGTTTCCATCTCGGCCTGAAGTGCGTGCAGTATCAACGACCACTGGCACTGGCAGGATCGGTGCCCTGCTGCGGCTTGACCAATTCGCTCTTGCGGTGAAGGGTTCTCGCGCTGGCCAGTGATCGGACGATCAAGACATGATGGCCCACCAAAGGCCGGGGTTCGCCCTGAGTACGAACGACAGCTCACAGGCGCAACGCTGATCGGCCGCTTCTGGCCGCGTGCAGCCGACCGCGGGACGCGGCCGAAGAACGGGTAATCGGCGCGTAGCGGTCCTCGTCACAGAGGTGATCGATCGTTTGTTCAGATCTCAATGGCTCCCCGCGCGGAGCCTGAACCGCTGTAGGGCCTGACCGCCCGTCCTTGCTCGGCGCCATGCTGGCGCATCGCAGCGGTCATTGAAGATCGCCTGGATGCACGACGCCGGAACCGGGTCGATGCCCCTGGTCTTGTGCGCCGATGCACGAACAAGCGCTCACCATTTGCGGTGAACCCGCAACGGGCCGGCGTATCGCATCGCGATGATCAACGCAACGCATCCCGATACCGCTGAAGCGCGGCCGTTCCAGCCCCAACCGGGCGGACGATATCGAATCACCGTGGCCTTGGCAGTTAGCCTGTTGTCGCTCGGGCTCGCTGCCGGCGCCTACCTGTGGTGGCGGGACCGGCAAGCTGGGCCAGCGGCGCCCGTGGCCGCGCCGGCACCCATTGCCGCGACCGATGCGGCAAGCGCCCCGCCGCCGGCCGAGCCGGCGATCCGGCATCCGATCGAAAGCGCCGCGCTGGCGGCACCATCGACGTGGACCCTGCCGCCGCTGGACCAGGCCGACGCCGCGGTGGTGCGCGGGCTGACCGAGGTGCTCGGCGCCAGGCCGGTGATCGCGATGCTGCAGACCGCCGGTTTCGTGCGCCGCGCCGTGGCCACGATTGACAACCTGGGCCGCGCCCACGCCGCGCCGCGCCTGTGGCCGGTGCTGCCGAGCGGCGGCAGGTTTTCCGTGCAAGGCGCGGCCGATGCGGAGTTCATCGCAGCGGCCAACGCGGCGCGCTATGCAGGCTTCGTCGGGCTCGTCGAATCGATCGACACGCCGCGCGCGGCGGCCTTGTATGTTGGGCTGTATCCCCTGTTCCAGCAGGCCTACCAGGAGCTCGGCTACCCGCGCGGCTATTTCAACGACCGGCTGGTCGAGGTGATCGATGGCTTGCTCGCCACGCCCGAGCCCGCCGGTCCCATCGCCGTGCGCCTGACCAAGGTCAAGGGCCCGATCGAATCGGAGCGGCCCTGGGTGCGCTATGAGTTCGCCGACCCGGCCCTGGAGGCCTTGCCCGCGGGCTCGAAGATGCTGCTGCGTGTGGGGACTGACCATGCGCGCCGGCTCAAGTCCAAGCTCGCGGAATTTCGCGCCGCGATCGCGCCCGCGCGCAAGCCGTAGGCCGCTGCGGCAGCGGCGGCCGCCCCGGCATCGGCCCGCCGGCAAGGCAGCACAATCGGCGCAGCGCCGCATCGCTGCGCCGGCCCAAGGCTGGCGGCTTGCGCTTTACCGAGGCTGCCGCGAAAGACCAGGATATGACCGACCGCTACGCCGTCATCGGCAACCCCATCAGCCAGTCCAGATCGCCGCTGATCCATGCCAGCTTCGCCAAGGCCACGCGGCAGGATCTCGAATACGGCTCGATTGAGAGCCCGCTCGATGGCTTCGCCGACGCCATGCGCGCCTTCCAGCGCAGCGGCGGGCGCGGCATGAATGTCACCGCGCCGTTCAAGCTGCTGGCCTTCGCGCTGGCTGACGAGAAGAGCCAACGCGCGCAACTCGCCGGTGCCGCCAATGCGCTGAAATTCGAGCCCGACGGACGTATCCTGGCCGAAAATTTCGACGGCATCGGCCTGGTCCGCGACATCGTTGGCAACCTCGGCATGCCGATCGGCGGCAAGCGCGTGCTGGTGCTCGGTGCGGGCGGCGCCACGCGCGGCCTGCTACAGCCCTTCCTGGCGGAAAAGCCGGCCGAGCTGGTGATCGCCAACCGCGATGCAGCCAAGGCCGCGGCGCTGGCCGAGGAGTTCCGTGCGTACGGCCCCATTCGCGGCGCCGGCTACGACGCTATCGGCCCGGGCCGTTTCGATATCGTTTGCAACGCCACCTCGGCCAGCCTGCGCGCCGAGCTGCCGCCCGTTACGGCCGAGGTATTCGCCACCGACGGCCTGGCCTGCGAGCTGGCCTATGGCAAAGGCCTCACGCCCTTCCTGCGCCTGGCGCAAGACGCGGGCGTGAAGCGCCTCGCCGACGGCGTGGGCATGTTGATCGAGCAGGCCGCGGAAGCCTTCTTCTGGTGGCGCGGCGTGCGGCCCGACACGCGCGCGCTGATCGAACAGCTGACGGTCCCCCTGCATTGAGCGATCGATGAACGAGAAGCGCGGCGCCGTGGCCGCCAGCGGCATCGAATAGCATTGATCCAGAAAGGCAGGCACACCATGAAGATCCTCATGCTCCACGGCATCAACCTCAATATGTTCGGCAAGCGCGATCCGAAGCAGTACGGCACGGTCACGCTGGCGCAGATCGATGCGCAGTTGCAAGCCCTGGGCAAGGAGCTCGGCGCCGAGGTCGAGAGCTTTCAGACCAACCACGAAGGCGCGATGTGCGAGCGCATCCACAAGGCCCATGACGAAGGCCCGGACGGCGTGCTCATCAACGCCGGTGCCTGGACGCACTACAGCTACGGCATCCGCGATGCGCTGGCGATCCTGAGCTGCCCGGTCGTCGAGCTGCACATGAGCAATATCCACGCACGCGAAGAGTTCCGCCACCAATCGGTCTTCGCCGAAATCGTCAAGGGCCAGATTTGCGGTTTTGGCGTGGACAGCTATTTGCTCGCGCTGCGCGCGGCGGTGTCAGCCGCCAAATCCTGACGGCTGTTTTTTCTTGCGCACGAGCCCCTACTTCACCACCAGAACGGGAATCTCGCTGTGCGTCAACACCCGGGAGGTTTCACTGCCGAGCAGCAAGGCCGCGACGCCCCGTCGCCCGTGCGACGCCATCACGATCAAATCGCACTGCTGCGACTTCGCATGCCCGAGGATCGCCTCCCAGGCGTGCAGAGCTTCGACGGTGTGGCCGTTGCAGGCAACGCCAGAGACGCCGGCCGCATCGACCACCGCCTTCACGCGCGCCGCCGCAATGCGCTCCTGCGCGTCGTAAAACTCCTGCGGCGGAACCGGCTGCATTTCGGAGATGGCGCTGTAAGGAAAAGGCTCCTTCACGCTGATGGCATAGACCGACGCGCCGTGCAGCTTGGCCAGCGCGATGGCCGTCTGGGTGGCCTTGGCCGTGATGTCGGAACCGTCGGTGGGAACGAGGATGCGCTTGAACATGGGAACCTCCCGGGGCGGTTGGGTTTCGTGTCACTGTGCATGTGCAAGCGTATGCCACGCTTGCGCCATGTCAAGCCGGCGGCTCAGTCGGCGCTGGGCCGCTCCCGAGCCAACTGAGCGCCCCTCGGGGGCATAAGCGCTAACGTATTATTCATGCTCATTCCTGCTCACATTGATACGGT
>CADEDE010000115.1 GCA_902825995.1 uncultured Burkholderiales bacterium
GTAGGCTGTCAGACCAAGGCGGCTCAATCAAGGACGGGGTTTATTGCGCGCTTACCCACCAACTCGGCCTTGACCGCTTCGTCGTACACGGCGCGGCCGTCACTCTTGCGCCCGACCACCAGCCGGCGCGCCAACTCTTGCATTGCGTCTGACATCACGTTCCCACGTTCACCTACGTGGGAACGTAGGCTGTCAGACCAAGGCGGCTCAATCAAGGACGGGGTTTATTGCGCGCTTACCGTGGATCGCACGCCCTGCCGAGAACCCTGCGTTGCAGGCAAGTGCTTGCCCGAATAGCCATCTGCGGTGCGACATCCACAACTTGTCCAGCGCCGCGTCGCCAAGGCCGGCACCAAGTCCTAGCCGGTCAACTGCCGGCCAACGCTATCCAGGGTTGGCGGCCGACCGGTTCCACAATCAGCGCCTCATGGAACCATAATCGTGCGCTCGCCCTTTGGAAGCCGTTCCAAACCAGCACCGTTATGGCCCTAGGCACACTAGGGCACAACACTTTGGAGGATCACGGCGCACTGTCGGATGGTGGGACGAGGAGGATCGAAAACGCCGCGCAAATGCAGTTGCAGACTTGATTTGGAACATCCTGGTGACGGTAGTTCCTGCAAAAGTTCCTGCATTCGCGTGCGGGTGCATCGAGCACCACTCAGCCTGCTCGGTCGAGCTTGTCGAGCAAAGACAACGCCCGCTTGGGATTGCCGCGCGTTGCACGCGTCTCGAAGCGCACCCGTGCGTCGTAGTTGGCCAGCGCGACGGTGGCGAGTTCATCCATCAGCTTGTTGATGCTGATCGAGTTCGATTTGGCGAGCGCTTTCAGGCGCTCGTGCTTGTCGTCGGGCAAACGGATCGTCAAGGTGGACATTGGAAAACCTCCAAACATTGCTCAGGCGTGAGGACCCTGAGCGAGGGGAACTTCAACTCACCGCGCGCCACATCGCGCAGGTTGCGCGTAACGATGGCGTCGGCTTGCGCGGCCACACCCAGCTCGATGAGATGGTTGTCGGCTTCGTCGGGCAGGTTGGGCCGCCAGGCGTAGAACACCTCGACCCAGCGGCAGCGATTCAAAAGACCATCGAACACTTCGCCCCGTTCCTTGGCGGACAACAAGGAGCCGGCGAACAGGTCCGATCGGCCCAGCACGTCTTCGTACTCCGCAAGCAACGCCGGCCCAAGAACAGGCTGGTACTGATTGCACAAACAAGCTCGAAGCACTGCACGAGCACTGCCACCACCGCGCAGGAGCGCAGCAACCAGCACGTTGGTGTCCAACACAATTGTCGGCATGGGTAAATGATAGCACCTGAGCTATCACTCCTCGCGGACATCGGTTCGACAGTCGGCGGCGAAGAAAGTTGAAACCTTTCGTCAACATCCGCGAGTCGTTCCGAGGCGCTACGAGAACGCACAAGACTGCGTGCGATCCGCCGAGACGATGAACCACACGCAGCGAGGCACTTCCATGAGTCGGTGCGCTTCGGCACGATCGGCGCATGCGCCTCGCATCGTGGATCAAGCCGAAGCCCGCTCAACTGGACTTGCTCAATGCTGAGGTCGAAGCTTCGCTGACGGAAGGAGTGCAGGCGCCTACGGCACCGCGCACAAGTCAAGGCAAGACCATGCTGCCAGCGTGCACTGTGCGCGGCGATATGCACGCGCCGGCATATGGTCGGTGATGGCAGGAACGAGAAGAATGCGCTCCATGCACAAAACCACTCGGCGCCACGGTCTGCTGGCCTTCCTCACCGTCGCATTGCTGGCGCTTGCCGCGCCCGGCCAGGCTCAGGACAAATCCATCATCGTCGCCTCCACCACCTCCACCGAGCAGTCCGGGCTGTTCAGTCACCTGCTGCCGGCGTTCAAGAAGGACCAGGGCATCGACGTGCGCGTGGTTGCGGTCGGCACCGGCCAGGCGCTGGACATGGGCCGGCGCGGCGACGCCGACGTGGTGTTCGTGCACGACACCGCGGCGGAGGACAAGTTCGTCGGCGAGGGTTTCGGCGTCAAGCGTTTCCCCGTCATGTACAACGATTTCGTGCTGATCGGGCCGAAGTCTGATCCTGCAGGCATCAAGGGTGGCGACATCACCGCGGCGCTGGCCAAGCTCGGCACGTCGACACAGAGCTTCATCTCGCGCGGCGACAAGAGCGGCACGCATGCGGCGGAACTGCGCTACTGGAAGGCGGCCAACATCGACGTTGCTGCCGCCAAGCCCGCCGGCTACAAGGAGTGCGGTTGCGCCATGGGCCCGGCGCTGAACCTCGCGGCTCAGAGCAATGCCTACGTACTGGCCGACCGCGGCACCTGGCTGAGCTTCAAGAGCCGCGCCGATCTTGCGATCTTGGTCGAGGGCGACAAGCGCCTGTTTAACCAGTACGGCGTGATGCTCGTGAATCCCGCGAAGCATCCGCATGTGAAGACGGACGTCGGTCAGCAGTTCGTCGAGTGGGTGAT
Source organism: uncultured Burkholderiales bacterium (assembly GCA_902825995.1). Lineage (GTDB taxonomy): Bacteria > Pseudomonadota > Gammaproteobacteria > Burkholderiales > Burkholderiaceae_C > CADEEN01. The sequence continues at coordinate 2,467 of CADEDE010000115.1, forward strand.
TTCTCCGTCGGGGCAAGCCGCGATCGCGAACTACAAGATCGAAGGCGAACAGCTGTTCTTCCCCAACGCCAACTCGAAGCAATGAGGCGCTGGACGGGCGCGGTACTTGCAGGGGCGATGACGGCTGCCGGCGCGCAGACGCCGCTGGCCGAGCCGACCGTCACCGTCTATGCCGCCGGCAGCCTGCGTGCGGCGCTGACGCGCATCGGCGCCGACTTCGAGGCCTCGCCTGGCGGCCAGAAGGTGGCGTTCGTGTTCGGCGCCTCGGGCTTGCTGCGCGACCGCCTGCTCGGCGGCGAGCGTGCCGATGTCTTCGCCTCCGCCAATATGGACCATCCGCTGGCGCTGGCCGCGGCCGGGCGCGCACAGCCGGTGCAAGCCTGTCGGCACGTTCTTGTCGTGCCACTCACGCGCGACCGCTTCGAAGGAGTCGATTGGCGGCAAGCCGGCCATGACGCGTTGTGCTGCCATTTGGCGTATCACGAGTTCGCTGCGAGTCTCCTTTCGGACATCGCTCGGATCGGTGCCCGCGCTGACCAGCTTGCGCGCTTCATCCGCCTTCTTTCACGCAAGACTCAGGCTGGTGTCGGGATAGGTTCCCAGGCTCAGCGTATTGCGCCTTCCGTTCAAGCTGTAGTCGAAGCGCCAACCGTGCGAGCCGCCTTTGACGAACAGCCGCAGGTACAGACCGGCACCATCGGTGAGGCGATGCCTGGCGTCACCGGCCTTGATCGACTTGATCGTTGCGTTCGAGGGGATGAGGTGATGGGCCATGCAGGAACTCCGCAGCAACAACGCGAGAGATTTTGCGGTTCCTGTAGAAGTTCCTGCAATGTGAACTCGGAGCCGGAGAGATCGCATGGGAAGTGCTGCGACAAGAAAAAAGCCCTAGAGCATTGATTTGCCTAGGGCTTTCATACTAAGTCGCGTTCAAACGTATAGAAGTGATCCACTTGAACCCGGTCATTGACTGGGTTCGCGACGAGTCAGCTTCGAGGGATCGCAGCCCTGCGATGAGGGCATGCTCGACGGCATCGAGGCCAGCGAAGACGTGGTTGGCGAAGCACTCTTCGCGCAGCGCCTCCCACAAGTGCTCGGCCGGGTTCAGCTCGGGGCTGTAGGGCGGCAGGAAGAGCAGCCGCATGTTCTCGGGCACGACAAGCTCGCCGGCCAGGTGCCAGCCGGCTTGGTCCATGACCATGAGGACGAACTCCTCGCGGTGGCGCAGCGCCACTTCGGCCAAGAACAGCGACATCGTTTCGGCGTTGACCCATGGCAGCACCAGACTGTCGAGCACGCCGTCGTGCGGACTGACTGCGCTGAAGGCGTAGAGATACTTGCGCTCCAGTCGCGCACCCACCACCGGGCGCGTGCCGCGCGGCGCCCAGCACCGCCGAGGCGTGCCGAGCAAGCCGAAGCGGCCCTCATCCTGGAACATCAACCGCACGCAGCGGCCCTGTTCAGCCTGGCGCAAGACCTCTTGGCGTACCGTGCGGCGCAGTTTTTTTAAAGGCGGCCTGCGCCGCAACGTCTGCCTTCGGATGCCTGGGCCGCGGCACCACTTTGCACCAGCCGTGGCGTTCCAACAGCCGGTAGATCGTCGAGCGCGCCACCTCTTTGCCCGAGCGCTCGCGATACGCCTGCTGAACCTCAGCCACCGTCAGCATCCCGCCGGCCTGGGCACGTTGAACGAACGGCGCCAGCAGCTCTTGCTCATGCTCGGGTGTCAGGTACTGGTGGTGCCTGCCGCCACGGCCCCGAACATCGAAGATCGCCTCGCCCTCCTTGGCCCAGCGCGAGTGCAGCACATGCACCGTCGCAGTCGACCAGCCCAGCAGTCGTGCAATCTCGGCGGCCGAGCTGCCCAGCGTGGCCCGTATCAGCACGCACTGGATGCGCTGGTACTCCGAGTGGCTGTCGGCTCGCTTGAGCCTCTCGGCCAACCGTCGAACGGTCGACTTGTCGCCCACGATCAGACTCTTCATCCACGGCTCCTTGAAGTCCGTGGAACAACATCATATCTAATTTATTGAACGCGACTTGGTATCAGTGCTCAACAAACCGACTTGTTCAGAGCTTGGCGCGCACCGGATTCACCCGTTGTCCGCAGGGCAGGTCGCCATCGCCGAACTCGCCGCGACAGACGTCAGAGGCACGAGAGGTGCGCGGTCCGACGCACCGAGGCGCGAATCAGGCGCGATGTTGCAGTAAGGCTTCGCTGTCGTGCGTGGGCAGCTACGGGCGTGGGCGCGGAGGCGCTTGCGCCATGGCCAAACGCATGGCCAGCGGGTCATATGTCGGCGCCGATTCAAATCTGAGCCACCGTGCCGACTCAATATTGAGCCAGGG
>CADEDE010000116.1 GCA_902825995.1 uncultured Burkholderiales bacterium
CGGCGGCGCCGTCGTTCAGGCCCGAGGCGTTGCCGGCGGTCACGCTGCCGGCCTTGTCGAAGGCCGGGCGCAGGCCGGCGAGCACGTCGGCGCTGGTCTTGCGATTGATGAACTCGTCGTTGGCGAAGACGATCGGATCGCCCTTCTTCTGCGCGATGCTGAAGGGCACGATCTCGTCCTTGAACCTGCCGGCGTCCTGCGCGGCGGCCGCCTTCTGCTGGCTGGCCAGCGCCAGCGCATCCTGCTGCTCGCGGCTGATGCCGTGCTTCTTCGCCACGTTCTCGGCGGTGATGCCCATGTGGTACTGGTTGTAGACGTCCCACAGGCCGTCGACGATCATCGTGTCGACGAGCTTCCAGTCGCCCATGCGCTGGCCGTTGCGCGAATTCGGCAGCACGTGCGGCGCCAGGCTCATGCTCTCCTGGCCGCCGGCGATGACGATTTCGCTGTCGCCGTCGCGGATGGCCTGCGCGGCCAGCATCACGGCTTTGAGGCCCGAGCCGCAAACCTTGTTGATGGTCATCGCCGGCACGACCTTGGGCAGGCCCGATTTGATGGCCGCCTGGCGCGCGGGGTTCTGGCCCGCGCCGGCCGTCAGCACCTGGCCGAGGATCACTTCACCGATCTGGTCACCCGTCAATTTGGCGCGCATCAACAACTCGACGATGACTGCCGCGCCGAGTTCGGCGGCAGGCGTTTTGGCGAGCGTGCCGCCGAATTTGCCGACTGCCGTGCGGGCGGCGGCGACGATGACGATATCTGTGGCCATGAGGGTCTCCTTCGTGAATCAGGCTTTGGCTTTGACGTAACGGCCTGGGGCGGGTTCGATGACTTTGTGCGTTTTGTTGCCGTAGCGCTTGGGGGCGGGCACCTGCTTGCCGGCATGGGGTTTCAGCCACGCGGCCCAATCGGTCCACCAGCTGCCCGGCACTTGCCTGGCCGACTCGAACCATTGCTGGGCCGTGCCACCCAATTTTCCATCGACCCAGTGGCTGCGTTTCCTGGCGGCCGGCGGGTTGACCACGCCGGCAATGTGCCCCGACGCGCCGAGCACGAAGCGCAGCGGGCCCTTGATGATCCGGGTACTCGCGAACGCGGACTGCCAGGGCACGATGTGGTCCTCGCGCGAGCCGTAGAGGAAGACCGGCGCCTCGATCCTGCCCAGGTCGATCTTCTCGCCGCAGACTTCGAGCTGGCCCGGAATGCGCAACTCGTTTTGCAGGTAGGTGTGGCGCAGGTACCAGCAGAACATGGGGCCCGGCAGATTCGTCGAATCGCCGTTCCAGTACAGCAGATCGAAGGGCGGCGGCTTGTCGCCCTTGAGGTAATTGCCGACGACGTAGTTCCAAACCAGGTCGTTCGGGCGCAGAAAACTGAAGGTGCTGGCCAGCTCCTGGCCCTTGAGCAGGCCGGGGCCGTTGGGGGCCTGCTCGCCGATCGTCATCTCGCGCAATTGCACCGCGGGTTCGTCGATGAACAGATCGAGCACGCCGGTGTCGGAAAAATCCAGCAGCGTGGTCAAGAGCGTGACGCTGGCGGCCGGCTGCTCGCCACGTGCGGCCAGCACCGCCAGCGCGGTCGCCAGAATCGTGCCGCCGACGCAAAAACCCAGCGTATCGATCGTGTCCTGCCCGCTGATGGCCTGCACCTCCTTGATCGCGCGGATCGCGGCCTGTTCGATATAGTCGTCCCAGGTCTTCGCGGCCAGCGCCGCATCGGGGTTGCGCCAGCTGACGACGAAAGTGCGGTGGCCCTGGGCCACGGTATAGCGGATCAGCGAGTTGTCGGGCTGCAAGTCGAGGATGTAGTACTTGTTGATGCACGGCGGGATGAAGAGCATCGGGCGCTGGTGCATTTTCGCGGTCAGCGGCTTGTATTCGAGCAACTGGAACAACTCGTTCTCGAAGACCACCGCGCCCTCGCTGGCCGCCACATTGCGCCCGACCTCGAAGACGCTCTCGTCGGTTTGCGAGACATGGCCTTGCTGGATGTCCTGCCACAGCTGCCGCACACCTTGGGTGATGCTTTCGCCCTTGGAATCAATCGCCTTGCGCTGCGCTTCGGGGTTGAGTGCGAGGTAGTTGCTCGGGCTCGCGGCATCGATCCACTGCTGCACCGCGAAGCGGATGCGGGCCCGCGTCTTGGCATCGCCTTCGACCGCGTCGGCCATCTTCATCAGCGTGCGCGCATTGAGCAGGTAGGTCTGGGCGGCCAGCGCCGCGCCCGGGTTGCTGGCCCAGTCGTTGGCGGCGAAGCGGCGGTCGTCGAGCGCTATCGCGCCCTGGCCGGCCCGGTCGCGATAGCGCTCGACGGCGCCGTTCCACAGCGCCGTCGCGTCCTTGATGTAATCGGCCTGCAGCGCGCTCAGCGCCGGCAGCGGCAGCGACAGGCCCTGCATCGACTTCCAGATTTCGCCGACGGCGTTGCCGAAGGCTTCAGCAGTATCGGCATGCGCCGGCGTTGCGCTGGGTCGGGGTCGGCTGCTCATGGTCGCGGCGCTCCTGGGGCCAGTGTCAGCCACGCAGCCAGACGGCGGCGGCCATGCGGCCGGTGACGCCGTCGCGGCGAAACGAGAAGAAGCGTGAGGCGTCTTCGACGGTGCACCAGGCGCCGCCGCCGATTTGCGCGAGGCCAGCGGCACGCAGCCGCTCGCGCGCCAGGCCCGGCAGGTCGGCCAGCCAGCGCATCGCGCCGTCGGGGCGCGGTCGTGCAACGAAGTGAGGCCCGCTGCCGAGGGCCTGGACCACGTCGGCGCCGACTTCGAACTGGTGCGGCCCGATGCAGGGGCCGAGCCAGGCCTGCAATTCGTTCGGTGCGCAGGCCGCGGCCTCGCACAGCGCCGCGGCCGTGGCTTCGAGCACGCCGCTGGCCAGGCCGCGCCAGCCGGCATGCGCCGCGCCGACGCCGCGGCCCCCGGGCGCCGCGAACAACACCGGCAGACAGTCGGCGACCATCACGGTGCAGGCGATGCCGGGGTCGGTGGCGATGGCGGCATCGGCCTCGAGCGCCGCGTATTCAGCATCCGACCTCAGGTGCAGCACGCGCGCGCCATGCACCTGCGACAGCCACACCGGCCGCGCCCCGAGTGCCGCCGCAAAGCAGCGCCGGTTTTCATCGACCGCTGGCGGCGCGTCGCCGGCCGAGCGGCCGAGGTTCAGGCTGCCAAAAGGCGCAACGCTGACACCGCCGGCGCGCGTGCTCATCAACGCGCCGACGCGGACATCGACCGGCCAGTCGGGTGCGATCGCCCCTTCAAGCGGCATCCGGACATTTCTCCGGCCGCGTCTGCTCGAAGGCGTCGAGCTTCATGCAGGCCTCGAAGATGCGCATCGCCGCCGGCACATGCTCGAGCCGGCAAGCGAAGCGCTGGGCGTTGAAGATTTGCGGCACCAGCGTGATGTCGGCCAGCGTCGGCGTATCGCCGTGGCAGAAGCGGCCGCTGCGCGCATCGGCCAACTGGCGCTCGACGGTCTCCAGGCCGGTCTCGACCCAATGCCGGTACCAGCGGTTCTTGTCGTCTTCGCTCAGCTTCAAATCGTGCACCAGGTAGCGCAGCACGCGCAGGTTGTTCAGCGGGTGGATTTCGCAGGCGATGTCGTAGGCCAGCGCGCGCACCCGGGCCCGGCCCAGCGCATCACGCGGCAGCAGGGCCGGTTCGGGGTGGGTTTCGTCGAGGTATTCGACGATCGCCAGCGACTGCGTCAGCAGCGCGTCGCCGTCTTTGAGCAAGGGCACCAGGCGCGACGCCGACACCGCCGAGTACGACTCGGTGAACTGCTCGTTCTTCGACAGATGCACCGATTTGTAGTCGTAGTCCAGACCCTTCAGCGCCAGCGCGATGCGCACGCGCCACGAGGCCGAGGAACGGAAATAGTTATAGAGATCCATGGTTGTCAGATCCCTTTACGCCTCAACGCACCGCCACGCGCAGGCTGCCCAGGCCCTCGATGGCGCCCAGCATCACATCGCCGGCCAGCACCGCGGCCACCCCGGCCGGCGTGCCGGTGAAGATCAGATCACCCGGCGCCAGCACCCAGGCACGGCTCAGATGTTCGATGATTTCGCCGACCTTCCAGATGAGCTGGCTCAAATCACCCGCCTGGCGTGGCTGGCCATTCACCGCCAGCGTGATCGCGCCGCGGCTCAATTCACCGCTGGCCGACGCGGCGTGGATCGGCCCGATCGGGGCCGACTGGTCGAAGCCCTTGCCGATGCACCAGGGCCGGCCCTGCTTCTTCATCTCGCCTTGCAGGTCGCGCCGCGTCATGTCCAGGCCCACCGCATAGCCGTAGATGTGCTTGAAGGCATCGGCCGCGGCGATATCGCGGCCGCCGGCGCCGATGGCCACCACCAGCTCGATCTCGTGGTGCAGGTTCTGCGTCAGCGAGGGGTAATCGATGACCCCGGTTTCGCCTTCGGCCACCGCCACCACCGCATCGGCCGGTTTCATGAAAAAGAAAGGCGGCTCGCGGCCGGTAAAGCCCATCTCCTGCGCGTGTTCGACATAGTTGCGGCCGACGCAATAAATGCGGCGCACCGGGAAGACGCCGCCGCCGGCCACGGGAACCGTGGCTTGCGCTGGCGCGGGAATGACGGCATTCATCGATCAGGCCCCGTGGTTCGAGCACTGGATGATGCCATCCCAGGGAAATCCCTCCCCGTAAACCTTGACAGTTCCCCCTTTGGACATAAGCGCTAACATATTATTCATGCTCATTCCTGCTCACATTGATACGGTCGCA
>CADEDE010000117.1 GCA_902825995.1 uncultured Burkholderiales bacterium
TTGTTGGCGGAGTGGACGGGACTCGAACCCGCGACCCCCGGCGTGACAGGCCGGTATTCTAACCAACTGAACTACCACTCCCGAATGAGCGCTCCGATCGGCCAACTTGCGTTGGCGTCCCCTAGGGGATTCGAACCCCTGTTACAACCGTGAAAGGGTCGTGTCCTAGGCCTCTAGACGAAGGGGACTTGAAAACCTTCATCACACCCGAACCGCGCGCCCGCGCTGACTTCTTGCACCATGACCTTGCGGTCTTGGTGGAGGTAAGCGGGATCGAACCGCTGACCTCTTGCATGCCATGCAAGCGCTCTCCCAGCTGAGCTATACCCCCATTCAGGAGCGGCCGCGCCGTTCAAGCAAGACCGCGATTATAGACAGCTTTTTCAGATCCTTTGAAGGCCAACGAGCACCGCATCACGCCTGAAGAGTGCGAGTACCGCGTCGATCGAAGGCGTTTGCGGGCGGCCACAAACCAGGACGCGAATTGCCGGCGCCAGTTGCGGCATCTTCAATTGATACGCGGCCAATGTTTCCTTCAGCGCCGTCGCGATCGCGGCCTGGTTCCAGGCGATCGCGGCCAGGCGATCGCGAAGGCTCACCAGCGCAGGGCGCACGGCGGGTGTCACATGGGTTGCGAGGTCTTGGGCGCTGGGCACCACCGCCACAAAGTACATCTGCAACCAGTCGGCCAGTTCGACCGTGGTGCTGCAGCGGTCCTTGAACAAGGCGCAGGCGCGCGATAAATGATCGAGGTCATCGGCCTTCACGCCGCGCGTGGCCAACTGCGCCTGCACCAAGGGCGCGAGGCGCGCGTCGTCGGCCTGCCTGATGTAGTGCGCGTTGACCCACGCCAGCTTGGCCGGATCCCATTGCGCCGGGCTTTTGGCGAGATGGCTGCCATCGAACCAGGCCACCATCTGCTGGCTCGTGAAGAGTTCTTCGTCGCCGTGGCTCCAGCCCAGGCGCGCCAGGTAGTTAAGCATGGCTTCGGGCAGGTAGCCCGCATCTTCATAGACCGTGACGCTGACCGCACCGCGGCGCTTGGACAGTTTCAGGCCATCGTCGCCGAGGATGATCGGGCAATGGCCGAACTGCGGCAGTGCTGCGCCGAGGGCGCGAAAGATATTGATCTGCCAGGGCGTGTTGTTGACGTGCTCATCGCCACGGAAGACATGCGTGATGCGCATGTCCCAGTCATCGACGACGACCGCGAAGTTGTAGGTCGGCACGCCGTCAGGACGAACCAGGATCAGGTCGTCGATCTCGCCGTTACTGATCGTGATTTCGCCCTTGACCAGGTCGCGCCAGGTCACATAGCCGTCGAGCGGATTCTTCAGGCGGATCACCGGGGTCACGTCGGCCGGAGCTGGCGGCAGCGCCTTGCCGGGCTCGGGGCGCCAGCGGCCGTCGTAGTGTGTCTTCTCGCCGCGCGCGCGCTGCGCCTCGCGCATCGCATCCAGCTCGGCGGGCGTGCAATAGCAGCGGTAGGCGTGGCCGCTCGCGATCAGCTGCTCGGCAACAGCCTGGTAGCGCGCCAGCCGCTGCATCTGGTAGATCGGGCCCTCGTCGAAATCCAGCCCGAGCCAGCGCATCGAGGCTAGGATCTGATCGACCGAATCCTGCGTCGAGCGTGCGACGTCGGTGTCTTCGATGCGCAGCACGAACTGCCCGCCGTGATGGCGCGCATAGGCCCATGAGTACAGTGCGGTGCGCGCGGTGCCCAGGTGCAGAAAGCCGGTCGGCGACGGCGCAATGCGGGTGCGAACCGTCATGTCGCCAATGACGCAAAGCCGCGCGCGAGATCGCCCTTCAGATCCTCGACATCGTCCAGGCCGACGGCCAGCCGGATCATCCCCTGCGTGATACCGGCGGCCAGACGCTGCTCTTCGCTCAGACGGCCATGCGTGGTGCTGGCCGGATGCGTGATGGTGGTCTTGGTATCGCCGAGGTTGGCCGTTATCGAGCAGATACGCGTGGCATCGATCACCGCGAACGCTGCGGCGCGGCCGCCCTTGACAGTGAACGTCACCACCGCCCCGCCCTGCCCCGATTGCTGAGCCATCGCCAGTGCATGTTGCGGATGCGACGGCAGGCTAGGGTGATAGACCCGCTCGACCAACGCTTGCGTTTCGAGCCACTGCGCCATCGCCATCGCACGCTCGCTTTGCGCCCGCATGCGGATCGACAGGGTTTCCAAGCCCTTCAGCACCACCCAGGCATTGAAAGGCGACAGGCTCATGCCGGCGCTGCGCATCACCGGCACCAGTTTTTCATTGACCAGTTGCTCGCCGGCGCACAGTGCGCCGGCGATGACCCGGCCTTGGCCGTCGAGGTACTTGGTGCCGGAGTGCATGACGATGTCGGCGCCCAACTTTGCCGGCTGCTGCAGGGCCGGCGAACAGAAGCAGTTATCGACCGCCAGCAGCGCGCCGGCATCGTGCGCGATCGTTGCCAACGTGGCGATGTCGCAAACCTCGGTCAGCGGATTGGTCGGCGACTCCGCAAACAGCAGTTTCGTATTCGGCTTGATGGCCGTGCGCCACTGGGCCACATCGGTCTGCGAAACGAAGCTCGTCTGCACCCCGAACTTGCCGAACTCGCCCTGCAGCAGCTTGATGGTCGAGCCGAACACGCTTTGCGAACAGACGACATGGTCGCCGGCCTTCAACAGGCCCATCACCAGCAGCAGGATCGCGGCCATGCCGCTCGAGGTGCCGATGCAGGCTTCGGTGCCTTCGAGCGCGGCCAGGCGGCGCTCCATCATCGTCACGGTCGGGTTCGAGAAGCGGCTGTAGACGAAGGCTTCCTCCTCGTTGGCGAAGCGTGCCGCGGCCGTTGCCGCATCGGGGTGGACGAATGAACTCGTCAGGAACAGTGCCTCCGAGTTCTCGCCCCATTGCGAAGGCGGCAGGCCCTCGCGCACGGCCAGGGTATCGAGCCGTACATCGGCCGGCAGGTCCACGCGCGGCAGCTTCTTGATGCTCATGCTTTCTCGGCCACGCTTTGCAGCGCCAGGCGGCCCCGATCGTTGGACTCCTCTTCTTCGAACTGCAGACGGCGCTGCGCCTCGAGCGCCGCAAGGTCGGCATCGCCGACATCGCCGGTGATGTAGCGGCCGTCGAAGCAACTGGCCTCGAAGCTCACTACCCGTGGGTTCAAGGCCCCGACCACGCGCTTCATCGCATCGACATCCTGGTAGATCAGCGCGTCGGCGCCGATGAACTGGCGAATCTCTTCGATACTGCGGCCGTTGGCGACCAGTTCTTCCTTGGTCGGCATGTCGATGCCATAGACGTTGGGGAAGCGTACCGGCGGCGCTGCGGAGGCCATGTAAACCTTGCGCGCACCGGCTTCCCGCGCCATCTGCACGATCTCCTTGCTGGTGGTGCCTCGCACGATCGAGTCATCGACCAGCAGCACGTTGCGGCCCCTGAATTCGACGCCGATGGCGTTGAGCTTCTGGCGCACGCTTTTCTTGCGCACCGCCTGGCCGGGCATGATGAAGGTGCGGCCGACGTAGCGATTCTTGACGAAACCTTCGCGGTAGGGCTTGCCGATCTTCTGCGCCAGTTGCATCGCGCTCGGGCGGCTCGATTCGGGGATCGGGATCACCACGTCGATCTCCGACGGCGGCATGGTCGAGATCAGGCGTTGCGCCAGGGTCTCGCCCATATTCAGCCGCGCCTGATAGACCGAGATACCGTCCATCACCGAATCGGGCCGAGCCAGATAGACGAACTCGAACATGCACGGGTTCAGGCTCGGCCGCACGGCGCATTGGCGGGTATGCACCGTTCCCGCCATGTCGATAAAGACCGCCTCGCCCGGCGCCACATCGCGCGCGAGTTGGTGGCCCGTGCCGTCGAGCGCAACGCTTTCGCTAGCGACCATCACTTCGCCGTCCTTGGCCTGGCTGAAGACCAGCGGCCGGATGCCGAACGGGTCGCGGAAGGCCAGCAGGCCGTGGCCGGCAATCAGCGCAATCGCCGCATAAGAGCCCTTGACCCGTCGATGCACAGCGGCTACGGCCTTGAAAATCGCCTCGGGTGACAGTGGCAGATCGCGCGCAGCCAACTCGATCTCATGGGCCAGCACATTGATAAGAACCTCGGTATCGCTCTCGGTATTGATATGGCGGCGATCGACGTCGAACAGTTCGGCCTTCAGCGCCTGGGCATTGGTCAGGTTGCCGTTATGCACCAGCACGATGCCAAACGGCGCATTGACATAGAACGGCTGCGCTTCTTCTTCGCTGTAGGCGTTGCCGGCGGTCGGGTAACGCACCTGGCCCAAGCCCACGTTGCCGGACAGCGCGCGCATGTTGCGGGTCCGAAAGACGTCGCGCACCATGCCGCGCGACTTCTGCATGAAGCACTTGGTGTCCTGCATCGTGACGATGCCGGCAGCGTCCTGACCGCGGTGCTGCAAGAGCAGCAGCGCGTCATAGATCAGCTGGTTGACGGGCGCCCTGGAGATCACACCGACGATGCCGCACACGTTCAGATCCTTTCAAGCCAGTGCAGGGCCGCCCCAAGCGGCCTGAGCGCCCCTTGGGGGCATAAGCGCTAACGTATTATTCATGCTCATTCCTGCTCACATTG
>CADEDE010000118.1 GCA_902825995.1 uncultured Burkholderiales bacterium
AGCCCGCCGGGCCGCCCCAAGGGCGAATACCGGAGTGCGCAGCACGAAGGTACCCTGATGAGCCGCTGGATCGAGCAGGATCGGCGGCACCGGCGTGCGGGCAAGGAAGTGAAGTTCATCGCGGCTCCTGAGGTTGACCAACATCAGCGGTCAATAGCGGCATTTTTCGGGCGTGCGCTTGAACCGATCCTGAAGGGCTCGTTCATCTGCAATTCAGACACGAGCGCCGACAATCGGGCCGTGAACTTCCGCCGTGCCACCGTCTCCGTCCACCGTGGAAACCGCGGCCTGGCCGCGGTGCGCACCACGCTGGCGATGCTGCTGCTGATCACCTTGTCGCTGCCTATCGCCTGGGGCAGCGACAAGGACGACCATGAGCGCGCGCGCGCAGCGGTCCAGGCCGGAGCGGTATTGCCACTGCCCACCCTGCTCGAGCGATTGCAGCGCACGCACCCGGGCCAGGTGCTCGAACTCGAACTCGAACTCGACCGGGACAATGGCCGCTGGATCTACGAGGTCAAGCTGCTGCAGGCCAATGGGCAGTTGCTGAAGCTGGAGCTCGATGCCCGCACGGGGCAGGTACTCAAGCTCAAACGCAAGGGCGACCGTAAGGCAATGCCCCCGAAGGATCCGCCGAAATGAGCCCCCGCAATCCATCGATGCCCGCATGAGAGTGCTGCTGGTCGAAGACGAGCCCACACTTCGTGCGCAATTGCGTGCCGGGCTGGAGGAGGCTGGCTACGTGGTCGACGATGCCAACAACGGAAGCGATGCGCACCACTTGGGCTCCACCGAACCATTCGACGTGGTGGTGCTCGACCTGGGCCTGCCGGTGCTCGACGGCCTGAGTGTGCTCAAGCGCTGGCGCGAGGCAGGCCTGACATTGCCGGTGTTGATCCTCACCGCCCGCGACAGCTGGCACGAAAAGGTGGCCGGCATCGACGCCGGTGCCGACGACTACTTGGCCAAGCCCTTCCACATGGAAGAACTGCTGGCGCGGGTTCGCGCGCTGATCCGCCGTGCCCGGGGCCTGGCGTCGCCGCTGCTGCAATGCGGCGCCCTGGCGCTGGACACACGCAGCGGCCGCGTCACACTGAACGGGCAGCCGGTGAACCTGACAAGCCATGAATACCGGCTGTTGTCGTACCTGATGCACAGGCCCGGCAGCGTGGTGTCTCGCACCGAGCTGACTGAGCACATGTACGCCCAGGACTTCGACCGGGACTCCAACACGATCGAGGTCTTCATCGGTCGCCTGCGCCGGAAGCTTCCACCCGAGACCATCGAGACTGTTCGCGGCATGGGCTATCGGCTGGCGGCGAGCACTTGAAACCCATGACAGGCCGCCGCTGGACACGCTCGCTGCGATTCCGGCTACTGGTGGCCACCTTGGTGGCCCTGCTGGTGGCGCTGGTCCTGGCCGGGCTCCTGCTGGCTGGCCTGTTCCGCGATCATGTGATGCGCCAGTTCAGTGCGACGCTGACGGCCCAGCTCGACCAACTGACAGCACGCCTCCAATTCGACGCGACGGGGCAGCCGCAGATCGACCCGCAAACGCTCACCGATCCACGCTGGTCGCGTCCGTACTCCGGCCTCTACTGGCAAATCGATGGGGGAGCCGGCCCACGGCAACGCGGGTTGATCCGGTCGCGATCACTGTGGGATGCCACGCTGACCCTGCCGAGCGACGTGTTGGCCGACGGCGTGGTTCACGTCCACGAGGTGGCAGGCCCTGATGGCGCACGGCTGCTGCTTGTGGCACGCACCGTGACGCGGGGCGACGCGGCCGCGACGCCGTGGCGATTGATAGTCGCGGCGGACCTGCGTGAGACTGGGGCGGCTGTCGATCGATTCAACGGGGTGCTCCTCGCTTCACTGGCTGTCCTGCTGGGTTTGCTGTGTGGCGCGGCCGTGGCGCAGGTCGCAATCGGCCTCGCACCACTGCGCGCATTGCACCGAGCCCTGGCTTCAATTCACGACGGACGATCGCAGCGTCTGCAGGGACGGTTTCCCGCCGAGGTGCAGCCCCTGATCGATGACTTTAACGGTGTACTCGACCGCAACGCCGAGATCGTCGCACGTGCGCGTACACAGGCCGGCAACCTGGCCCATGCCATCAAGACGCCATTGGCGGCGATGTCGCAGGCTGCCGCCACCACGCTGCAGCGCCCGGAGACCGCCTGCGAACTGGCTGCACTGGTCCAAGAGCAAGTCGGCGTTGCGCGCCGACACGTTGACTGGCAACTGGCGCGCGCCCGTGCCGCTGCGGCCCAGGGTGTGCCTGGCGCGCGAGTGGCCCTGTCACCCGTGGTCAGCGGATTGCTGCGCGTGATGGAACGCGTGCATGCCGGTCGAGGTCTCACGTTCGTCTGCGCGCCGATAGAACCCGGATTGGCGTTCGCGGGCGAAGTTCAGGATCTGCAGGAAATCCTCGGCAACCTGCTCGACAACGCATGCAAATGGGCGCGGCACGAGGTGCGCGTCAGCGCGGCATCGGTCGGGTCAGGGGGTGGCGACGGGCTGCGGATCGTGATCGATGACGACGGTTCCGGCATCGAAGCCGGGCGGCGCGACGCCGTGATGGCGCGCGGCGCGCGACTGGACGAATCGGTGCCCGGCAGCGGATTGGGCCTGGCCATCGTGCACGAATTGGTCAGTCTTTATGGTGGGAGCGTGTTGCTGCAGGTTGCGCCAGCCGGTGGGCTGCGTGTCGAGGTCGAACTCCCTGGCGGTTGAGAGGCGGCTCACTCGTAGTGGGTCCACATGCGAAGGATGCGTACAACCTTTTCTTTGGGAAAGACTTCATACACCAGCCGATTGTGGATGTTGATTCGCCTGGAGTAGGCGCCTGCCAGGTCACCTATGAGCTTCTCGAATGACGGTGGGTTCTGCAGGGGATTGTTCTTCAGGATATCAAGCAGCTCTTGCGCCTTTGGCTTCAGCCCGGCCGCCTTCAGCTTCTTCGCATCCTTCAGTGCCTGCTTCGAGTAGACGAGGTCCCAACTCACCAGGTCAGCTCCTTGGCGCTTTTGGAAAGCGGTTCCGCCATGGCGTCTCGGATTGACTTCCTCATGCCTGGTATCGAAAGCAGGAACATCGTTTCTTGAATCGCTTGCCAATCCTCCTCCGAGACAAGCACGGCGGAACTTCGTTTGCCTGCGATGACTATGGGTTGATGGGATTCAGCCGTCTGATCGATGAGGCGGTATAGGTTGGCTCTGGCTTCGCTTGCAGTGAGTACGGCCACGGTGCTTCTCCTTTGGAAGGAGACGATGGTACGAAAAACCGTACGGAGTGTCAAGGGGCGTCTTTTTGAGCCGCCAACGTTTGACATGAGGGGTGCACAAAAGGCGCAGCCTTTTGGGCATCCCCTCGATGGAAGGGTGTGCGCCCAGCATGGGCGCGAACTTATGGGGTGCAAGTCCCCTGTGGGAGTACCGACTTGGACTCGTCATGAGAGCAAGGATAACCACGAGCCGACGGCAAGGGCGATTCCGCGAGGGATGGTCTGGAGGAAGCCCGAGTGCAAGAGGTGCGAGGCGACGGACAGAAACCGCATACAAGGCCGAGGGCTGCGAGGCGAGCTGGCACATGACAGCAAAGCCCACCGGTACGCAGCCTACGGTAAATGCGGCGCTTGTGCACCGATAGTTCGCGTTCTTACCTGGGGAGATCTGCACCGCGAGCGGTGCGTGTCGATGGTGCAAAACCCGGACTGGGCCACACCGGGATACCAAGGTCCAAGCGCCGCGGCGAGCTGCCCGCCGCGTGTCGAAGAAACGGCAGCAACCACCATCGAAGCGCGCAGCGCGACCAGCGGCAACGCCGGCCGTGACGGAGCAGAAGTCAGCAGACGCCGTAGTAGGCGGCCGGGAGTCGGGCCGCTGAAGGGCTGGAAAATGGAAACGGGTGAAGTCCAACAAGGGAGCGCCGGGCATTGACGGCGTGACCGTGCAGGACTGGCCCGTCCACGCGCGCGAACACTGGCCGACCGTGCGCGAGCAGATCACGCAAGGGCGATACAAGCCGCAGGCGGTGCGAAGGGTCGAGATACCCAAGGCCGACGGCGGCAAGCGCATGCTCGGAATTCCCACGGTCACCGACCGCGTGGTCCAGCAGGCCATCGCCCAAGTGCTCACGCCGATCTTCGATCCGACGTTCTCGGATCTGAGCTTCGGCTTTCGACCGGGCCGCAATGCACACCAGGCGATCAGGCAGGTGCAAGCGACTGTGAAGGACGGCTACCGGATCGCGGTGGACATCGACCTCGCAAAATTCTTCGACACGGTCAATCACGACGTGTTGATGAGCTTGCTCGGAAGAACCATTCGCGACCGCCGGCTGCTGGGCCTGATCGGGCGCTACCTGCGCGCTGGCGTGCTGGTCGGTGAGCACATCGAACCCAGCGAAGTGGGCACGCCGCAGGGCGGACCACTCTCGCCATTGCTGGCCAACATCCTGCTGTACCAACTCGACCAAGAGTTGGAAAAGCGGGGCCACCGCTTTGCACGCTACGCCGACGACATGATCATTCTTGTCAAAAGCCAACGCGCCGCAGAGCGGGTGATGCGCAGCATCACGCGCTACCTG
>CADEDE010000119.1 GCA_902825995.1 uncultured Burkholderiales bacterium
CACGCCGGGTGGTGTGGGAGGGGTCCGATCAACGATGATCGGACCCTATCCCGATCGATGCGGGGTGCCTAGGCGTCGAAGGGCAGGCGCACCTGCGACAGATCCTTCTTCGTCTCGACCAGCACCAGCGGGCTGTCATCGACGGCCGCGCGCGGCTTGGGTTGGCGTGGCACATGGGTCGGCTTGGGCTCGGTGGCCATCGCCTCCTGGACCGCGCGAATCTTCGCGGCGTCGGAGCCGACCCATTGCAGGCCGGCGTCGCTGGCGATCGCCGCGAGGGCGTCGG
Source organism: uncultured Burkholderiales bacterium (assembly GCA_902825995.1). GTDB lineage: Bacteria > Pseudomonadota > Gammaproteobacteria > Burkholderiales > Burkholderiaceae_C > CADEEN01. The sequence goes on from CADEDE010000119.1 coordinate 287, forward strand.
TCGGCAGATGGTAGGGCGCTGCCGGCGACGGCGCGACCAGGGCTGCGGCCAGCATCGGCGCCACGGCAACCGGCGTGGGCGCGGCAACAGGGGCCGGCGCGGGCACGGGCCGCATCGGCGCCACCTCGGGCTCGACATAGCGCGGCGGCGTCGGTGCGGCTTCGACAGCCTGCGGCGCTTCGATGGTCACCGACTCCGCGGCGGTCGGCGCTGAATCGACGGCCTGTTCGCTGCCCTGCATTTCGCCGGCCTCGACATTCACGCCCTCGGCGGCGCCCTCGTCACGACCGCGGCCACGACCACCGCGACGGCGGCGGCGACGGCTGGCATCGCGCTCACCGGCGTCGCCCGCGGCGTCGGTCGGTGCAACAGGCAAAGTATCGACAAAGGGCTGCGCCGCGGGCATCGCCTCGTCGGCCACCGGCGCCGGACGCGGCTCGCGCTCGGCACGCGGGCCGCGGCGGCCTTCGCCGCGTTCACTGCGCTCGCCGCGGGGCGGCCGGGCTTCCGCCACCGGGGTTGCGCTGTCGGCCGTCATCGTGTCCACATTGGCGGGGCGTGGCTCACGGCGTTGCGTGTCGCGCTCGCGCGGTGCATCGCCGCGCGCTTCACCACGACCCTCACCGCGGCCACCGCGACCGCGGTCGCGGCCACCTTCGCGCCCGGCTTCCCGCGGCGCGCCATCGCGGCCACGGCCATCGCGGCGGCCACGGCCCTCGCTCCGGTCACCACGGTCGCCACGGCCTTCGCGCTTACCCTGTGCCGTCGTGGCGGCAGCAGCGGTCGCTGCCGCCGCGCCAGCGCCGACGGTCGAAGTTGTCGTCGCCGACTCGTCGCTGCCGAACAATTTCTTGACCCAGCCGAAGAAGCCACCGCCGGCAGCGGGGGCTTGGGCCTTCAGCGGTGCAGGGGCTGGCGCCACAACAGGCGCCACGGCCACCCCCGGCTTGGGCACGACTACCACCGGCGCCGGGGTCTCGGGCAGGATGCCCTTGATCACCGGCTCCTGCTTGGCCTTGGCCTTCTCACGCCGCGTGATGCCGACTTCGTCGTCCGGTTCCTCAATCATCGTATAGCTGGCCTGCAGATTCTCCAGCCGCGGATCGTCGTGGCGCAGGCGCTCCAACTTGTAGTTCGGCGTTTCCAGGTGCTTGTTGGGCACCAGCAGCACGGTCACCCGCTGCTTCAACTCGATCTTGGTGATCTCGGTGCGCTTCTCGTTCAACAGGAACGAGACCACTTCGACCGGCACCTGCGCATGCACTGCCGCGGTGTTGTCCTTCAGCGCCTCCTCCTGGATGATGCGCAGAATTTGCAGCGCGCTCGATTCGGTATCGCGGATATGGCCGGTGCCGTTGCAGCGCGGGCAGGTGATGTGGTTGCCTTCGCTGAGCGCCGGGCGCAGGCGCTGGCGGCTGAGTTCGAGCAGGCCGAATTTGCTGATCGAGCTGAACTGCACCCGGGCGCGGTCGTTGCGCAGCGCATCGCGAAGGCGCTGCTCGACTTCGCGGCGGTTCTTCGATTCTTCCATGTCGATGAAGTCAACCACGATCAGGCCGCCCAGGTCGCGCAGGCGCATCTGGCGCGCGATCTCGTCGGCGGCTTCGAGGTTGGTGCGGGTGGCGGTTTCTTCGATGTCGCCGCCACGGGTGGCGCGCGCCGAGTTCACATCGACCGAGACCAGCGCCTCGGTATGGTCGATCACGATCGCGCCGCCGGCCGGCAGGTTGACGGTGCGCGAGAACGCGGTCTCGATCTGGTGCTCGATCTGGAAGCGGCTGAACAGGGCCGCATCGTCGCGGTAGCGCTTGACCTTGGATGCCGACTCGGGCATCACATGGTTCATGAACTGCTGCGCCTGCTCGAAGATATCGTCGGTGTCGATCAGCACTTCGCCGACATCGGCGGTGAAATAGTCGCGGATCGCGCGGATGACCAGCGAGCTTTCCTGGTAGATCAGGAAGGCGCCCTTGCCGGCCTTGGAAGCGCCGTCGATGGCGTCCCAGAGCTTGAGCATGTAGTTCAGGTCCCACTGCAATTCGGGCGCGCTGCGGCCGATGCCGGCGGTGCGCGCGATGAGCGACATGCCCTTGGGGTATTCGAGCTGGTCCAGCGCATCCTTCAGCTCCTCGCGCTCTTCACCTTCGATGCGCCGCGATACGCCGCCACCGCGCGGGTTGTTGGGCATCAGCACCAGGTAGCGCCCGGCCAGCGATACAAACGTCGTCAGCGCTGCGCCCTTGTTGCCGCGCTCTTCCTTTTCCACCTGGACCAGCAGTTCCTGGCCGTTGGCGATCACATCCTGGATACGCGCGTCGCGCACGCTGGCGCCTTCGCGGAAATAGTTTTTCGAGATTTCCTTGAACGGCAGGAAGCCGTGGCGCTCTTCGCCGTAGTCAACAAAGCAAGCTTCGAGCGAGGGCTCGACGCGGGTCACCACCGCCTTGTAGATATTGCCCTTGCGCTGTTCGCGGCCCTCGATTTCGGTTTCGAAATCGAGCAATTTCTGGCCATCGACGATCGCCAGGCGACGCTCTTCGGGCTGCGTCGCATTGATCAGCATGCGTTTCATTTTTCCGTGCACTCCATCACAGCCGACACGAAGGTCGGCAACCATACCGATGCACGAGAAGCACGAAGGAACCCAAAGGAATCGCCCTGGACTGCGGCGGCGCAAGCGCTTCGCTCGAGGCGAAGCGCGTCAGCGTCGGGGCAGCGTTGGCGCGTGCGTGGCGGCCGGGGCGGACCCAGCACCGCCATCAGCGCTGCCCGGCGCAACCCAACTCACACCGGCACGGGGCCGGGGCAGGGCAGCATATGGGGGCAGGGCGGAAGGCAGTCGCATGGTCCGTCGGCTGGACGCGGGTGTCGGGCTGTGCCCGGCACCTGAAACCTTTTTTCTTGTCGCCCGGCGGCTTCATGGGGCCACACCGGAACGGGGTTCTGGTTCGGAATCTCTGCCGCTTGCGTTGCGGGGCTGCCGGGTCACTGAGGGACCGGGCCCGCCCTATGGCGCCAGCGTTGCATCACCTCCACGGCGTCTCGCGCATGCCCGCTAAACTCCCAGCGAATCAAGCACTTACGGCGACAACGTGGTCCAAAGCATTATAGGGGGCAAAGTGGCGGCGGACGCCAAGGCCCCACAGGTGCGGCGGCTGGTCGTCGATGAAGGCAGCGAAGGCCAGCGCCTGGACAACTTCCTGCTGCGCCTGCTGAAGGGCGTGCCCAAGACACATGTTTATCGCGTCATCCGCTCCGGCGAAGTGCGCGTCAACAAGGGCCGGGCCGGGGCCGATACGCGGCTGGCGCTGGGCGACGAAGTCCGCGTGCCGCCAGTTCGCGTTGCCGAGCCCGCTGCGGCGGGCGTGCCGGCACCAGCCCGCGAATTCAGCGTGCTGTTCGAGGACCAGCACCTGCTGGTCCTCGACAAACCCGCCGGCGTGGCCGTGCATGGCGGCTCGGGCGTGGCCTTCGGCGTCATCGAACAGCTGCGCCGGGCGCGGCCGGCGGCCAAGTTTCTCGAACTCGTGCACCGCCTGGACAAGGAAACCTCGGGTGTGCTGCTGCTGGCCAAGAAGCGCAGCGCGCTCACCGCCTTGCAGGACCAGTTCCGCAACCGGGATACGGACAAGCGCTACGCCGCCCTGGTCATCGGCACCTGGCCGGCCAACAAAAAGGTCATCGACGTGGCCCTGCACAAGACGCGCGATGCGCAGGGCGAGCGCCACGTGGTCCCGGTGGCGGCGGATCACACTGAGGGCCGGCGCTCGATTACCCTCATCAAGGTGGCGCGCCAATTCAGCGAATTCAGCCTGCTAGACGTGACGCTGAAAACCGGCCGCACGCACCAGATTCGCGTGCACCTGGCCAGCGCGGGCCATCCGATCGTCGGCGACCCCAAGTACGGCGATTTCGCCCTGAATCGCCAACTCGCCCGCGGCGAACACCGCTTCGCCCGCATGTTCCTGCACGCCAGACAACTGGCCTTCGAGCACCCGGCCAGCGGCGAGTGCGTTACCCTCGTCGCACCACTGCCTGCCGAGTGCGAGACACTGCTGAGCCAGCTATGAGTGCCCCCAAGCTGACTGACGTTCGCTACCCCCCGAGGGGCATAAGCGCTAACGTATTATTCATGCTCATTCCTGCTCACATTGATACGG
>CADEDE010000120.1 GCA_902825995.1 uncultured Burkholderiales bacterium
TGACCGGGTTCAAGTGGATCACTTCTATACGTTTGAACGCGACTTAGTATCAGTCTCAGCGGGGCGCCCCTCGGTCGGCTGCCCGACGGCAGAAACGTGCCGCTGGCACCGCGCGATGCCGCGCTGCTGGCCTGGCTGGCGCTGGAGGGACCGACGCCGCGCGTGCGCATGGCAGCAATGCTGTGGCCGGACAGCGAACCCGAGACGGCGCGCAACGCGCTGCGCCAGCGTCTGTTCCAACTGAAGAAGCAACTCGGCGTCGAATTGGTCAGCGGCAGCGCGACGCTGGCGCTGGCCGCGGGAGTGACCCATGACCTCGACGATTCGGACAGCGTTCTGGGCGACGCCGATCATGGCTTCGGTGCCGAGCTGCTGGCCTGGCTGGCGCAGCAGCGCGGGCGCTGCACCGACCGTACCCGCGCCGCGCTGGTCGAGTTGGCCGAGATGGCCGAGCACTCGCGCGACTATGCCGACGCGCTGTCGCATGCCCATGAGCTGCTGGCGCTGGAGCCCACATCCGAAGCCGCACATCGCCGCGTGATCCGTCTGCACTACCTGCACGGCGACCGCGCCACCGCGCTGCTCGCCTTCGACCGTTGCGAGCGGGTGCTGAAGGACGAAGTCGGCGCCGCGCCGTCGGCCGAGACGCTGGCGCTGCTGGCGACGATCAGCGCGGCGCAATCGCCGGCCTTGCCCGCGGTGGCGCAGGCGGTGCCCGCCAGCGTGCTGCTGCCGCCGCGCTTGATCGGCCGCGACAACGAACTTGCCGCCCTGCACCAGGGCTGGCAGGCGGCTCAGGTGGTGGCGCTGATCGGCGAGGCGGGGCTGGGCAAGACGCGCCTGCTGCAGGCCTTCGTCGAGCCGCAGGCCGGTGTCGTGCGTGCGGCCGGGCGCCCCGGCGATGCCGGCGTACCGTTCGCGACCTTGGCGCGGCTGCTGCGCGCGGTGATGGCGCGCGGTGCCGCATCGGCAGGGCCGGAAGGTCAATTGCCGATCGGCACGCGCACCGAGATCGCCCGCGTGCTGCCCGAGCTCGACGGCCCGGCGACGCGCCACACCGGCGAAGGTCAGCGCCTGGTGATGCAGCGCGCGGTGCGCAGCCTGCTCGCCACGCAGGCCGACCTGGTCGGGCTGGTGGTCGACGATCTGCACTTCGCCGACGAGGCCAGCCTGGAGATGCTGCGCTCATTGATAGACGAAAACAGCGACCCCGAGCATGCCGCCGCGCGGCCGCTGCGCTGGGTGCTCGCGTACCGGCCCGCGGAAGCCGGCTCGCCGGTGCAGGCGCTGCACGATGCGCTGGTCGAGCAGGCGCGGTTGGCGCCGATCGCCCTCGCACCGCTCGGCGTCGAGGCGCTGGCGGCGCTGGTCGACTCGTTGGCGCTGCCCGGCGTTGACGGCAAGGCGCTGGCACCCGGGCTTTTGCGGCGCACCGGCGGCAACCCGCTGTTCGTGCTGGAGACGCTCAAGTAGGCCTGGGTCGAGCGCAGGCTGGACCGGCTGGCCGATGCGGCGCAATTGCCCCGGCCGGTCTCGGTGGGCCGGCTGATCGAGCGCCGCATTGCGCAGCTGTCACCGGCGGCGCTGGCGCTGGCGCGGGTGGCCAGCATTGCCGGTGCGGACTTCGGCATCGGCATGGCCGAGCAGGTGCTGCAGGCCACGGCGATGCAGTTCGCCGACGGCTTGAACGAGCTCGAAGCAGCGCAGGTGATGCGCGGCAACGCCTTCGCCCACGACCTGGTTTACGACGCGGTGCGCGCCAGCGTGCCGGCGACGATCGCCGCGCACACCCATGTCAAGGTGGCGGACTGGCTCGAGCAGCGACAGGGCGAGCCGGCGCGCATCGCCGAGCACTGGATCGCCGCGGACCAGGGGGTGCGCGCACTGCCTTGGCTGCAACGGGCCGCCGAAGCCGCGCGGCGTGCGCTGCGGGCCAAGGAGTACATCGCCTTCCTCGAACGCAAGAGCGCGATCGAAGAATCGGCGGGGCAGACCGAGGCGGCGTTCGCATCGCTGATGCTGGCCGCCGACGAATTCGTCAACGTCGATCTCGACAGCGTCACTGCCCACGCGCACTGCGACCGGCTCGACCGGCTCGCCGGCACGCCGTCGCAGCGCCTGGAGGCGCGGCTGCAGCGTGCCCACATGCACCAGCAGCGCGGCGAGCATCACCTGTCGCTGCCGATCGAGCAGGCCGCGCTGCGCGACGCCGTGCGCCTGGGCGATGCGCGGCTGCTGGCCGAGTGCCACCAGGCGCTCGGCGTGGCCTGCTCGATGACCAACCAGGCGGCGCAGGCGTTGCAACACCTGCAGGCCTGCACGCCCTGGATCAATGCCAACGGCAGCGACGAGCAGCGCAGCGAACTGCACGGCAACCTGGCGGTGCTGCACGACAACCTCGGCCGGCTCGACGACGCGCTGCCGCATCATGAGCTGGCCTTCAACCTGGCGCATCACAGCGGCAAGCTCAGCAACGCCTCGGTCGCCTGCGGCAACCTGGCCTGCAACCGCATCGACGCCGGCGATCTGGCCGCCGCCGAGCGCTCGCTGCTGCAGGGGCAGCAGATCATCACGATGTACGACGGCTTCGGCGCCCACCTGGGCCTGCTGCAGGTGCTGCGCGCGCTGAGCCTGTGCCACCTGGGCCGCTATGGCGACGCGCTGGCGCAGGCCGAGCAGGCGGTGCAGGCCATGCGCCAGTACCAACCCGGCCATGTGGACCACGCCATGCTGCGCCTGGGCGCATGCTGGTGGCATCTGGGCCAATGGTCGCGCCTGACGCAGCTTCTTGCGGCCGTGACGCTCGACGAGCACGCGAGCGTGTCGGTGCGCGTCCAGCATGCGCGCTTGAGCGACGAGGTCGCACGCGCCGGCGCGGCGGGTTCGGCCGCGCCCGCCGCGGCCCGACGGGTGATGTGCATTGAGCTGGCCGCGATCGGCACCGCCGACCGACCCGACCTGCGGCTGCCGCTGCAGATAGCGCTCGCCGCCGACGACGAGCCCGAACCGGCGCTGCGCCAGCTCGACGCGCTGCGAACTGACGCCGAGCGCATCGGCCACCTGGGCACGGCATTGGCGGCGCGGATCCGCTGCGCCGGGGTGGCCGCGGCTGTGGACCCCGCGCGCGCCAGGCGCGAGGCGCTGGCGGCATTGGCGCTGGCCGAAGAGCGGCAGACCACCGCACTGCTGCCGGCCGAGCTGTGGTTGCAGTGCGGCCGCGCGCTTGCCGCGGCCGGCGACGCGGCGCATGCCGCTGAGGTGATTTCGCGCGGCCGCGACTGGCTGCACGCGACGGCGGCCGAGCAGGTGCCCGAGCCCTTCCGCGACAGCTTCCTGCACCGCAACCCGGCGAATCGCGAGCTGCTGGCGCTGGCTTCGCGCTTGGCTGCGTAGCGCCCCTGCCGGCGCCGCCGCTGTGGCCGAAAATCGGCGTCGCAACTCCCGGGAATCCGCATGCGCAAAGCCCTCGAGTTCACACGCATCGGCCTCATCGTCGTACTGGCGCTGGCCGCGGCCGCGCTCGGCTGGCTGCATGCGCAGGACCGGCTGTTCCAGATGGAGATCCTGCGCCGCGTGGCGCACGGCGAGCTCGCCGAGTTGCTGGCGCAGCGCGCGTTGGTGCTGCGCGACGGCATCGTGCACAACGAATGGCTGCTGTCATAACCATTTCATCACGGCGCACCTGCGCGCCATGATGGCGCTACCGATGCTGCAGCGCACGATTCCCCCTTTGGAGGGAATGACACCCGGCCTGCCGCCCTCGATAGTGATGACAGGCCATCCCCCGGCCGCCACGCCTCATACCAAGTCGCGTTCAATAAATTAGATATGATGTTGTTCCACGGACTTCAA
>CADEDE010000121.1 GCA_902825995.1 uncultured Burkholderiales bacterium
CCTTGATTTCGTTGAGCGACTTGCGGCCCAGGTTCGGGGTCTTCAGCAGCTCGGTTTCGGTGCGCTGGATCAGGTCGCCGATGTAGTAGATATTTTCGGCCTTCAGGCAATTCGCCGAGCGCACGGTGAGCTCGAGCTCATCGACCGGGCGCAGCAGGATCGGATCGAAGGTGCTGGTCTGGCGCTTCTGCTCTTCGAAGATGCCGCTGACTTCGCTGCCTTCGAGCTGCGCGAAGACGGCGAGCTGTTCGACCAGGATCTTGGCCGAGGCCCGGATCGCTTCCTCGGGGCTGATGGCGCCGTTGGTTTCGATCTCCATCACCAGCTTGTCCAGATCGGTGCGCTGCTCGACGCGCGCATTCTCGACCGCGTAGCTCACGCGCTTGACCGGCGAGAACGAGGCATCGAGCACGATGCGGCCGATCGACTTGGTCGGCTCGTCGCCGAAGCGGCGCATGGTGCCCGGCACATAGCCGCGGCCCTTCTCGACCTTGATCTGCATATCGAGCTTGCCGCCGTGCGACAGGTGCGCGATCGCATGATCGGGGTTGATGATTTCGACGTCGTGCGGGGTCTGGATATCGCCGGCCGTGACCGGGCCTTCGCCTTCCTTGCGCAGCACCAGGGTGACTTCATCGCGGTTGTGCAGGCGGAAGGTCACGCCCTTCAGGTTCAGCATGATGTGAACCACGTCTTCCTGCACGCCGTCGATGGTCGAGTATTCGTGCAGCACGCCGGCGATGGTGACTTCGGTCGGCGCATAGCCCACCATCGAGCTCAGCAGCACACGTCGCAGCGCGTTGCCCAGGGTGTGGCCATAGCCGCGCTCGAAGGGCTCGAGCGTGGCCTTGGCACGGTGGCCGCCGAGGGGCTCGACATTGATGGCTTTGGGCTTCAGCAGATTGGTTTGCATTGAGTGTTTTTCCTGTCAATACCCTCGGCTCGTTACGCCGATAAGGCTGATGGATGGATCGAACGGGGTGTCGCTGAACGCGGTACGGCTTATCGGGAATACAACTCGACGATCAGCGCTTCCTTGATCTCGGCGCCGAACTGGTCGCGATCGGGCGTCTTGGTGAAAACGCCTTCGAGCTTGGCGCCATCGACCTTGACCCAATCGGGCAGGCCGATCGATTCGGCGAGCTTCATCGAATCGGTGATGCGCAATTGCTTCTTCGATTTTTCGCGCACCGCCACCGCATCGCCGGCCTTGACCAGGTAGGACGAGATATTCACCAAATCGCCATTGACGGTGATGCCCTTGTGCGAAACGAGCTGGCGCGCTTCGGCGCGCGTGCTGCCGAAACCCATCCGATAGACCACGTTGTCCAGGCGTGATTCGAGCAGCATCAAAAGGTTCGCGCCGGTATTGCCCTTGCGGCGCTCGGCCTCGGCGAAGTAGCGGCGGAACTGGCGCTCCAGGATGCCGTACATGCGCTTGACCTTCTGCTTCTCGCGCAGTTGCAGGCCGAAATCGCTGGTGCGCGAGCCGCTGGTGCGGCCATGCTGGCCGGGCTTGGATTCGAATTTCGACTTGTCGCTGATGGCGCGGCGCGCGCTCTTCAGGAACAGGTCGGTGCCTTCACGGCGGGAAAGTTTGGCCTTGGGGCCCAATAGACGTGCCACGTTACTGTCCTTTGCTTGTCAATCTGACGCGACCGTTATGTCGCGCGAGTCCGGCGGGTATTGTTTTAGTGCGCTCGAACGGTGGTCTTCAAAACGCCAACGCCGGCAGGGCTTTGCAGCCGTGCCGACGTGGCAGGGAACGCCTCAGATGCGACGGCGTTTTTGCGGCCGGCAGCCGTTGTGCGGCACCGGCGTCACATCGGAAATCAGGTTGATGCGGATGCCCAGCGAGGCCAGTGCACGCACGCTCGATTCGCGTCCCGGGCCGGGCCCCTTGATGCGCACGTCGAGGTTCTTGATGCCTTGTTCCTGCGCCGCGCGGCCGGCGTTTTCGGCCGCCACCTGGGCCGCGAAGGGCGTGCTCTTGCGCGAGCCCTTGAAGCCCTGGCCACCGCTGGATGCCCACGCCAGAGCGCCACCCTGACGGTCGGTGATCGTGATGATGGTGTTGTTGAACGACGCGTGGATGTGCGCGAAGCCATCCGCCACGTTCTTGCGGATCTTCTTGCTCACGCGACGCGCAGCGGTGTTCTGGGGTGCCTTGGCCATGTTCTTTCCTCGAGTTCTTTACCGACGCTCGCGCGGTCTTATTTCTTGACCAGGGCGCCCGACTTGCGCGGCCCCTTGCGCGTACGCGCATTGGTCTTGGTGCGCTGGCCGCGAACCGGCAGGCCGCGACGGTGGCGCATGCCGCGGTAGCAGCCCAGGTCCATCAGGCGCTTGATATTGATCGACATCTCGCGGCGCAAGTCGCCCTCGATCGTCATGCGGCCGATCTCTTCGCGGATCTTTTCCAGATCGGCGTCGGAGAGATCCTTGATCTTCTTCGAGTAGGCGATACCCGCCTTCCCGCAGATCTTCTGCGCCGTGGTGCGGCCGATGCCGTAAATCGACGTGAGGCCGATCTCGGTGTGCTTGTGCGGCGGAATGTTGATACCGGCAATGCGTGCCATGGTGTTCCTTCAGTGTCCTTAAACGAAAGGGCGGCTCAGCCCTGACGCTGCTTGTGGCGCGGGTCGGTGCAAATCACGCGCACGACGCCGTTGCGGCGGATGATTTTGCAGTTGCGGCACATTTTCTTGACCGATGCAGCGACTTTCATGTTGCTCTCCTAATCCTTCAACTCTTCCCCGCTCACTTCGAGCGGAACACGATGCGAGCCCGACTCAGATCGTAGGGCGTCATCTCAACCGTAACCTTGTCTCCCGGCAGGATGCGGATGTAGTGCATGCGCATCTTTCCGGAAATATGACCGAGAACCACATGGCCATTGTCCAACTTCACCCGAAATGTCGTGTTGGGCAGCTTCTCCAGAATCTCGCCCTGCATCTCGATGAGATCGTCCTTGGCCATCTCAGGATGTCTTGAAATTGGCCTTCTTCAAAAGCGACTCGTACTGCTGGCTCATCACGTAGCTCTGGACCTGGGCCCAGAAATCCATCGTCACGACCACAATAATCAGGAGCGAGGTTCCACCGAAGTAGAACGGCACGTTGTACTTCAGCACCAAAAATTCCGGCAACAAACAGACTGCGGTGATGTAGATCGCACCGGCCAGCGTCAGGCGACCCAGGATGCGATCAATGTACCTGGCGGTCTGGTCGCCGGGGCGGATGCCGGGAATGAAAGCGCCGCTCTTCTTCAGGTTGTCGGCCGTCTCGCGGCTGTTGAAGACCAGGGCGGTATAGAAGAAGCAAAAGAAGACGATCATCGCCGCGTACAGCAGCACATAGATCGGCTGGCCCGGCGACAGCGCCGACGACAGATCCTTCAGCCAGCGCAGGCCTTCGCCGGTGGCGAACCAGCCGACCACAGTGGCCGGCAGCAGGATGATCGACGAAGCAAAGATCGGCGGGATCACGCCCGACATGTTCAGCTTCAAGGGCAAGTGCGAAGACTGGCCGCCATAGACCTTGTTGCCGACCTGGCGCTTGGCGTAGTTGACCAGGATCTTGCGCTGGCCGCGCTCAACGAAGACCACCGCGAAGGTCACGAACACCACCAGCGTGATGATGAACAACGAAGCGAAGATGCTCATCGAACCGGTGCGCACCAACTCGAACAGGCCGCCGATGGCATTGGGCAGGCCCGCAGCGATGCCGGCAAAGATCAGGATCGAGATGCCATTGCCCAGCCCGCGCTCGGTGATCTGCTC
>CADEDE010000122.1 GCA_902825995.1 uncultured Burkholderiales bacterium
CGGTCCCGGTGCGCCGCGCAGTACATCAGCACCCGCAGGGTGTAGTCGGTGTATTCGGACAGGCGCATGGCAATCCTCAAAGATGCATGCAGTGTATTGCTTTAAGGGTGACGAGTCATTAACATGCATGCATGCTGCATCTTTCGGTCTACAGTTCAAGTCGCAGGCTCCAGGGTCGGAACCCTCGGCCATGAAGGCGACCGTCCCCGTCATTACCTTGGCGCCGCTGGACGGCACTTCGGGCGCCGCGGCGACCGCGGTGCCCGCTTCAAGCGCGCACTTTCCACTCCCCGGCTGGCCGCTGTTCCGACTGGGATTTCGGCCGTTCTACCTGGGTGCGGCCGCGTTCGCCCTGTTCGCGGTCCCGTACTGGATTGCGGGCCTCCTGGGGTGGGTGGCATTGCCTTCGACGATGCCGCCGCTGCTGTGGCACGCCCACGAGATGCTGTACGGCTTTGCCGTGGCAGTGATCGTCGGTTTCCTGCTGACGGCAGGCAAGGCCTGGACCGGGCTGGCCACGCCGCGTGGTGCCACGCTGGCTGCGATGGCGGGGCTGTGGCTGGCGGCGCGGCTTTCAGCCGTATGGGCGCCTTACGCGGCCTACGCTTTTCTTGATGTTGCATTGCTGCCTTGGGTAGCTGTCGTGCTGATCCGCGTGCTGTTGAAAGCCGGCAACCGGCGCAACCTGCCGCTGGGCGCGATCCTCCTGCTGCTGGCGACGGCCAACCTCACGTTTCATGCTGCCGTTCTGGGTTGGCTGAACATCGATCCGCTGCGGGCACTGCACGCCGGGTTGGCGCGGGGCGTGATGATTGAGTGCGGGATCGCCGGGCGGGGGATTCCGGTGCTTACGGCGCCGGCGCTCCCGCGTGGGCAGCTGGAGGTTCGAGCCTGGTTGGAGCGCACCACGCTGGCCACGACGGCGCTGTCGTTGGCGGCCTGGGTGCTGCAACCAGCCAACCCGATCACGGCGACTGGGTTCGCCTTGTCGGCCCTGTTGCATGCCGCGCGCTTGTGGCACTGGCAGCCGTGCCGTACCCGCGCGCGCCCCATTCTGTGGGTGCTGCACGCGGCGTACGCTTGGTTGCCCGTCGGCTTTTTGCTGCTGGGGTGGGCGCAAGCCGGTGGCGTTGCCGCCTCTGTCGGTATCCACGCCTTGGCGGTGGGCGCGACCGCTGGGCTCATCATCGGCATGCTCACTCGCACCGCCAGGGGCCACACCGGTCGCCCCCTGCAAGCGTCCCGGCTGGAGGTGTCCGCCTACGTACTCGTTGCCGGTGCTGCCGTGGCCCGCGTCCTGTTGCCTTCGCTGGCACCGGCGCAGACGGCTGCTTGGCTGGTGATCGCAGCCGTCGCCTGGGCCACAGCCTTTGCGCTGTACCTTTGGGTCTTCACACCTTGGCTGTTCAGCAGCCGCCTGGATGGCAAGGACGGCTGACCGCGCAGGCGCACTTGCCAGGCACCACTTCTTCTCCTCACCTTCTGTTCCCTGACCGCATCCGTCGCGCGCCATGCCGCGCGCACAGGTGCCCACTTCGCCCCTGAAAGGCTCCCATGACTGCAAACCTGACTCAACCCACCTGTGAACTGGACCTGCGGACCATCCCGCCGCGTGAGCGCCACCCGCTGATCTTTGGTCGCTTCGATGCCCTGGCCGCCGGTCAATCGCTGCAACTCGTGAACGACCACAACCCGCAGCCTTTGCGCTACCAGTTCGAAGACCGTGCGTTCGGACAGTTCGAATGGGCCGTGTTGGAAGCCGGCCCGGCGGTCTGGCGGATCCAGATCACCCGCATCGCTCAGTCAGCAGCGCCGTCGGCTGGCGCCAAGGGTGGCTCCTGCTGTTCAGGCGGCGCCTGCTGCGGCTGAGATTCATCTCGCGCACCGATGACCTTCGTCGTCACCGAAGCCTGCATCCGGTGCAAGTACACCGATTGCGTGGACGTGTGCCCAGTTGACGCGTTTCGCGAAGGCCCGAACTTCCGGGTCATCGACCCGGACGAGTGCATCGACTGCGCGGTTTGCGTTCCCGAGTGCCCGGTGAATGCCATCTATGCCGAGGAAGACGTGCCGTCCGACCAGCAGCACTTCACCCCGCTGAACGCCGAGCTGTCGCGGCAATGGAAACCGATCACGCGGACCAAGCTGGCTCTGCCGGATGCCCAAGCGTGGAGCAAGATCGAACACAAGCTGGGCGAACTGAAGCGATGAAAGTTCCGATGCAATGGGGCCGTTCGACGGGGAGTGTGTCCTGAACATGACCAACCCTAGGAAGATCATCCCTATCTCAGCGGCTTCGGGCGCGGGTGATGACGGCGCGCAGTTTGTCTCGATGTACCAGAAGCAGGCGACGATCTACCCGCGTGCGGTGAAGGGGTGGTTCGCGACTTGGCGCTGGGTCTTCGTCTGGTTGACCCAGTGGCTGTTCTACGGATTGCCGTGGCTGCCGTGGAGCGGCCGCCAGGCCGTGCTGTTTGACCTGGAGGCCCAGCGCTTTTACATCTTCGGCCTGCTGCTCTATCCGCAAGACCTGATCTTCCTGGCAGCGCTGCTGGTGCTATCGGCCCTGGCCTTGTTCTTCTTCACCGCAGTGGCCGGCCGGCTGTGGTGCGGCTACACCTGCCCACAAACGGTCTACACCGAGATATTCATGTGGGCCGAACGCAAGATCGAGGGCGACCGCATCGCGCGCATGCGGCTGGACCAGGCGCCCTGGAGCATGAACAAGATCCTGCGCAAGGGCACCAAGCAAGGGGTGTGGCTGACCATCGCGCTGGTCACCGGCTTCAGCTTCGTCGGCTACTTCACGCCGATCCGGGAACTGGCGGCCGCCACCGTGGCCTTGGAGATGTCTGCCTGGAGCGCCTTCTGGGTGCTGTTCTATGGTGCAGCCACCTACGGCAATGCGGGCTTCCTGCGCGAGCAGATGTGCAAGTACATGTGCCCCTACGCGCGTTTCCAGAGCGCCCTGATCGACAAGGACTCCCTGGTCGTCACCTACGACGCTGGGCGCGGCGACCCCCGAGGCTCGCGCTCGAAAAAGGCAAACGCCGCCGCGCAGGGCCTGGGCCACTGCATCGACTGCACCTTGTGCGTGCAGGTTTGCCCCACCGGCATCGACATCCGCAACGGGTTGCAGAACGAGTGCATCGGCTGTGCGGCTTGCATCGACGTCTGCAACGACGTGATGAACAAGATGGGCTACGCCAAGGGGCTGATCCGCTATGCCACCGAGAACGGCGTCGTGAACGGCTGGACACGGCTGCAGATGTTCAAGCGCACGCTGCGCCCGCGTGTGCTGATCTACGGGGCCGTGCTCTCGGCGGCCAGCGTCGCTTTCGCGGCCAGTGTGGCGATGCGCAGCCCGTTCAAGTTCGATGTCGTCAAGGACCGTGGCGCGCTGGCCCGCGTGGTTGAGGAAGGCGCGATCGAGAACGTCTACCGCATCCAAATCATGAACCGCACCGAGGCCACGCAAACCTACAGGATTGCCGCTTCCGGCCTTGAGGGGCTGGAAGTCCTGGCCATGCCCACAAGTGCCGGCCCGGCCGCCGTGGCGTCGATGGCGGTCAGCCTGCGCTTGCCCTACGCCGCGGCGCAAGGGCTTGCCGGGCGGTCGGTGCCCGTGCTGTTTGAAGTCACGGGTGTGGAGCCCGGTGTGGGGAATGGCGCGGCAACATCGTAAGCGCGCAATAAACCCCGTCCTTGATTGAGCCGCCTTGGTCTGACAGC
>CADEDE010000123.1 GCA_902825995.1 uncultured Burkholderiales bacterium
GTCGGCAAGCAGTTCGACGTCACGCGCGAGCGCATCCGCCAGATCGAGGCCAAGGCGATCCGCAAGTTGAAGCACCCGAGCCGCTCCGACAAACTGCGTACGTACCTCGACAATCTTTGATGGATCAGCGGGCCCGGCGTGGCCGGGCCCTTGCCGGATACTGTTGGCATGACCCGCATCGCTGAACGCACTGTGTTATTCGCCGACCTGCGCGGCAGCACATCGCTGTTCGAGCGCCTGGGCAATGCCGAGGCCACCTCCGTGATCACGCACACGGTGGCCGAGCTGGCCAAGAGCGTGGCCGAGCGCGGTGGCCAGGTCGTCAAGACGCTGGGCGACGGGCTGATGGCGGTGTTCGAGTCATCCGCGCCCGCAGCCCAGGCCGCCGGCCAGATGCAGGACACGCTCGAACGCCTGGTCACACGCGGCAATGCGCACGGCGCCTCGGCGGGCCTGCGCGCACTGCGTGTGCAGGTGGCCCTGGCCCGCGGCGAAATCGTCGAGATGGGGGGTGACTGCTTTGGCGATGCCGTCAACGTCGCCGCCCGCCTGCTCGACCATGCCGGCGACAACGAGACCCTGGTCACCGACGTCGTCCTCGCCGGCCTCCCGCCCGAGCAACAGCTGCGCTTTCGCAGCCTCGACTGGATGCACCTGCGCGGCCGTGCCGAGCCGGTGCATGTGCACCTGCTAGGCGGTAAACGCGCCGGCACCGACCTTGTCGCCACGGCCTTCGGTGCGGTCGCGCCTTGCGCCGAGCCCGATGGCATTCGCTTGCTGTGGCAGCGGGTCAACCGTCTTTATTCGAGCCTCAAGTTACCCGTGGTGCTGGGGCGCAGCCCGCAATCCGCGTTCTGCGTCGATGACTCGCGCGTCTCGCGCCAGCACGCGCGGCTGGATTGGCATGGTGGCGTTTTCGCGCTGGCCGATCTCAGCTACAACGGCACCTATGTGCGCTTCGCCAGCGAGGACGAAGTCGTCAGCCTGCGCCGCGGTACCTGCACCTTGCACGGCAGTGGCGTGATCGGCCTGGGCGGCTCGCCGGCCGACCCGACTTCCGCAACCGTGCGCTTCGAGGTCGTACACTTGGCGGACACCCAGCCCTGCGATCCACTCGGTCGGGATTGAGCGGCGCCGTCATCGCCGACAATCCGCGGCCATGAGCCCGCCGGGCCGCCCCGAGGGCGAATTACCGGAGGGCGAAGCCCGAAGGTGCCCTGATGACCCTCCAGCCCGAACCCGCCGTGCCCCACGGCACGCCGCAGCGCACCGCCGTGCTGCTGGTCAACCTGGGTACACCCGATGCGCCAACGCCCGCTGCGCTGCGGCGTTATCTGCGCCAATTTCTCAGCGATCCGCGCGTCGTCGAAATCCCGCGTGCGCTATGGTGGGTAATCCTGCACGGCGTGATCCTGCGCCTGCGGCCAGCGAAATCGGCCGCCAAGTACGCTGGCATCTGGACACCCGAGGGCTCACCGCTGGCGGTATGGACGGCCAAACAAGCCACATTGCTGCAGGGTTACCTGGGCCAGCGGGGCCACCGCCCACAGACGCTTTGGGTGCGCCATGCCATGCGCTATGGCCAACCATCGGTGGCTAGCGTGCTGGATGAATTGAAGGCCGCCCATGCGACGCGCATCCTGGTGCTGCCGCTGTACCCACAGTACGCCGCCGCCACGACCGCCAGCGTCAACGACGCGGTGATGGCCTGGATGCAGAGGCAGCGACGGCAACCCGAGTTGCGCTTCGTTAACCACTACCACGACGATTCTGGCTATATCGACGCGCTGGCGCAGCGTGTGCGCAGCCATTGGCAGACCCATGGCCGTGGCGAGCGCCTGGTGCTGAGCTTTCACGGTGTGCCCGAGCGCTCGCTGTATCTGGGCGACCCCTACCACTGCGAGTGCCATGTCAGCGCGCGCCTGCTCGGCGAGCGCCTGGGTTTGGCCCAGGGCGAATGGCTGGTCACCTTCCAGAGCCGCTTCGGCAAGGCCAAGTGGCTCACGCCCTATACCGAGCCGACCCTGGCGGCCCTGGCCGTGCAAGGCGTCAAGCGCGTCGATGTGATGTGCCCCGGCTTCAGTGCCGACTGCCTTGAAACCCTGCAAGAGATCGACCAGGAAGCGCGCGCGGCGTACCTGGCCGCAGGCGGCAGGGAATTCAATTACATCCCGTGTCTGAACGACCGCCACGAATGGATCGCCGCGCTGGCTGCCATCACGATGCGCCACCTGCAAGGCTGGCCGACGGCAGCCGCAGCCGATACCGGTGCATTGGCGGGCCAGCGTTCTCGCGCGCTGGCCATGGGCGCCGAAGACTGAACTGCGTTGCGCGCCGACGCAGCCGCTTCGCTGCGCACGGCCGCACGAGCGCCGCGACGATCACGATCAAATTCGGCGCGCCGATAATTGAGGCCGATGACTGAACGCAACCAACCCGTGCGCCTGGACAAATGGCTCTGGGCGGCGCGCTTTTTCAGAACCCGCGCGCTGGCCGCCGAGGCCGTCGATCGCGGACGCATCGACGTCAATGGTCAGCCGGCCAAACCGGCGCGCGAGCTGGCCCCAGGCGACACCCTGGTTCTGCGCCAGGACAGTGGTGTGAAACGCACGCTGGTGATCCGCGCGCTGTCGGTGCAGCGTGGCCCGGCACCGGTGGCGCAGGCGCTGTACGAAGAGACTGCCGATAGCCTGGCCCAGCGCCTGCGCGCGGCCGAGGCCCGGTGCTTGGCGCCCGAACCGGCGCAAAGCACCCTGCAGGGCCGGCCGACCAAGCGCGACCGGCGTGAACTGGAACGCAGCCAGGTGCAATGGCAGCGCTGGAGCGCCTCGATCGACGACCCCAAGCGCTGATGTTTCTGCGGCCCAACGCACAAAGCCCCTCTTGAAACCGCGGAATTGAACCCCATTTGCTCGCGAGCCAAATTTATTTCTTTGCCCGCAATCATGACCCTCCCGGACAACGATCCCACCATCGCAGCGGCCGCCCCCGCACAGGGTGCCACCGAGGCGCAGCCCGAAACCAACGTCGAGATTCAACTGACCGAATTGCAGGCACGCTATACCGAGGTCAACGATGCCTTCCTGCGCGCCCGCGCCGAAGCCGAAAACACCCGCCGCCGCGCCGAGGAAGAAGTGTCCAAGGCGCGCAAATACGCCATCGAATCCTTCGCCGAAAGCCTGCTGCCGGTGATGGACAGCCTGCAAGCCGCGATCGCCCTGCCCGATGCCGCGACGGCCCAGGTGCTCGAAGGCGTGCATGCCACGCTGCGCCAATTGGCCGCGGCGCTCGAACGCAACAAGGTGATCGAGATCGCTCCGCCGGCCGGTACCAAATTCGACCCGAAACAGCACCAGGCCATCAGCGTCGTGCCCGCGGACCAAGAGGCCAATACGGTGGTCATGGTGCTGCAAAAGGGCTACCTGATCAGCGACCGCGTATTGCGCCCGGCCCTGGTCACGGTGGCCGCGGCGAAATGACGTGAACTCGATGCAGCGTCAGGCTTGAAAGCCGGCAACTTAGCCACAACTCGAATAGCAACGAACCCCTCTTCAGGAGCAAGCATTATGGGCAAGATCATCGGCATCGACCTCGGCACCACCAATTCGTGCGTGGCCATCATGGAAGGCAACACCACCAAGGTGATCGAGAACAGCGAAGGTGCGCGCACCACGCCGTCGATCAT
>CADEDE010000124.1 GCA_902825995.1 uncultured Burkholderiales bacterium
GATGGTCATCCGCCCCAGCTTCACGCTCGGCGGCACCGGCGGCGGCATCGCCTACCACCCGGAGGAATTCGAGGAAATCTGCAAGCGCGGCCTGGATCTATCGCCGACCAAGGAGTTGCTGATCGAGGAATCGCTGATCGGTTGGAAAGAGTACGAGATGGAAGTCGTGCGCGACCGGGCCGACAACTGCATCATCATCTGCGCGATCGAAAACCTGGATCCGATGGGCATCCACACGGGAGACTCGATCACCGTGGCCCCGGCGCAGACGCTCACAGACAAGGAATACCAACTCCTGCGCAATGCCAGCATCGCCATCCTGCGCGAAATCGGCGTCGATACCGGTGGCTCGAATGTGCAGTTCTCGATCGATCCGAAAACCGGCCGCATGGTGGTGATCGAGATGAACCCACGGGTCTCGCGTTCATCTGCGCTGGCCTCGAAGGCGACGGGATTCCCGATCGCCAAGATCGCCGCCAAGCTGGCCGTCGGCTACACGCTCGACGAGCTGCGCAACGACATCACCGGGGGCGCCACGCCGGCCAGCTTCGAGCCGAGCATCGACTACGTCGTCACCAAGATCCCGCGCTTCGCGTTCGAGAAATTCCCCGCCGCCGATGCGCGCCTGACGACGCAGATGAAATCGGTCGGCGAGGTGATGGCCATTGGCCGCACCTTCCAGGAAAGTTTCCAGAAGGCTTTGCGCGGTTTGGAAACCGGCATCGACGGCCTGTCTGAACGCAGCAGCGACCGCGACGAGATCGTGCAGGAGATCGGCGAAGCCGGCCCGGAGCGCATTTTGTATGTCGGCGACGCCTTTCGCATCGGCATGACGCTGGCCGAGGTCTTCGAGGAAACGGCGATCGACCCCTGGTTTCTGGCCCAGATCGAGCAGTTGATCCAGACCGAAAAGGCGCTGGCCGGGCGCACGCTGGCGTCCTTGAGCGTCGATGAATTGCGCTACCTCAAACGCAAGGGCTTTGCCGACCGCCGCATTGCCAAGCTGCTGGCGACGAACCAGCACGAAGTGCGCGCCAAACGCCATGCACTCGATGTGCGGCCGGTCTATAAGCGCGTCGATACCTGCGCGGCCGAGTTCGCCACGCAGACCGCTTACCTGTATTCGACCTACGACGAAGAATGCGAGGCCGAGCCGACGGCGAAGAAAAAGATCATGGTCCTGGGCGGGGGGCCGAATCGCATCGGCCAGGGCATCGAATTTGACTACTGCTGCGTGCATGCGGCGCTGGCGATGCGCGAAGATGGCTACGAGACCATCATGGTTAACTGCAACCCGGAAACGGTTTCGACCGACTACGACACCAGCGACCGCCTGTATTTCGAGCCGGTGACGCTGGAAGACGTGCTCGAAATCGTTGACAAGGAAAAGCCCACCGGCGTGATCGTGCAGTACGGCGGGCAGACGCCGCTCAAGCTCGCGCTCGATTTGGAGCGCGCGGGCGTGCCGATCATCGGCACCAGCCCCGATTCGATCGATATCGCCGAAGACCGCGAGCGCTTCCAGAAGCTGCTGCAAACGCTCGGCCTGCGCCAGCCGCCGAACCGCACCGCGCGCACCGAAGAGGCCGCGCTGCAACTGGCGCAGGAAATCGGCTACCCGCTGGTGGTGCGCCCGAGCTATGTGCTCGGCGGCCGGGCGATGGAGATCGTCCACGGCGACAAGGATCTCGAGCGCTATATGCGCGAGGCGGTGCGCGTCTCCGAAAAGTCGCCCGTGCTGCTGGACCGCTTTCTCGACGATGCGATCGAGGTCGATGTCGATTGCATCAGCGACGGCGTTGACGTGATGATCGGCGGCATCATGGAGCATATCGAGCAGGCGGGGGTGCACTCGGGTGACTCGGCGTGTTCGCTGCCGCCGTATTCGCTCTCGCTCGCGTTGCAGGACGAATTGCGCCGCCAGACCACACTGATGGCCAAGGCGCTGAAGGTCATCGGCCTGATGAATGTGCAGTTCGCCATTCAGGGCGAGGGCGAAGAAGCTGCAGTCTTCGTACTCGAGGTCAACCCGCGCGCGTCGCGCACGGTGCCTTTTGTCAGCAAGGCCACCGGCCAGCCGTTGGCCAAGATCGCGGCGCGCTGCATGGCCGGGCAGCGACTGAAGGACCAGAAGGGCCTCAAGGGTCGAGTGCCCCACGAGGTGATCCCGCCCTATTTCAGCATCAAGGAAGCCGTGTTCCCGTTCAACAAGTTCCCCGGCGTCGATCCGATCCTGGGCCCCGAGATGCGTTCGACCGGTGAGGTGATGGGCGTGGGCCTGAGCTTCGGCGAGGCGATGCTGAAAAGCCAGCTCGGCGCCGGTTCACGCCTGCCGGACCGGGGTACGGTGGTCATCTCGGTCAAGAACAACGACAAAGACCGTGCGGTCAAGGTCGCGTCCGAACTGCATGACCTTGGCTTTTCGGTCGTTGCGACCAAGGGCACTGCGGCGGCGATTGCTGCGGCCGGCGTGCCGGTGAAGACCGTCAACAAGATCAAGGACGGCCGACCACACATTGCCGACCTGATCAAGGCCGGCGACATCCAGCTGGTCTTCACGACGGTGGATGAAACGCGCACGGCGATCGCTGATTCGCGCTATATCCGCACCGCGGCGCTGGCCAACCGCGTCACCTACTACACCACAATGGCCGGCTGCGAGGCCGCGACCGAAGCCATGAAGCACCAGGCTGACTTCGGTGTGCTGTCATTGCAGGAGCTGCACACGCAGCTGCACTAGAATTGCCCGCGATCGCCCGCCGCCAGGCGTCCTGCACGGACCCCAGGCGGCGGCTTCGTTTCTGAACTGCTATCGCACTGACAACACCCATGGCCTCTGTTCCTTTGACCGTGCGCGGCCTGCAAAAGCTCAAAGCCGAGCTGCAGCAATTGAAAGGCGTCGAACGCCACGCCGTGATCCAGGCCATTGCCGAAGCGCGCGCCCAGGGCGATTTGTCGGAGAACGCCGAATACGAGGCGGCCAAGGACAAGCAGGGCTTTATCGAGGGCCGCATCCTCGAACTCGAGGGCAAGCTGGCGGCGGCGCAGGTCATCGACCCATCGACGCTGGATGCCGGTGGCCGGGTGGTCTTTGGCGCCACGGTTGACCTTGAAGACGAAGAGGGCGGCGCAAAAGTCACCTATCAGATTGTCGGCGACGACGAGGCCGACTTGAAGCTCGGCCTGATTTCGATCAGCTCACCGATTGCGCGCGCCTTGATCGGCAAGGAACTCGGCGAGGTGGCCGATGTTCAGGCGCCCGGCGGTGTCAAGAGCTACGAGATCATGGACGTGCGTTACGTATGAATGACAGCCCCAAGCTCGCTGCGCTCGCGCCCCCCGAGGGCATAAGCGCTAACGTATTATTCATGCTCATTCCTGCTCACAT
>CADEDE010000125.1 GCA_902825995.1 uncultured Burkholderiales bacterium
GCTGGATGGGCATCCAGTATTTAGCTCCTGCTGGAGCTAAGCGGATACCCCTTATAAATATACAGGCTTCGCGTTGCCCCTTCCACGACCCCCTACCCTGCCCACCCGTCTGCCATGCGCAGCCTCGCCCCCGCTTTCCCTGCCGACCAAGCACTGCCTGTGTGGCGCGCCGACCGGATCGATCTTTCGGCAGGTGCCGCCAGCGCGGCGCACCCGACCGGCTTTGCCGCGCTCGACGCCGAGCTGCCCGGTGGCGGCTGGCCGGCCGCCGGACTGACCGAGCTGCTGCTCGCCGCGCCAGGCGGTGGTGAGTTGCGCCTGCTCGCGCCACTGCTGGCGCAGGGGTTTGAGCAGGCCGGCAACCTGCTGTGCATCGCCCCGCCCTTCAGGCCCTACGCGCCGGCGCTGCGCGCGCTCGGTTGGCCGCTCGAACGCCTGCTGCTGGTCACGCCAGAGTCGTTGGCCGATGCCGTCTGGGCCGCCGAGCAGGGCCTGCGCGCGGGCGCTTGCGCGGCGGTGTTGTGGTGGCAGGGCGAGGGGCGATCTTCCGCGGCCGCGCTCGCCACCGCGCTGCGCCGCTTGCACCTGGCGGCGCAGGAAGGTGCCTGCCCGCTGTTGGCGCTGCGCCCGCTGGCGGCGCGTGTGCAGTCGTCGCCGGCACCGCTGCGCCTGGCGCTGGAGCCCGCGGCGCAGGGGCAGTTGGCCGTCAACATATTCAAGCGGCGCGGCGCGGCAATGGCGGAGCCACTGTTGCTCGCGCTGCCGGCGGCCGGCCTGCCCGCGTGCCGCGTGCTGCGGCACGTGCCGGTGCCGACGGTGCTGCCTGCGCCGTCGATTGCGGCTGTGCCTTTACCGGAGCCTGCGGATGCTGTGGTTTGCGCTGCATCTGAGCGCATTGCCGCTTGAGGCCCTGCTCGTCGCGCTGCCCGCTGAAACCGAAAACAGCGAGCCGGCGCGCTGCGTGGTCGAGCAGCGGCGCGTGCTGCTGGCTTGCCCACGGGCCAATGCGGCCGGCGTGCAGCCGGGGATGAGCGCGGCCAGCGCAGCGGCGCTGCTGCAGGGCCTGCAACTGTTGGCGCGCGATAGGGCGCGCGAAGCGGCCTTCGTCGAGCGCCTCGCGCTGGCGCTGGCGCGCTATACGCCGGCCGTGGTGATCGAGCCCGACGGCGTTCTGCTCGAAGTGTCGGCCTCGCTGCGCCTGTTCGGGGGGGCGCGCGCATTGAACCGCGCATTGCGGGCCACCGCGCATGCCAGCGGTGTGCGCCAACTGCGGGTGGCGACCGCGCCCACGGCGGGCGCGGCTTCGCTGCTGGCATCGATGGCGCCCCCAAGCGCGCCGCGGTGTCGCAAGCTTTGCAGCACCGCCGGTCCAGTGGCAACCCCCTGCCCCAGGCTTGACCCGATCCAGGCCTGGCATCAGCACACCCGCCAGCGCCTCGATACCCTGTCCCTCGCCGCCGCGCTCGCGGTATGGCAATTGCCTGCGCGCACGGCCGAGCTGCTGCACGGCATCGGCTGCCGCACCCTGGCCGATGTGCGCGCGCTGCCGCGCACAGGGCTGCAACGGCGCGGCGGCGGCGCGCTGCTCGAGTGCCTGGCGCAGGCCTATGGCGAAGCGCCCGACCCGCGGCCCTGGTTCACGCCGCCGCCGGGTTTTGAACTCGGGCTCGAGTTGCTGCACCGGGCCGATGACGCCGCGATGCTGGTCTTTGCGGCCGAGCGCCTGGTGCAGCCTCTGGCCGGCTGGCTGGCGCAGCAGTGGCTCGCGGCCTCGCGTATCGCGCTGCACCTGCGCCACGAAACCCGCCGCCACCAGGCGCTGCCCGATACGGTGCTGCGGATCGGTCTGGGCGAAGCCTCGCGCGATGCCAGGCAGATCGGTCTGCTGCTGCGCGAGCGTTTGCAGCGCACCGAGTTGCCTGCGCCGGTTTATGCACTCGAGCTGCGGCTCGAAGAAGCGGTGAGCCACGCCGGCAAGGAGGCTGCGCTGTGGCGCGACCCGCGACGCAATAGCGATGACGACAGCCGCGGCCTGATCGACCGCCTGACCGCGCGCCTGGGCCCCGAGCGCGTGCAGCGATTGCATTTGCAGGCCGACTACCGGCCCGAACGCGCGATGAGCAGCGTGCCCGCGATCGAAGCCAACCCCGGCGCGGATATTGCGCTGCTCTCGTCTACCCCACCGCGCCCGGCTTGGCTGCTGCCCGAACCGCTGCGCTTGCAAGAACAAAACGGTCGCCCGCTGCATGGCAGCCTGCTTACGCTGCGCAGCCGCGCCGAACGCATCGAAGCCGGCTGGTTCGATGGTGAATTGATCAGCCGCGATTACCACGTCGCCGAAGGCCGTGATCATCGCTTGCGCTGGGTTTTCCGCGAGCGGCGTGGTGACGTGGCGCAGTGGTACCTGCATGGCTTGTTCGGATGAGCCATGCAAGCGCCGCGACTCGACCGCCTGCCGGCCTACGCCGAGCTGCATTGCCGCTCGAATTTCAGCTTCCTCACCGGCGCCTCGCACCCTGAAGAGCTGGTCGCGCGTGCGGCGCGACTGGGCTATGCCGCGATCGCCATCACCGATGAATGCTCGGTAGCCGGCGTGGTGCGCGCGCACGAAGAAGCCAAGCGCCAAAACGAAGCGGGCCATGCGATCGGGTTGCTGATCGGCAGCGTGTTCGATGTGCAAGGCGAAGGCGCCACGCCGCCCTGCCGCTTGGTGCTGATCGCGCACCACCGCGACGGTTATGGTGACCTGTGCGAGCTGATCACGCTGGCGCGCCTGCGCTGCGCGAAAGGCCAGTACCGCCTCACGGTGCGTGACCTCGACAGCGGGCAAACCGATCTTCGTGGCGCGCCCGGCTGCCACGCGCTCCTGATCCCGCGCCGCGACGATCCGCCCGAAATGCTGCTCGCACAGGCGCGCTGGCTACAGGCCACATTCGACGGGCGCGCGGCCATCGCCGTCGAGCTGCTGCTGTATGCCGACGACAGCCTGCTCGTCGAGCGCCTGGATGCCGTCGCCGCGCACACCGGCCTGCCCCTGGTGGCCGCGGGCGATGTGCTGATGCACCTGCGCTCGAGGAAGCCGGTGCAGGACACGCTGACGGCCGTGCGCTTGAAGAAGACGCTGGCCGATTGCGGCTTTGCCCTGGCCCGCAACGCCGAGCAGCACCTGCGCTCGCGCTTGAGATTGGCGCAGCTCTACCGCCCAGCGTGGCTGCAGGCCAGCGTGCGCATCGCGCAAAGTTGCGCCTTCTCTTTGATACCAAGTCGCGTTCAATAAATTAGATATGATGTTGTTCCACGGACTTCAAG
>CADEDE010000126.1 GCA_902825995.1 uncultured Burkholderiales bacterium
GTTTTGGGTCGGCACAACCCTCATAAGTGGCTCAGTTTTCGGTCGGCGCCAACACATGATCGCCTGGGACAGCCGAAGCGGCGCGAGAACATCCGGAAGCACAAGATTGATCTTGCTGATCTGGAGCCAGCTTTCGACAACCCGATGATCACGGTGGAAGACGATCGCGAGAGCTACGGTGAGCTGCGGCTGCAGAGCCTGGGCATGTGGCAAGGTCGGGTGGTCTTCTTGGTCTGGACTCCGCGCGGTGACGACACTGCGCATCTGATTTCCTGCCGCTATGCCGAACGCAAAGAAACTGATGACTACTTCGCCTCGTTTTAGCGCCGCCGAGATCGCTGCCGCAAAGGCGGCGGCTCCAGCGCGAAGCTCCGGCAAGGCCAAAACTGATTGGAGCAACGCAGTTGTCACCACAGGCGGAGGTGTAGCCGCGACAATTGCTGCCGTTCGCCGGACACGCGGGCCGAACAAGAAGCCTGCCAAAGAGCAAGTGGCCATACGCCTAGATCCAGAGGTGGTTGGTGCGCTCAGAGCCAGCGGCCCGGGGTGGCAAACGCGCGTGAACACTGCGCTCAAAGAATGGCTAGCAACGCAGCCAGTAAGGCGCAAGCCACGCGGGCAAAGTGCGGTCTCTCTCAAGAAACTCCTTCCAAGTGATTGATTTGGAATGATGTTTTCAGGCCGGTTGTGCAATGGGGACCATCTGCATGCCGAGCTTGGCAGCGCGTTGCGAGAGGGCACGCAGCACGCGTTGCCGGTATCGCTCCTCGTAGTAGTCCTGGCCTTGGTCGGTGTACTCCTGGCCTTTGGTCAGCATCGTGTAGATGAGCCGCGCCAGTTTGTGGGCGGCGGCCGTGACGGCCTTGGGTTTGTCCATGCGTGAGCACATCCTGCGGAAGTACGCGCCCAGAGCCGACTTGCTGCTGCGCAGTGCAGCCGCTGCCAGGCGCAATGACTGGGCGGCACGCAGCGCCACGTCCCATCGTCCATCACGACTGATCAATCGCTATCTGCGCGAGTGCGCGGCATCCAAGAAGAAGATCAATCTTGCTTGGGCATAGGGCAATTGGGTTGTCGCCGAGGGCGGTAACCCTTCGCTGCACCTGACGTTCGCCAGCCGGCTTCGCCGTCTGTCGCCTGCAGGTGAGTTCTACAGTGTGATGCCCAGAAAGACAAAACCCGCATGAACACTGGGTTTCAAGCGGGTTTTGAGACTTGGTGAGACGTGGTGAAAACGTCTTTTGGCGGAGGGAGCGGGATTCGAACCCGCGGAGGGCTGTTAACCCTCACACGCTTTCCAGGCGTGCGACTTAAACCGCTCATCCATCCCTCCGGGGACAGCCGGAGGCAAATTTTAGCGTGCGCCGCCGCCGCTTTGCTTGATGACCGCCATCGCACTGGCGATCAGCGCCGTTACCTCGGTCATGTTGCCGGGCACGATCATGGTGTTGTTCTTCTGCGCCAGCTGGCTGTAGGCCTCGACGGCCTTTTCGGCCACTTTCAATTGCACCGCCTGCTCGCCGCCGGGCTCGCGGATGGCTTGCGCGACCTTGCGAATCGCATCGGCATTGGCCTCGGCCACGGCCACGATCGCGGCGGCCTGGCCCTGGGCGTTGTTGATCTCGGCCTGTTTCTCGCCTTCGCTGCGGGCGATGAAGGCCTCGCGCTCGCCGGTGGCGATATTGATCTGCTCCTGGCGCCGGCC
Organism: uncultured Burkholderiales bacterium; assembly: GCA_902825995.1. Taxonomy (GTDB): domain Bacteria; phylum Pseudomonadota; class Gammaproteobacteria; order Burkholderiales; family Burkholderiaceae_C; genus CADEEN01. Next base: position 1,706 of record CADEDE010000126.1, read on the forward strand.
TTCGCTGGCCGCAATCAGGGCGCGCTTTTCGCGCTCGGCGGTGATCTGCGCCTGCATTGCGTGCAGGATCGCCGCCGGCGGCGTCAAATCCTTGATCTCGTAGCGCAGCACCTTGACGCCCCAGTTCAGTGCGGCTTCGTCCAGTGCGTTGACCACGGCGGTATTGATCGCCGTGCGCTCCTCGAAGGTCTTGTCGAGTTCCATCTTGCCGATCACGCTGCGCAGCGTGGTCTGCGCCAGTTGGGTGATGGCGACGATGTAGTTCGAGGCGCCGTAGCTCGCGCGCATCGGGTCGGTGACCTGGAAATACAGAATGCCATCGACGGTGAGCTGGGTGTTGTCCTTGGTGATGCAAACCTGGCTGGGGACATCCAATGGGATCTCCTTCAGTGAATGGCGGTAGGCCACGCGGTCGATGAAGGGCACCAGGATATTCAGCCCGGGTGTGAGCGTGCCGTGGTACTTGCCCAGGCGCTCGACGACCCAGGCGTTCTGCTGCGGCACCACCTTGAGCGAGCGCACGACGAAGATCGCGGCGATGACCAGGATGACGATGAAGACGGCTTCCATGCGGATTCCTAAGGAGTGGTTCAGTTTGAATGGGGGCTGGCTTCGAGCAGCAGGCGGCTGCCTTCAATGGCGCGGATGACATGCACGCCCGGTTGCGGTGCACCGCTGCCGGCGTAACGCACCGCCCAGTTGGCGCCGCGGTAGCTGACCTGGGCCGCGCCCTCGGCGTCCCACGCGGCCACATGCACGGTCTCGCCGATATCGAGGTTGACGTCGCGGTTTTCGCTGACCGGCAAGGCGGCCGGCGCGCCGCGGCGCTTGAAGTGCCAGCCGGCGACGCCGCCGCCGCCCACCAGCGCGGCGGTCAGCAGTTGACCGTTGAAGACGATACCCAGGTGGGCGGCGACGGCCGCGGCAGCAGCGCCGAGGGCCAGCATCAGCAGGTAAAAAGTGCCGCTGGCCAGCTCGGCGGCGACCAGCACGCCGGCCACGATCCACCAGCCTGTCGCATCACTCCAATCCATGCCGGGCTCCTGTTGTTCGGCGCAGAGTGTAGCTAGCCCTACACTGCGCGCTTTTCCGCGCCACACCACAAGGCCCGACGATGCAGCGCTTCCACTTCCCGATCGTCATCATCGACGAGGACTACCGCTCCGAGAACACTTCGGGCCTGGGCATTCGGGCGCTGGCGCAGGCGATCGAGAAGGAGGGCTTCGAGGTTCTCGGGGCAACGAGCTACGGCGATTTGAGCCAGTTCGCGCAGCAGCAAAGCCGGGCCAGCGCCTTCATCCTGTCGATCGACGACGAAGAGTTCACGCCCGGCCCCGAGCTCGACCCGGCGGTGCTGAATCTGCGCAAATTCATCCAGGAAATCCGCTTCAAGAACGCCGATATCCCGATCTATATCTACGGCGAAACGCGCACCTCGGAGCACATTCCCAACGATATCCTGCGCGAGCTGCACGGCTTCATCCACATGTTCGAGGACACGCCGGAGTTCGTGGCCCGGCACATCATCCGCGAGGCCAAGAGCTACCTCGACGGCCTGGCGCCGCCGTTCTTCAAGGCGCTGATGG
>CADEDE010000127.1 GCA_902825995.1 uncultured Burkholderiales bacterium
CAATGACCGGGTTCAAGTGGATCACTTCTATACGTTTGAACGCGACTTAGTATGATACGGATTCGCTATTCATTCGAATAGCTGCTGCTGTGCGCGAACGGCCCTGGGGGCGCAGGGCCGCAGAGTTCTGAAATGCCCGCAATGCGACGCGCAGCTTAGGCCGCACCGATAGCGCTACGCCGTCGCCGCGAGCGCCGGCCCGCGGCGCGCGCTGGCATGCGTCCAGACCATCGCCACGATCAATAGCGGCAATACCGCGAGGTTCAGGTTGGCCCAGCCGAAGCGGTCGTAGATCCAGCCCGCGCCCAGGCTGGCCAGCGCGACGAAGCCGAAGACGATGCCTTCGTTGAGGGCCTGGACCTGGGTCTGCTCGCTGGGGAGATAGGTCTGCGTCAACAGGGCGGTGCCGCCGACGAAGGCGAAGTTCCAGCCCACGCCCAGCAGCACCAGCGCCGACAGGAACTGCAGGTAGGCCAACCCGGAGGCCGCGATCGCGACGTGGCCGATCAGCAGCAGGAAGCCGGCCTGCATGATGCGCGGCGCCCCGAAGCGCGCGACCAGGCTGCCGGTGAAGAACGACGGCGCGAACATGGCGAAGACATGCCACTGGATCACCGGCTTGACCTCGCCCGTGCCGAAGCCGCAGCCGAGCATGGCCAGCGGCGTGGCCGTCATGGCCATGATCATCACTGCATAGCCCACCGCCGCGCCGGCCACCGCGGCCCGCAATGCCGGTTGTGCGGCGATTTCGCGCAGACTGCGCGCGGGCGCGCCGACGGGGGCCGTCACGGCGGGCAGGTCGAGCCGCGACAACAAGGCCAGCGCCGTCAGCGACAACAAGGCCTGCGCCAGGTAGGAACCGAGGAAGGCATATTGCGGCAGCCAGTCGCGGCCCCAGACGGCGATCTGAGGCCCGGCGAAGGCTGCCACCACCCCGCCGGCCACCACCCAAGAGATGGCTCGGCTGGCGTGCTGCGGCCCGGCCGTCTCGCCCGCGGCGAAGCGATAGTAGTTGGCGAAGCCCTGGTACATGCCGATCAGCAGGTGACCAGCCACGAACGTGCCGAAGCTCTGCATCTGCAGGCCCGTGGCGGCCACCATGCTGCCCGCGATGCCGAGTGCGGCGCCGATCAGGAATCCGGTGCGCCGGCCCAGGCGCCGCATCAGCAGCGACGCCGGGATCGATGCGAGGGCCGTGCCGACCACCATCGCGGCGATCGGCAGGGTGGCCAACCCCTTGTCGGGCGCCAGCGCTGCGCCGAGGATGCCGGCCAGCGTCATTGACAGCACGACCGCCGACAGCACCAGCGCCTGGCTGGCGGCCAGCAGGGACACGTTGCGTGTGGACGCGATCATGGGTGTACTTGTGTGCAGCTCGGTGCGCCCTGGTGTGTCGAATTCAGAACACCAGCACCTTGTCGGCCTCGGCAGTCCAGTCGGCCAGCTGCGCCAGCGTGCCGCGCCGGGAACCCTCGACCAGTTCGTCGTCGCGCAGGCCGCGGGCGTCCATGCAGGCGCCGCACAAGGCCACTTCGCCTTTGCGCAGCACCTTGCCCAGCATCAGCTGGACGTTGTAGTAACCCTCGGGCACCTTCTGTCCGCCCTTGGCGCAGGTCACGGCATCGGCCAGCAGGAACAGCCTGAGCTTCTGCTCGTCCTTGTTGGCCAGCGCGGCAGCCAGGCGCAGGGCGTTGTAGGCGCGCTCGTTGCCGTACGGCGCATCGTTGAGGATGAAGAGGGTGGTGGCCATGGCGGCTCCTCGGGAGTTCAGGCGCAGGTTCTAGGGGCGTACGACCGGCAGGCCCGCTGCCTGCCATTCGCTGACGCCATCGAAGCTCTTGCGTGCGCGATAGCCGCGCGCTCGCAGCAGCTTCACCGCTTCGTCGGACATCAGGCAGAACGGGCCGCGGCAGTAGGCGACGATCTCCACATTGCGCGGCAGCTCGGCCAGGCGCTTGGCCAGCTCGGGCAGCGGCAGCGAACGTGCATAGGGCAGGTGGGCGGTGTCGTACTCGTCCTGCGGGCGCACGTCGAGCACGATCACCTCGCCGCGCTTGGCCTGCGCCAGCAATTCCTTGCGCCCGACGCTGGCCAGCCCGGCGGGCTCGGCCATCATTTGCTGCAAGGCCAGGCGCAACTCGACCAGGTGCTCTTCGGCCACCTGGCGCAGCGTCACGCCGAGCTGCGCCACATCGCCGCCGCTCAGGCGATAGACCATGCGCTTGCCCTCGCGCCGGCTCTGCACCAGCCGCGCTTCCTTCAGCGCTTTCAGGTGCGCGCTGGCGAGCTTGACGTCGATGCCGACCTCGGCGGCCACGGTCTCGACCGCCTTCTCGCCTTGGGCCAGCATCTCCAGCATCTCCAACCGCTTCGGGCTGGCCAGGGCCTTGCCGACGCGGGCGACCTGTTCGTACAGAAGATCCTTGAGCGTTCGCTTGTCCATAAGCTATATTCTAAAGTTCGTTTGAATGAATGGCAAATGAGTCGATCCTGGATTCGCAGGTCAGGACTCGCCGGCCGATGGAGATACCGATGAATTTTGAACAATTCGTCCTGGCCCACGAACCGGCCATCCGGCTGGGCTGTTTCCTGGGCGTCTTTGCGCTCGTTGCGGTGTGGGAATGGCGCGCGCCGCGGCGTGCGCTGACCGTATCCAAAGCCCTGCGCTGGAGCGGCAACCTCGGCCTGGTCGTCCTCAACACCGTGCTGTTGCGCTTCATGTTCCCGTTGGCGGCGGCGGGCATGGCGGCTTTCGGTGTAGCCAACGGCTGGGGCCTGCTCAACCACTTCCAGGTGCCGTTCTGGCTGGCGCTGCCGCTGGCGGTGATGGCGATGGATTTCGCGATCTGGCTGCAGCACGTGATGGTGCATGCGGTGCCGGCGCTGTGGCGGCTGCACCAGGTGCATCATGCCGACCTCGACTACGACCTGACCACTGGGGCGCGCTTCCACCCGATCGAGATCGCGCTGTCGATGCTGATCAAGTTCGCCACCATC
>CADEDE010000128.1 GCA_902825995.1 uncultured Burkholderiales bacterium
ATGACCGGGTTCAAGTGGATCACTTCTATACGTTTGAACGCGACTTAGTATGAGATCGATGCCTCACCGCGGAGGGCCGGAGGGCGCAGGGATTCGCAGCGCAAGACCTTGTCGATATCAGTCGCCCATCACCACACCTTCGCGCCGCGGGTCGGCACCGCCGTACCAGCCGCTGCCCTGGCGCTGAATGGCTTGCAGGCCGCTGCTCATGTCGATCTCGTTGACGGTGTGGCCGCGCGCGCGCAATGCGTCGAGCGTGGTGGCGGGGAAGCGCCCCTTCTCCACCACCGTCGGGCCGTTGAAGCTGCCGAAGTTGGGCAGGGCAATGGCGCGTTGCGCATCCAGGCCCCAGGCCCATGTGCCAATCAAGGTCTTGGCGGCGAAATGGATGATCGCCGCACCGCCGGACGATCCCAGGCTCATCAGCAATTGGCCATCGCGCTTGTCGAAGACCAGGGTCGGGCTCATCGACGAGCGCGGGCGCTTGCCGGGCTGCAAGCGGTTGGCGATCGGTTTGCCCTGCACATCGGCGGGCGCGGCGGAAAAATCGGTGAGCTGGTTGTTGAGCAAGAAACCGCCAGCCTTGCCACTGCCGCCGTCGCTCATCAGGCGCGCGCCGAATACGTCTTCGATGGTCGTGGTCATCGCCAGTGCGCGACCCTGGCCATCGACGATCGAGATGTGGCTGGTGCCGTGCTCGGCTTGATCGGGCTGCGGCACCCAGACGCTCGCCGCGCCGAGCGGCGAACCCGGCGTGGCGCTTTGCATGCTCATGCCGCCGATGAGTGCCGCGCGCTGCTTCAGGTAGGCATCGTCGAGCAGGCTGGTCCAGCGGCCCGCCGGTGCGGCGACGAAATCGGGATCGGCGACGTACAACGCGCGGTCGGCATAGGCCAGGCGCGCAGCTTCGCTGTAGCTGTGCAGCCAGTCGGGGCTCGGCAGCTGGTCGGCCAGCGGCACGGCGACGGCCGGGCTGCGTTCGAGGATGCCGAGGATCTGCATCACCGCCAGGTGCCCGGACGACGGCGGCGGGAAGCCGCAGACACGGTAGATGGCCTGCCAATCGGTGCAGATCGATTCGCGTTGTTTGGCGGCATAGCCCGCCAGGTCGGCCTCGCTGAGCAGGCCCGGATTGCTTGCATGGCCGCGCACGCGCGCCACGAGATCTGCCGCGACCGGACCGCTGTGCAGCGCGGGGCCGCCGCGCGAAGCAATGCCGCGCAGCACCTCGGCCAAGGCCGGGTTGCGTAACAGGTGGCCGACCGGCTGCGGCTCGCCGTCGGCAGCATAGAAATAGGCACGAGCCAGCGGGTCGCCGCGCAGCGCCGTCTCGGTCTTCAACTGAGCGTTCAGACGCGGGCTGATCCGAAAACCCCGCTCGGCCAGCGCGATCGCCGGCTCGAACAATGCCGACCAAGCCAGCTGGCCATGCTGCCTGTGCGCGGCTTCGAGCATGCGCACGGCGCCGGGCACGCCCACCGCACGGCCACCGACCGCGGCCTCCATGAAGGGCAGCGGCGTGCCGTCGGCTTGCAGCAAGAGCTTTTCATCGGCCGCCGCCGGCGCGGTCTCGCGGCCGTCCCATGCGGCCAGCGCCTGGCCGTCCCAATGCAACAGGAAGGCGCCGCCGCCGATGCCGCTGGATTGCGGCTCCACCAGCGCCAGGACCATCTGCACCGCGATCGCGGCGTCGAGCGCCGAACCGCCGGCTTTCAGAACCTGGTAGCCGGCGTCGGTGGCCAGCGGATTGGCCGCGGCGACCATGAAGCGCTCGGCCGACCAGCCCGGTTTGTCGGTGAAACCCGAAGCGCCTTCGGGCAGCAGCGGCTGCGTATCGCGCAACGGCGGCGATACCGGCGCTGTCGCGCACGCGGCAAGCAGCACGCCGACGACTGCGATCGCGTGGCCACGGGCGCGAGCGATCGCCGACACAGCGTGCATCGGCTGCGCCTACTGAAGCGGCAGGCTCGGCCGCCAGGCGCGCAGGATGGCTGCCACCGGCAGGCGGCCGGACGTCGGCAGCCCGAATTTGTCGGTCACCAGGCAGTCCCGGTCGGTGAGGCGATTGCCCTGGTTCCATTCGGAATAGATGACCGCAATCGCCTTGCCATCCTTCAACTCCACCTCATCGACCATCGCCACCCGTTGTGCCGTGGTGCTGTTGGGTACGTAGGTAAAGACGACGTCGCCGACCTGCACGTCGGCCGGCTCAATATTGCCCTTCCACTGCGGCGCCAGGCCCGGCTGGCGCTTGCCGGTCTTGGTCTCGATGTAGTCGCTCGAATAGCCCTTCTTGTCGATCCAGCTCTTGCATTTCTCGGCGAAGGTCTGCGCGCTCGCGCTGGTGCATAGGGCCGAGCTCAGCGCCAGCACGGTGAGGACATTATTGGCGGTCATGCCTGACTCCCCAAGTTGCGGGGCGGCCATTCTCGCGCCGTCGGGCGCGAATCGACAAGACGAGTTCAGTGCAGCGCCACGCCGGTCTTGCTCTGCAACTCTTCGCGCGTCACGCCGGGCGCCGTCTCGACCACGCGCAGGCCGTGCGGCGTCACGTCCATCACGGCCAGGTCGGTGATGATGCGATCGACCACGCCGACGCCGGTCAGCGGCAGGGTGCAGGCGGGCAGGATCTTCAGATCGATGCTGCCGTCTTTTTTCTTGGCCACATGCTCCATCAGCACGACGACATTTTTGACGCCGGCCACCAGGTCCATCGCGCCGCCCATGCCCTTGACCATCTTGCCGGGGATCATCCAGTTCGCCAGGTCGCCGTTCTCGCTGACCTGCATCGCGCCCAGGATCGACAGGTTGATCTTGCCGCCGCGGATCATCGCGAAGCTGTCGTGGCTGCCGAA
>CADEDE010000129.1 GCA_902825995.1 uncultured Burkholderiales bacterium
CGCCGGGTGGTGTGGGAGGGGTCCGATCAACGATGATCGGACCCTATCCCGATTTAAGCTCTCACGATGGATCCAATACCGTCGCGCAGCCTGGCCACCAACCTGGGCAACGATCTCCTGCAATGGGTGCCGTTTGCACAGATGGCGCCCGAGCATATCGATCGCTTCGTGCTGTCGGCAACGCAGGCCTACTTTGAACCCCATGAGCAGGTGCTTTCGCCGGCCCACGGCAGCGTCAGGCATTTGCTGCTGATCCGCCGCGGCAGCGTCAGCGGCCGCCCGGCCCGGGCGCAGGACGGCGGCGGCTTCCAGTACGACGCGGGCGATCTGTTCCCCGTCGGCGCAGCGCTCGGCGCGCGCGCCGTGACCTCCACCTATACCGCCACCAGCGACACCTTCTGCCTGCAACTGCCGCTGGAGGCAATGCATGCACTGGCCCGCGACAGTGCGCCCTTTGCCGATTTTCTGAACCGCCGCGTGCAGCAGTTCCTGGCCCTGTCGCGCAGCGCCTTGCAGGCGGCCTATGCCTCGCAGACCTTGGCCGAGCAATCGCTGGAGACGCCACTGCGCGACCTGCTGCGCCGCGCGGCCTTCGGCGTCGCGCCTGCGACGCCGCTGGCGGTCGCGTTGCAGCAGATGCATGAAAAGCGCATCGGCTCGGTGCTGGTGCTGCACGAAGACAGCGGCGCCGCATTGGGCATCCTGACGCGCCACGACATCCTGGGCCGCATCACGCTGGCCCAGCGGCCGCTTTCGACGCCGATCGCCGCGGTGATGAGCGCGCCGGTGGTCACGCTGGGCGCCGACCAGACCGCGCAGGACGCCGCGCTGGCCATGTCGCGCCACGGCATCCGCCACCTGCCGGTGGCCGACGCCAGCGGGCGCGTGGTCGGCATCCTATCCGAGCGCGATCTTTTTGCGTTGCAGCGCCTGTCGCTGAAGCAAGTCAGCATGGCGATCCGTGCTGCACCCGATGTGGCCGCGCTGCGCACGGCGGCACGGGATATCCGCGGTTTCGCCCACAACCTGCTCGGCCAGGGCGTGGGCGCGCGCCAGCTCACCGAGCTGATCTCGCATTTGAACGATGTGCTGACCGAGCGCCTGGTGAGCCTGGTGGCCGGCGCGCGCGGCATCGACCTTGCGCGCGGCTGCTGGCTGGCCTTCGGCTCCGAAGGTCGCGGCGAACAAACCCTCGCCACCGACCAGGACAACGGCATCGTCTTCGAGAGCGACGACCCGGGGCGCGACCGTCCGGCCTGGCTGGCCTTCGCGCGCGAAGTCAACGAAGCCCTGGACGCCTGCGGCTACCCGCTGTGCAAGGGCAACATCATGGCCAGCAATCCCGATTGCTGCCTGACGCAGGGCGAGTGGCTGGCGCGCTTCGCCGACTGGATCGACCGCGGCGCGCCGGAGGATCTGCTCAAGGCCAGCATCTATTTCGATCTGCGCGCGCTGGCCGGCGCCGCCGCGCTGGCGCAGCCCATGCGCGAGCCGGTGACCCGGCAGGCCGGCGGCACGCCGCGCTTCCTGAAACAGATGGCCGAGAACGCACTGCGCAACAGCCCGGCGCTGAACTGGCACGGCGGCATCGACTCCCAGGAGCAGGGCGGCCGGCAGGTCATCGACCTCAAGCTGCACGGCACGGCGATCTACGTCGATGCCGCACGGCTGTATGCACTGGCCCACGGTGTGTCGGCCACTGCCACCCGCGAGCGTTTCGAGGCCGTGGCCAAGGCCAGTGGCGTTGCAGCGCATGAGGTCCAGGCCTGGGTCGGCGGTTTCGAATATTTGCAGATGCTGCGCCTGCAAGTGCAGCTCGCCCGCGACCGGCCCGAAGCGGCGGGCGCCGCCGACGGCAATCCGAACCTGATCGACGTCGCGGCGTTGAACGATATCGACCGCCGGGTGCTGAAGGAGAGCCTGCGTGTTGCGCGCCGCCTGCAACAGCGGATCCAGATGGACTACCTGCGATGAGCCTTTGGCGGCGCTGGCTGGGCGCTGGCGCAAGGGCCGCACCGAACGCCCGGCGCTGGGTCGTCGTCGATGTCGAAACCAGCGGTCTGGACATGCGCCGCGACCGCCTGTTGGCGATCGCCGCGATCGGACTGCGAATCGACGGCGAGGCCACGCCGCAGATTGTCATCGCCGACAGCTTCGAGGCCGTGCTGCGCCAGGATCCGGGGCCGGCCGACAAGGACAACATCCTGCTGCACGGCATCGGCGTGGGCGAGCAGCGCGAAGGCGCGCCCGCCGCCGAGGTGTTCGCGGCCTTCACGCGCTGGCTGGCCGATGCGCCGCTGATCGCCTTTCATGCCGCCTTCGACCGGGCCATGATCGAGCGTGCGATGCAGGCCGCGTTCGGCCGCGGCCTGGCCAATCCCTGGCTCGATCTCGAACCGGTGGCCGATGTCCTGCACCCCGAGGTCGGCGGGCGCACCCTCGACGACTGGTTGACCCACTTCGGCATCGACTGCGCCGTACGCCACCAGGCCGCCGCCGATACGCTGGCCACCGCCGAGCTGCTGCTGCGCCTGTGGCCGGCCGCACGGATGCAGCGCTGCACCGGCTTGGGCGCCTTGATGCGACTGGCGCAACAGCGCCGCTGGCTGGCGCAGCGCTGAACTCAGTCGGCGCTGGGCCGCTCCCGAGTCGACTGGGCGCCCCCTTGGGGGGGCAGCGAGCGAAGCGAGCGTGGGGGCGGACATTTCAGTCGGCGCTGGGCCGCTCCCGAGCCGACTGAGCGCCCCCTCGGGGCATAAGCACTA
>CADEDE010000130.1 GCA_902825995.1 uncultured Burkholderiales bacterium
GTCCAACATTTCGGCTCAAACACTTGCTCAATGGACTTTTTGCCAATCAGTTATTGCTGGCTGTGACCCAGGCTAAGGCCTGCCCTTTACCCGTAAGTATCCTCATCATCCGTCCGAAGTCCAGTCTCGGAGGGAGAGTCCTTCGCACAGCGATTGCAGTTCCGCATAGCCTTGCCACATGATCTGGTGGCCCGGGTGCGGGTCTTTGGCGCTGCCAATGTATCCGCCGAGTCGGGCTACGAGACGAACGGCATCACCGAGCCGGGTCGGCTTGGCGATGCTTTTTTTTAGCGTAGGCCTGCAGCACTTCGATTTCGGGGTCCGAGAACAATACCTCGGCGGGAAGATCCGGGCACTGTCTGCCCAGCAGCGTCATGAGCATGATTCGCCAGGCAATGACCAGATTGATGGCGATGGCGCGTTTGAGTCGCTCGGCGGTCTTGTGTTGCAGCGTCTCGATGCGGCAGCCGCTTTTGAGGACGCGATGCCAGTCTTCGATGCGCCATCGCAGGCAGTACCAACGCAGACACTCCTGGGCCTGCGCCGCTGTGGTGATCGAGCAGGTCGTCAACAAGAACCACTCGACGGGTTCGGCATCGGTCGGCGCTGACGCCTCCAGCACGTGCACCACCCACAGCTTGATGGCCTCCTTCCCGGGGTGGTTCGATGGCGGGCGGAACTCGACTTCGCGATAGCGCACATCGACCTGCGCGGTGCGCTGCGCGTGCCCGACGCGCGCCTTTTGCTTGCTCTTCTTCGCGCGTGAGCTTTGCCGCGGCACATTGATGCGAAGCTGGCTTTGAACGGGGCTGTCTCTGACGGCGTCGAAGAGATTGAGCTCCTCGCTGGTCGCGCGGTCGTGCTTTGCGCGTACCAACAGCTCGACGCCGCGGCTTTGGCGTTGCTCGTCGAACAACTCGTAGAAGTCCGCCTCCCGGTCCATCACACAGACTTGGCGCGTATCGGGCAGCTCGGCAGCCACCTCGTTGCAATCGCGCAATGCTTTGATCCAGGCGAACGTCTTCTTGTCTTCGATCGGTATGGCACTGGCGGGTCGTTGGTCATCCTTGGCTTTCGGGGTGGGTGCCCAGCACTCAGCCCGCAATACCCCCAGCGGCAGGCCCTCGGTGCTCACTACAAACGTCGAATGCAGATGCAACCCCCCACTTTTCGCACCCGTCTGGTTGCTCCCAATGACGCCCAGCCCCGCGCATTGAACCAGTCTCGAATAGTTCACATCGCATCCATCCTGAATGCAAAGCACCGTCGCCTGTGCCTTCATCCGCTGTACCGTGCGCAGGCGGTGAGGGGCCAGGATGGCCTGCATGCTGACCTGCGAGTCATCGGGTCGTTCGATCAGCCGGTAGTACGCCTTGATCGCCGCCTTGTCTCCTTGAGCTGCGCCGCAGAACGCGCGCCCCGGCATCGCGCCCAGCGTCTGGGCAAACTCGCCCAGCCGCGCATTCAGACGCCTGTCACCCAGGTTCGCGCCTCCAAATTCATTGCCCGCCCATTCTTGGCCGTCCAAGCCCTCGGCGATCTCCAGCGCAACCAATGCGACGGGCGCGGCGGGTGCGGCAACGCCCAGGCGCGTGCGCAGCTCCGACTCCAGCTCGTACACGTAGATCGTCTTGATCGATTTGGCGCTGTGGTGCTCCCGGTCCTGGCGACCCCGCCCCTGGGTCTGCCCAACGGCCACCCAGTTCGCTGCCCTGTAACTGGTGCCGATGAAGTGATCCGTGTCGACAAAGCTCTCCACCAGCCAGGGGCGATACCCGTACTGCGCCTCGTAGTCGCCTGCCACGCGCCGCAACGCCATGCCCTGTACGCACGAGGCCAGGTTCTGACAACGCACCGATGTGCGAATGAGAAACCGACTCATGCCCACCACGCGGTGCAGGTGTTGGCGTCGCGTGTGCGCGTCCCAGCCGATCCATTGATCGCGATCACGCAGTTGCAGCGCCGCTGCGCCGAACCCGAACCCGCCAAGCCAGCCATGCTCCGAGCCGATCAGATACCGCATTTGCGCGCCCACCAGAGGTCCGGCGCCCTGCGGGTGTTCGCAAATCATCAACTCGTTCCACACGCGCATCTGCGTGAGGTCCTCGACCTTGATCAGCGTGAGTCCAAGAACATCCTTGGCTTGCTCCGGAACGTCGCGTACGGCCTCCACGGGTTCACCCAGACGCTGCGGACTCTTGGCACCGGCGCGACCTCGATCGAGCGCTGCGGGCAGCACGAAGTGACCGGCGCGCTCCAACTCCCGCAGCGCCTTGACGCAGCCTGCGCTCTGGGTGCGCTGTCGGGCATCAAAGAAGCCAAAATGCTGACACACCGACTCGGCAACCGAAGATCGACTGCGATGTTCCTTCTGCGCCAACAGCCCTCGGATGACCTCGATTGAGGTCTCCTGCTTGAGCCTTCGTTTGATCTCGTTCTGTGCGTCCATCCCGAACAATAGACGATGCAAGAAAATTTGTCCAGCGATTTCTCTCGGGTAAAGGGCAGGGCTAGCCGCACGGGCAATCCCGTTCACCTTGCTGGTGGGTTGCCCTTCGGCATGGTCAGGCATCGGCAGGCATCGGAGACTGGCGTCAAGCGGATGGCGCCGTCGCCAACAGCCAGCCAGGTTCCATCGGCGTCGGACCGGACGCGAAGCCCGGTCAACGCTGCGGACATCCCCACTGCGGCGGCAACACCACGTACGCCGACGTGGACGGTA
>CADEDE010000131.1 GCA_902825995.1 uncultured Burkholderiales bacterium
TGGACGACAAAGCCATCCTCCTGGGCGGCTCGCGTCTGATGCAGGAACACGGTGGCGACCTCGCGGCCTTGGCGTCGAAGCCGCCAAGGCGGCGAAAAAGACGCAGGATGCGGGCGCCAGTTCCATGCAACGTCCAGCGTTTGCCGACATCGGCGCAGATCCACCAGATTCAAGACATAGAGGCTGTAGACCTGACACTCGGCGACCCGCTGGACCAGTTCCTCGTACATCGGCAGCCACTCGTTGTAAAGCGGACTCCGAGCTGAGACCGGACGTGCGCCTGGAAGCACCTCCTCCTGCATCCCCAGCGCGACGGCCGTGCGCGCAAAAGCTGCGCTGCACGTGTCCATCGGCGTCGAGATGGGCGCTCTACTGCGAGAACTTGCCATGAAGTAAGGGGCCGCCGGCACGTCCAGCGTGTTTCCACTCGCCTTGAGGCATGCCTGGATGTTTTCAAAGGCCGCGACGCGGGCCGCGTATGCGAGCTCGTTCACCCGTTCAATTGGCAAGGGCTCGTTCGCTGCAATAACGCGTGTCGTCGCCGCAAACCAACGCACTCCTGGCGTCACTCCCGCCGGCCACGACCGGTGTGCAGCGCACGCGACGAGCGTGGTGCGATCCGCTGCCAGCAATTCATGGGCGGTCAGATCCGACCTGAAGGGCGCGAGTCCGGCTTTCGATTCGGCCTTCAGTGCAGCCGCCAGACGCCCAAAGACACCGTGCTCGTCGTCAGGCCCGAGTTCGCGCCGGGCGCGCAGAGCATCCATCGGTGCGAACGGGAACGAACAGTGGGGACAGAAGTTTTGGTGGGTGGCGATGGACACTGGTTCGAGGTTGATCGGCTTCTCGCACTGAGGGCAGCCCTGACGCAAGGGTGCGCGGTGCAGCGGGCAGCACCGGGCTGCGATGTGCTGGAACATGGCGCAATGCCAGCCGGCAGCCAGGCACTCAGGGCAGTAGCGCAGGTCGGGCGCTAGCAGCAGCTTCGCTGGTGAGCCAGCCAGGTAGGCAGCACCAGACGCGACGCTCCACTGACTGGGCGAACACCCCAATGCTTGGCGCAGGCGTGGCGATTCGGGCAAGTGGAAGACGGAGGCGTTGTGGATCCAGTGTTGCGCCAGGTACTGGCGCAGGTCCACGGGCTCGAGTAGGTAGTCGTGCCAATGAACTGCAAGTAGCTGAAAGGCCGAGGCGACAAAAGGCGATCCGTGGATGTCCGCAATGCACCCCGCCTGCGGTGGTCCCGCGAGCGCCGTACTCATTTCAACGCTCATTGGGATACTCCACGTAATGGCCGATTACCTTGTGCAGGCCAGTGAACTTGAAGCACGACAGCGCGACGGCCCGGTCGACAATCGCCTCCAGGTCGTCGGCCAACTGGCGGAACATGAAATTGAGGGCAGGACGCAGATAGCCCAGGGGAAGCCGAACTCGCGCGCCCGCGATGTTCTTGCCCGCGAGCATCGCCGAGACGGCTTGCTCCATCGGCACGGCGAGGTCAACGATCGACCAGCCTTCCGCGGCACGCCCGGGAAAGTGCTGCCGCGTGAACTCCCGATCAGTGCCTTCCATATTGGACAGAAGCTCCCGGATGTCCTGCGAGGTGAGCCCGCAGTACACCTCCGTGCGCTGAAAGAAGCGGCCGATCATCTGCAGGTAGTTGCCCTGGAACACCAGGTCAATGGTGGTCTGCATCTCCGGCTGCCCAATGGACAGAAGGTGAGGAACGAGCCGAAGCTTCATCAGGTCCGCCGTCACGCTCATGAGCACCGGGTACAACTCGTGGGGGATGTTCTGCATTTCGTCGACGATGATCAGCACCCGCCTGGCGCTCACCGCCTGACATCGCTGCCCCACCAGTGCGACCAGACGCGCCTGAAGTACCAGTGTTTCCCGCGCCGAGATCGTGTTGCATCCCATGTCCACGAGGCAGCGCTTGAGCAACTGGTCGGCGTTCTTCGGCTTCAGGCCCAGAAAGTTCCACATGATTGCGACTGCAGAACCCTCCAGCATCGTCGGGATCACATCGAGCAGGTACTTGGCAAATTCGCTCTTTCCCGTTCGCTGCACGCCCCAGATGTGGGCGCCCGCGAGATCGCATGCCATCCACTCGGCCACCATCGCAGCCTTGCGGTCGATCTCTGGAGTCCACAGGGGCTTGTCTGGAAAAAAGCTCCTGAGAGTGGCGCCTCCCTGCGCACCCACTTCATCCGGCTGCCAATCGGCAGCTTTGGTAGCTTGAGCGGGCTTTGATTTGATGGCGCTGTCGCTCATGCCAGCCTCCTCGGAATCTGGAACCGCTTGACCTTCGGGTCTGCCGTCTCGGGTTCCGGGGAATTCCACTGGCCATGGGTACTGGCGGCCGGCACACGCGGCGCAACCTGCACCGCAGTAACGCTGGTATCGGGTGCCAGCAGGGCGTGAGGCTCTGGCACGATGTGACCAGGCATGTCGATGAAATCAAAGACGTCCTCGTCGTCGGCATGGGCCGCAAAGGCCTCAGGCGGCAGGTGGCGTTTGAGATACCGCAGGATGTACGCGTACTCGAGCGCCGCCTGGCTCCCCTGCTTGGAGCGCGTTGCGAGATGCTTGAGAACGGCAAACAGCGGGCCATCG
>CADEDE010000132.1 GCA_902825995.1 uncultured Burkholderiales bacterium
GGCCCTTGAGATCCACGAGCGTATGATCGCCGTTGGGCGCGGGCGCACGCAGGCCCTGGGTACGCTGGGGGTCACAAACTCCAGTCGTGCAGCTTCGTCTGTAAGCGTACGAGCATCCCATCTTGAGCAAACGCCCCGCGGCTGCTGAGATAGCAGCACGATGCCGAGCAAAGGAACACCGTCGGGAAGCCCTGCGACCGAGCGCGAGGAGTTGGTGGCCAAGTGGGAACGTAGCGGGCTGACGCAGCGCGAGTATTGCCAGCAGGTCGGCATTCCGGTTACCACGTTCAACTACTACCGGCGGCGCCAACTGGCGCGCGCGGACGAGGCTCGCGCCGCCATCGTGGTACCGGGGCCCAATCCCACGCCGCTGGTCCAGGTGCGGCTGGCCGAAGACCAGCCACCCACTGCATCGCCCACCACCGCGCCGTCCGCCGGCTTTGCCATCACACTCCGCAACGGACGGCGTCTGGAAGCCGGCTGGGAGTACCCGGCCGCCGCGCTGGCGCAGTTGATCGCCATCGTCGAGCAAGCCTGATGCTGTTCGGACTCGGCCCGGCGGTCCGCATCTACTTGGGTGTGGAGGCCGTCGACATGCGCAAGGGATTCGACGGGCTGTTCGGCCTGGTGCAAGATCAACTGCGCCACGATCCTCTCAGCGGCCACTTGTTCCTGTTCAGCAACCGGGGCCGCACGCGCCTGAAGGTGCTCGCTTGGGATGGTACCGGGCTGTGGGTGTGCGCCAAGCGGCTGGAGAAGGGACGCTTCCGCTGGCCGGTCGCTGACTCCACCGCCCAAGCCGGCACCGCGCCGGCCAGCGTCACGCTGCGCGTGGAAGAATTAGCGATGCTGCTGAACGGGTTGGATCCGCGGGAAACCAAGCCGCGCGCTGGCTGGTACCGGAGAGTAAGTAAAAGTGAAGGCGAGTAAGAGAAAACAATGGAAGAAGTGAAAGGCCTGAGTTACACTATCACTTCCCCGTGAGTACGCCATCCTCACCGCCGCCCAACGCCGACCCACAGGCCGCGCGCATTGCCCTGCTGGAAGGCGAGTTGCGGTGGGCTCGGCTGAAGATCCAGTCTTTGGAAGAAGCGCTGCGGCTGGAGCGCATCAAGCATTTCGGCCCCAAGAGCGAAAACCTCAACATCCTGCAATTGCAGTTACTCACCGAAGAGCCGAGTGTCACGGCGGATGAAGTAGAAGCCGAGAGCCAGCGCGAGGCGATCACGAAACCGCCAGCGCACGAGCGCAAGCGGCACCCAGGCCGGCAGACGTTGCCGGAGAACCTGCCGCGCGTGGAACGCACGCTGGCCTGCCCGCCGGAAGCGTGCCACTGCCCCAATTGCCAGCAAGAGTTGGCCGTGATCGGCTATGACCAGAGCGAAGTATTGGACCGCGAGCCGGCGCACTACTTCGTGCTGGTGACCAAGCGCGAGAAGCGCGCTTGCCCCCATTGCCAGACTGGCACGGTGAAGACGGCGCCGCTGCCGCCGCGCATTATCGAAAAGGGCTTGGCCAGCGACGGCATCGTGATCGATACGATCGTGGCCAAATATTGTGACCACTTGCCGCTGTACAGGCAGGCATCGATCCTGGAGCGCGAAGCCGGGCTGGAGATCGGGCGGGCGACCCTGGATGGCTGGGTGATGCAAGTGGGCGAGAGCCTGGAGCCCGTGGTGGCGGGCATCAAAAAAGAACTGCTGGCCGGAACTTACTTACAGGCGGATGAAACCACGGTGCCGGTGCAGTTGCATGACCGGCGCGGGAGTAACCATCAAGCCTACTTATGGCAGTACGGGCGGCCAGGCGGCCCCACGGTGTTTGACTTTGCGCTGGGGCGAGACCGGGCGGGACCATTACGATTCCTGGGTCAGTGGAATGGGATCTTACAAACCGACGGGTATCAAGCCTACGAGCGCGTGGGCGGGCCGGACTTGGTGCGCGTAGGATGCTGGGCGCATTGCCGGCGCAACTTCACGGATGCGTTCAAGCGCAACCCGCAGGACCACGAGGCCGAGCAGATGATCATTCGCTTGGATGCGCTGTTTGAGGTCGATGCCGAAGTGCGCCGCCAGCACGCGAGTGTGGAAGTACGTCATCAACTGCGGCAGGAGTTTGCGCGGCACTGGCTGGCAGAGATTGAGCAACACTGCCGGCGGCTCGCTGAAACGGTGTTGCCGAGCAGCGCCCTCGGTCAGGCGGTGGCTTACACGCGCAGTCAATGGAAGCGCCTGGCGCGGTGTTTGGACTATCCCGAAGTGGAGCTGTCCAACAATCTGGCGGAGAACTCGATGCGGCCCGTAGCCGTTGGCCGAAAGAACTGGCTGCACATTGGCAGCAAGCAGGCGGGACCGAAGGTGGCGGCGATCTTGTCGGTGGTGGAATCCTGCCGTAGGCTAAAACTGCCGGTGAAGGACTACCTGACCGACGTGTTGCCCGGCCTCGCGAGCCGCACCACGCGTGAGGCGGAGCGGTTGACACCGTCGGCCTGGGATGCGGCTCGACGCTGAGCTTCACCTGGGTTCGCCATACGCTTACCTTCGTCTCGGTGTCAGTACTGTCGCCGGCTTGGTCTTGGTTGCCATCGTATGAA
>CADEDE010000133.1 GCA_902825995.1 uncultured Burkholderiales bacterium
AACAGGCTGTCCGCGTTCTGGTAGGCGAAGATCTCCCACATGGCCGCCTCGAGGCGTCGGAACGGGCTACCGCGCCACGTAGGCCGCGCGCTGCCCCAGCATGTCCATCACATGCTGCGGCATGCTCGAGCGCAGTTGCCGTTCGAGTTGTTCCAGGTGGCTGGAGACCGCGCGGAAGGACCCGACCTTCTGGTACAGCAGGTTCTTTTCCTGCGACAACTGCAGCAGCATGGCCTGGGCACGCTGGCGCACCTGGTTGGCAAGCTCGCGCTGGCTTTGCTGCAGCGTGTAGTCCTTGTCGAGCGCGGCCATGCCCAGCCGCAGGTTCCGCTCGAGGAAGACATAGGCATAGTCGGCCGCGATCACGTCGCGGTACTGGCCGATCAGGCTGTCGGCCAGCCCCGAGCCGGGAATGGTTGCGCCGATCGACAGCATCCGGTACACCGGCTCGGTGGTCTGGTTGACGAAGCCGACCTCGGCCGAGTTGTTCGGGATCGCCGTGCGCGTGGCGATCTTGTCGGCGATCGACCGCATCATGGTCTCGACGCGGGCCGTGAAGGGCGTGTGCGTGTAGCCCGTGTTCAGCGTGACGACGTCGCAGTTCGTGTAGTCGTTGCAGCGCAGCAGGTGCTGGGTGACGTTGGTGCCGGTCGCCGCCGCCTGGCCGTAGAGCAACTGGCTGATCGAGGTGATCGTCGGCGGCACGGGCTCCGGGTCCCGGTTGGCGCTCTCGGGTTGGAAGATGACCGTGCCGACGATGCTCATGATCAGTTCGCGCTCGGCGTCGTCCAGCGCCGTGCCGGTGCGCTGCAGTGCCTTCCAGGTCAGATTGCCGACGAAGGGCGCCTTGTTGCGCACATTGGGATCGGCAGAACCGCGCGCCGAGGCGAGGATGCCCGGCCGGTCGCTGGCGCATCGGCGCCGGGCCGCGTCGCGGTCGCTTTCCAGTCCCATTTCGATGGCCAGATCGGCGCAGGCCTCCTGCGAGCTGTAGCCGGTGGCCTCGGCCGCCGTGCTGACGATGGCCTTGGCGGTTTCGCAGGAGTTGATGCGCGCGTTGTTGATCCAAGTCTCCAGACCCTTGGCCCACTTGGTCAGGCCGCCCAAGAGTGGCGAGACCGACTCCAGCGCAAGCTGGAAGGCGATGCCCGGCAGCGCGGCCGTGATGTTGCGCAGCATGTTCTTGAACTCCTCGGCCGAGATGTGCGAGAACGAGCCGCCGAAGACGTCGATGCCGCCGCAGCCGGCCTTGGCGCTGGGGAACTGGATCGCGGCGAGTTGGTAGACCTTGTTCGGCGAGCGCATGAACAGGCTGCCGCCGGTGTAGGTGTTGAAGGTCTGCCCGCGAAACGCGCCCGGCGCGGTGTAGTTCCCGATCGTGCCGAGGTTGCTGAACATCGTGTTCACCTCGGCGTTGAGGTCGCCGGCCCGTGCCGCCCCGGCGTGCCACGTGATGGCCAGGGCGACGAGGGCAGCAAGAGTGCGTTGGGTCGGGTGCGTGCGCATGACGATCCTCCTGTGAACGGGATCAGGGAGCCCCGAGCTGCCGCACGGCGCTGGGCACCATGGCCTCGAAGGCGGGCGCCGCGGCGGCCGAGATGCGCTCGAGCAATTGCGACTCGGACAGCACACCGAAGCCGATCGGCACGATGCGGCCGGTGAAGGGCTGCGCCAGGTAGACGGCGGGCACCTGGGCCACGCGCAGCGCGGTGGCGGCGCCGTTATCGCGGCGCGCGGATGCGAAACCCGGCAGCGCGCCGCCGTCCAGGCTGACGGCTTCGACGCGGATGCCGTGACGACCCTGAAACGCTTCGAGCGTCGGCGCGAAAGCATGGCAATAGGGGCAGTCGCCGCGGAAGAAAAACAGCAGGACATGATCGCGACCCAGCTCGGCGATCGAGCGCGAGCGATCACCCATTTGCTGAGCCTCGAAGACTTCCAGCGCCTTGGCGTTGACCGGGCGTCCCTGCAGCGAGGGATCGAGCTCGGGCGTGGTCCAGGCGACCCGTTGCGCCACGTCGGCAAAGGTCGAAGCCTGGGCCACGACCTTGGCCTCCAGCTCCATGTAGCGCCGCACGTTGGCCTCGGTGGGCCGCATGACGGCGATGCCGCGCATATCCTCGACCCGCTTGCGCAGGTGCTCGAGTTCTACGAGTTCTGGCGGCCGGGGCTCCCGGAGGAGATCGCGGGCTGTTGGCGCCGACCGAAAACTGAGCCACTTATGAGGGTTGTGCCGACCCAAAA
>CADEDE010000134.1 GCA_902825995.1 uncultured Burkholderiales bacterium
TTGTAGCGCTCGAGCATGGCCGGAACCTGCTCGCTTTGATCCGGATGGATCAGCAAAATGATTTCATAGTGACGCATGTATTCTCCTTGTGGCTCGCTGCCAGCGCGTGGTGCGCCGGCTGCGTTGATGAAAGCCGCCCGCGGCGTCGTTCGCGGTGCGGCAAGGCAAAGCCAAGCATTATAGCAAGATGTGGCCACTCGGCGCGCCGGTGTGAGTCCAAGACGGTAATGTCCCCTTCGTCCCAAGTAGAAGTGTCCCCTTTTGGTGGTTGGGGGGTACGCGGTGGACGAGGAGAGGTTGATGAGTCAGAGGGAGGCGCAGCGCCTGGCGCTGGTTGGGGAGGTAGTGGCGAGGCGGATCAAGGTGAGGGAGGCGGCGACGGCGCTGGGGCTGAGCGATCGACAAGTCAAGAGGCTGGCGCGGCGAGTGCGGGATGAGGGAGTTGAGGGCGTGATCTCCCGGAGGCGAGGCGCGCCGAGCAACCGTAAGATTGCCCAGGCGGTGCGTGAGCACTTCATGGGGCTTGTGTGCAAGCACTACGCGGACTTCGGCCCGACGCTGGCGTGCGAGTACCTGCAGCGCGAGCACGGTTTCGTGCACAGCGTGGAGACGCTGCGCGGGTGGATGGCGGGGGCACAGCTGTGGAAGCCCAAGCGCAGGCGCCAGCAGCGCGTGCATAGCCCGCGGCCAAGGCGGGCCAGCCGTGGCGAACTGGTGCAGATCGACGGCAGCCACCACGATTGGTTTGAAGGACGGGCGGCCAAGTGCTGCCTGATCGCGTTCATCGATGACGCCACCGGTGAGGTGCTGGCGGGGCGGTTCTTCGCAGGGGAGACGACCCAGGCGTACCTGGCGCTGTTGCAGGAGCACTGCAACGCCCACGGAGTGGCTGCGGCGTACTACAGCGACCGCGCGGGGATCTTCACCAAGCACGATGAGAACGACGCCAAACCCACGCAGTTCGCCCGTGCCTTGCTGCAACTGGACATCGAATCGATCTGTGCCAACACGCCGCAGGCCAAGGGGCGGGTCGAGCGGCTGTTCCAGACGCTGCAGGACCGCATGGTCAAGGCAATGCGGCTGCAGGGCATCAGCGGGCTGCAGGCGGCCAACGAATGGCTGGCGGGCTACCTGGTCGAGCACAACCGGCGCTTTGCCGTTCCTGCAGCCAGCAGCGCCGATGCGCACCGTCCGTGGCTGGGTAGCCCCGCGGCGCTCAGACGCATCTGTGCGCTGCACCACCAGCGCCACCTGAGCAACCAGCTCAGCTGCCAGTTCCAGGGCGACATCGTGCAGGTGCTGCCGGGGCAGCCGCAGGCACCGCGTGGCCGCGCGGTCATCGACATCGTGCAGTACGCCGACGGCACCATCGAAGTGCTGCATCGCGGCGGCGTGCTGCGCCACCGCGCCTTCACCGTTGACGAGCACCTGCGCTGGCCCCGGGTGGTGCCGGCCAAGGAGCTCAACGCTCGCGTGGACGGCGCCATCGAGCGCCAGCGACGCGCTATTGCCAAGGTGCTGGCCAGCATTGGACACCAGGACCAGCAGCGCCAATGCGGTATTCGGGTGGCTGCGGCGGCGGCGAACTCACCGCCGCGCAAGCCCACAAATACGACTCGCGCCAAGCCGGTGCAGTCGGCGGCCGCCACCAGCTGAAACTCCACGGTGGCCCAAAACGCGGGGAAGGCCATGGACAAGTGGACGATGCGCCTGCGGCGCACCGCAGGCGCCCCGTGGACAACGCTTAGCGTTGCCCACCGTGCGCCTGCTTCGACCACTTGACCACAGCCTGCTACCAGCGTTCAAAGCAAGAAAACCCAGTATCACCGCCGCCGCGAGGGGACATCTCTACTTTGGAGACAAGGGGACATTTCTACTTTGGGTTGACAGGTGGGTGCAAGGCCGGCTGGCCGAGTGGCCGCACGCTGTGTGTGCAGCGGCCGATCAGCTGCGCAGCACGTAGCCCAGGATCACGTCGCACATGTGCGAAAGGCGCTCGTGGCGCGCCTTGGCCGACATCAGGTCACGCCCGAAGATGGCCGACAGCGTGTGGTTGTTGCCGAGGTAGAAGTAGGCCAGCCCGGCGATCGACACGTACAGCTGCACCGGGTCGATGCCGCCGCGGAAGCTGCCGTCGCGGCGGCCGCGCTCCAGGATCTCGGCCAGCATCTCGACCAGCGGCGAATT
>CADEDE010000135.1 GCA_902825995.1 uncultured Burkholderiales bacterium
TATCGCACGGCGTGCCGTCGGTCATGTAGGGCATGTCCTCGACCGGAACGATCTTCGAGACCACGCCCTTGTTGCCGTGACGGCCGGCCATCTTGTCGCCGGGTTGCAGGCGGCGCTTGACGGCCAGATAGACCTTGACCATCTTCAAAACGCCGGCGGGCAGCTCGTCGCCCTGGGTCAGCTTCTTGCGCTTTTCCTCGAACGCCAGATCGAAAGCGTGACGGGTTTGTTCGAGCGAGTTCTTGATCGACTCGAGCTGATTCGCCAGGTCTTCGTCGGCCGGGCGGATATCGAACCAGTGGTATTTCTCGACGCTATCGAGGTAGTCCTTGCTGATCGACGTGCCCTTGGCGATCTTCTGCGGCCCGCCGTTGGCCGGCTTGCCGACCAGCAGCTTGGTGATGCGGTCGAAGGCATCGGCCTCGACGATGCGCAGCTGGTCGTTCAAATCCAGGCGGAAGCGCTTCAACTCGTCGTCGATGATCTGCTGCGCGCGCTTGTCGCGCACGATGCCTTCGCGGGTAAAGACCTGCACATCGATGACGGTGCCATTGGTGCCCTGGTCAACGCGCAGCGAGGTGTCCTTCACATCGCTGGCCTTCTCGCCGAAGATCGCGCGCAAGAGCTTTTCTTCCGGCGTCAGCGTGGTCTCGCCCTTGGGCGTGACCTTGCCGACCAGCACATCGCCCGGATTGACCTCGGCGCCGACATAGACGATGCCGCTCTCGTCCAGGCGCGCCAATTGCTGTTCGCTCAGGTTGGGGATATCGCGGGTGATTTCCTCGCTGCCCAGCTTGGTATCGCGGGCCATCACCACCAGCTCCTCGATATGGATCGAGGTATAGCGGTCTTCGGAGACGACGCGCTCGCTGATCAGGATCGAATCTTCGAAGTTGTAGCCGTTCCAGGGCATGAAGGCGATGAGCATGTTCTGGCCCAGGGCCAGTTCACCCAGATCGGTCGATGCACCGTCGGCGATCACGTCGCCGCCAGCTACCTGGTTGCCGCGCTTGACGATCGGGCGCTGGTGGATATTGGTGTTCTGGTTGCTGCGGTGGTACTTGATCAGGTTGTAGATATCGACGCCGACTTCGCCGGCCACCGTTTCGTTGTCGTTGACGCGGATGACGATGCGATTCGTATCGACGTAATCGACGATGCCGCCGCGGCGCGAAGCCACGACCGTGCCGCTGTCTTTCGCGGCCACGCGCTCGACACCCGTGCCCACGAACGCCTTCTCGGGGCGCAATACCGGCACCGCCTGGCGCTGCATGTTGGCGCCCATCAGCGCGCGATTCGCATCGTCGTGCTCGAGGAAGGGCACGAGTGAGGCGGCCACCGAGACGATCTGCGTCGGCGCGACGTCCATATACTGGATGCGCTCGGCCGAGGTCAGCACCGATTCGCCGTTCTCGCGCGCGCTCACCAGTTCGTCGATCAGCTTGCCTTGCTTGTCCAGCGTGGCGCTGGCCTGGGCGATGACGTACTTGCCTTCCTGGATGGCCGACAGGTAATCGATATCCATCGACACCTTGCCGTCGGCCACGCGCCGGTACGGCGTTTCCAGGAAGCCATACTCGTTGAGTTGCGCATACAGCGCCAGCGAATTGATCAGGCCGATATTCGGGCCTTCCGGGGTTTCGATCGGGCAGACGCGGCCATAGTGCGTCGGGTGCACGTCGCGCACCTCGAAGCCCGCGCGCTCGCGCGTCAAACCACCCGGGCCCAGGGCCGAAACGCGCCGCTTGTGCGTGATCTCGGACAGCGGGTTGGTCTGGTCCATGAACTGGCTGAGCTGCGATGCACCGAAGAACTCTTTCAGCGCCGCACTGATCGGCTTGGAGTTGATCAGGTCGTGCGGCATCAGGGCTTCGGTCTCGGCCTGG
>CADEDE010000136.1 GCA_902825995.1 uncultured Burkholderiales bacterium
CCGGCCCGTACTCGCTCGTCACCCAGCAGCCGCTGGGCGGCAAGGCGCAGTTCGGAGGCCAGCGCTTCGGCGAGATGGAAGTCTGGGCTCTCGAAGCCTACGGCGCGAGCTACGTGCTCCAGGAGATGCTGACCGTCAAGTCCGACGACGTGAACGGCCGCACCAAGGTCTATGAGTCGATCGTCAAGGGTGAGCACGCGATCGAAGCCGGCATGCCGGAATCGTTCAACGTGCTGATCAAGGAAATTCGATCGCTCGGTATCGACATCGAGCTCGTGCGCAATTAAGGAGAAGATGCATGAAGGGACTACTCGACCTTTTCAAGCAGTTCACCCCGGATGAGCATTTCGATGCCATCAAGATCGGCCTGGCGTCTCCGGAGAAGATCCGCAGCTGGTCGTTCGGCGAGGTGAACAAGCCCGAGACCATCAACTACCGGACCTTCAAGCCGGAACGCGACGGCCTGTTCTGCGCCAAGATCTTCGGCCCGATCAAGGACTACGAGTGCCTGTGCGGCAAGTACAAGCGCCTGAAGCACCGCGGCGTGATCTGCGAGAAGTGCGGCGTCGAAGTCACGCAGACCAAGGTGCGCCGCGAGCGCATGGGTCACATCGACCTGGCCGCGCCCTGCGCGCACATCTGGTTCCTGAAGTCGCTGCCGTCGCGCCTGGGCCTGGTGCTCGACATGACGCTGCGCGACATCGAGCGCGTGCTGTACTTCGAGGCCTACGTGGTCGTCGATCCGGGCATGACGCCGCTGAAGAAGTTCTCGATCATGAGCGAGGACGATTTCGATGCCAAGCGCACCGAATTCGGCGATGAATTCATCGCGCTGATGGGCGCCGAGGGCATCAAGAAGCTGCTCGAAGAACTGGACCTGGACGTCGAGATCGACAAGATCCGCAACGACGCGACCGGCTCCGAGCTGAAGATGAAGAAGAACTCCAAGCGCCTGAAGGTGATGGAGGCCTTCAAGAAATCGGGCATCAAGCCGAACTGGATGGTGATGGACGTGCTGCCTGTCCTGCCGCCCGATTTGCGTCCGCTGGTGCCCCTGGACGGCGGTCGCTTCGCCACCTCGGATTTGAACGACCTGTACCGCCGCGTCATCAACCGCAACAACCGCCTTGCGCGGCTGCTCGAGTTGAAGGCGCCGGAAATCATCGTGCGCAACGAAAAGCGCATGCTGCAAGAGGCGGTCGATTCACTGCTCGACAACGGCCGCCGCGGCAAGGCCATGACCGGCGCGAACAAGCGCGCGCTGAAGTCGCTGGCCGACATGATCAAGGGCAAGAGCGGCCGCTTCCGCCAGAACCTGCTGGGCAAGCGCGTCGACTACTCGGGCCGTTCGGTCATCGTCGTCGGCCCGACGCTCAAGCTGCACCAGTGCGGCCTGCCCAAGCTGATGGCGCTGGAACTCTTCAAGCCCTTCATCTTCTCTCGCCTGGAGGCGATGGGCATCGCCACCACGATCAAGGCGGCGAAGAAGGAAGTCGAATCCGGCACGCCGGTGGTCTGGGACATCCTCGAAGAGGTGATCAAGGAGCACCCGGTTCTCTTGAACCGCGCGCCGACGCTGCACCGCCTGGGTATCCAGGCCTTCGAGCCGGTGCTGATCGAAGGCAAGGCGATCCAGCTGCATCCGCTGGTCTGCGCCGCTTTCAACGCCGACTTCGACGGCGACCAGATGGCGGTTCACATCCCGCTGTCGATCGAAGCGCAGATGGAAGCCCGCACCCTGATGCTGGCCTCGAACAACGTGCTCTTCCCGGCCTCGGGCGAACCGTCGATCGTGCCGTCGCAGGACGTGGTGCTGGGCCTGTACTACGCCA
>CADEDE010000137.1 GCA_902825995.1 uncultured Burkholderiales bacterium
TCGGCGAAGGCCTTGGCGAAGGCCAGGTCGGGCTTGCCGGTTTCGCACCAGATCATGTCGGCGTATTCGGCGTAGGCCAGGCCGCGGCTGATCGATTGCCCAAGGCCGTTCTTGCTGCGGTAGAAGCCCTCCACAGTGCGCTCGCCGGTCAGGAAGGGCTTGTCGTTGTCATCGACATTACTGGTGACGAGATCGGCCGCTTCGGCATCGGTGCGGGCGAGCAGGATCGTCGGCGTGCCCATCACGTCGGCGGCCAGGCGTGCCGCCACCAGCTTGGCCACCGCCTCGCGCGTCGGCACCAAGACCTTGCCGCCCATGTGGCCGCATTTCTTCACCGAAGCGAGCTGGTCTTCGAAGTGCACACCGGCCGCGCCGGCTTCGATCATTGCCTTCATCAGCTCGAAGGCATTCAGCACGCCGCCGAAGCCGGCTTCGGCGTCGGCCACGATCGGGGCGAAATAGTCGATGTCGTTCTTGCCTTCGCTCCACTGGATCTGGTCGGCCCGCGCGAAGGTATTGTTGATACGCTTGACGGCCTTGGGCACCGAGTCCACCGAGTACAGCGACTGGTCGGGGTACATCTCGCCGTTGTCGTTGGCATCGGCCGCAACCTGCCAGCCCGAAAGATAAACCGCCTTGAGGCCGGCCTTGACCTGCTGCAGCGCCTGGTTGCCCGTCAGCGCGCCGAGCGTGTTGACAACAGGCTCGGCGTTGACGAGCGTCCACAGCTTCTCTGCGCCACGCCTGGCGAGCGTGTGCTCGATCGGCAGCGAGCCACGCAGGCGCACCACGTCGGCGGCGCTGTAGCCGCGCTGGATGCCTTGCCAACGCCGGTTCTCGGCCCAGTCTTTTTCGAGGGTGGCGACTTGCTGTTCACGGGTCGGTGCGGTCATGGCGGGCCTGGAAGTTGAAGGTCAGACAGGAATCCGAAGATTCGATGGCCACAGCGTAAGCCGCGATCCGCTTCTGTATGATGACTTATATCTTATATATGATTATGAAAAAATCCTTGCGCATCAATTAGATAACTCCAATATTCCACATTGAGGAATTAATGTGTTCATCATGGAACTGGAGCATCGGCTGCACATCGATCCCATCCCGCATTGCGGCAATCATGTTCCGCCGCACGAAAGACGCCCCACGTCAGGCCGACAAAACGGCGCTGCTATCCTTGCCGCCCTCCCCCATGGCCGGCATCCACATCACCGACGTTGAGTGCGCCATCAACTGGTGGCGCGAGCGCTCGCCGTCGCCCGACGGCATCAGCGCCTGCGGCGAAGTGCGTGCGCTGGCCGAGATCTATGCGCTGATGGTCTATTACCGCGAGCACCAGTGCGACGAAGATTCGATGCCGGCCCGGGCCAGGCAGGCCTGGCTCGACTGGTACGCCAGCACGCCCGACGCGCCGTGCATCGCCATCTGCTCGACCGCGCAGGGCGATGCGCTGTGCAAGGGCTGCGGCCGCACCGAAAACGAGGTGCAGGACTGGCCCGTGTTCACGCCCGGCGAAAAGCGCGCGGTGTGGCGCCGCATCACGATGGACGCCACCGCCTGGCGCTTCAATCGCTACGCCGAGCGCGCACGCCAGGCCACCGGCATCGACCACCCCGAGGCGGCAGCCTTCGCCGACCCGCCGGCCACAGCGGTGGCCCGCAAGGCCCCGCCACAAGCCTCCGTTTGAGTGGGCTTGTATTTCCGATCATCCTGCGCCCTTCGCCGGGCCGCTCCCAAGTTTCCTTGACCCCCTCGGGGCATAAGCGCTAACATATTATTCATGCTCATTCCTGCTCACATTGATACGGTCGCA
>CADEDE010000138.1 GCA_902825995.1 uncultured Burkholderiales bacterium
AACAGACTTTGTTCTGGACGCATTGGAGCAAGCCTTGTATGACCGGCAGCCGCAACGTGACGATGCATTGGTACATCACTCGGATCGCGGGTCGCAATACGTCTCCATCCGGTACAGCGAGCGGCTGGCCGAAGCCGGCATTGAACCCTCCGTAGGCAGTCGGGGCGACAGCTACGATAACGCGCTGGCCGAGACCATCAACGAGAAGTGGCCCCGTTTGTTTGAACAGCTTTCCCCGATTTATAAGTGGACTCCGGGCGGTTCACAGAAGGTGCAGAGTTGTCCACGGCGGCGGTCGGCGCTTGCGACGAACCGACCGACGCGGTGGGCAACTCGGGGCGCACCAGGGATTTCATCTTACGCGGCCGCCTTCAACTGCGGCAAGCCGGCGAAGTACGCTTCGTCGGGCGTGAGCCGATCCAGGCTCGAATGCAAGCGATGTGTGTTGTACCAGGTCAAGTAGTCGGCAATGTCGGCGCGCGCCGCGCTGACGCTGTCATAGGCCTTGAGGTACACCCTCTCGTACTTCACGCTCCTCCACAGCCGCTCGACGAACACATTGTCTCTCCAGGCCCCACGCCCGTCCATCGACAGCTTGCAGCCCGCGTTCAGCACCACGGCGGTGAACTCCTCGGCAGTGAATTGGCTGCCCTGGTCTGTGTTGACGATCTCCGGCGCGCCGTATCTCGCCAGGGCCTGCTCGATCACCTCCTTGGCGTGGACGGCCTCCAGCGTGATGGCCACCCGGTGCGCCAGCACCCGGCGGCTGGCCACGTCCACCACGGCGGTGAGGTAGACATAGCCTTTGGCCATCGCAATGTAGGTCGTGTCCAGCGCCCAGACCTGGTTGGAGCGCGTGATGGCCAGCTTGCGCAACAGGTAGGGATAGATCTGGTGGCCCGGGGCGCGCTTGCTGGTGCCCGGTTGTGGTGCCAAGGCCTGGATGCCCATGCGGCGCATCAGCGTGGTGACGTGCCGCCGCCCGACAGGCTCCCCGTCTCGCTGCAGATGGTCGCGCAGCATGCGTGCGCCCATGAAGGGATGCTCCAGGTGCAGCTCGTCGATCCTGCGCATCAGCGCCAGGTCCACCGGGCTCACCGGGCGCGCCAGGTAGTACACCGAGCTGCGGCTGATCGCCAGCAGCTCGGCTTGCCGCGTGATGGGCAGATCATGATCTCGGTCGATCATCGCTTTGCGCTCAGCAATCCCGCTTTGGTGAGCGCGCCTTCCAAAAAATCATTCTCCAGAGCCAGCTGCCCGATCTTGGCGTGCAGGGGTGCCAGATCCACCGGCGCTGCCGCTTGGGCGCCTCCGAACGCCTCAGCGGCGTGCTCCAGCAATTGCCGTTTCCAGTCGACGATCTGCGTCGGATGCAGTTCGAAATGCTTGGCCAGTTCCGCCAGGGTCCTGTCCTCACGCAAAGCAGCCACAGCCACTTGGGCCTTGAACGCCGGCGTGTGCGTGCGGCGGGTTCGCCGTGCCGATTTCTTCACCATCGAAAACTCCTTCTCGCCGGTCCCGTCGACCAGCTTGATGCCCGGAGTTTCCACTTATAGCCCTGTTCAGATTTGCGTAGCCACTTCTGTCATCCTCAGTTCTGCCTACTGAATCGATAGGGCTGATCAGTGCAATTGCACCAGAAATACCTTGTAATTCTTGAAATTTACATTAGACTAATCAAAATGAATGGACCAATCCCAAGACATGGCGGCACGCGCATCGGCAGCGGCCGAAAGCCGCTGCCCGAAGGCGAAGCGATGGTGCCGGTAACGATCGGCATGAAGCCTGCGCAGAAAGA
>CADEDE010000139.1 GCA_902825995.1 uncultured Burkholderiales bacterium
ACGCCGGGTGGTGTGGGAGGGGTCCGATCAACGATGATCGGACCCTATCCCGATTCAGGTGTCGAACTCGTCACTGTGACGAGGTTTGTGACGTCACATGCAAGGCACGGCGATCAGCGGTGTCATGTTGAGGGCGTCCGTTCAGCAACAGGCGCCCGCCGCGGCCGCCGCGGCGTCCTGGTCGAAGGGCATGCTGCTGCTGCAGCCCTCGAACAGGCCGTAGTGGCGATCGAAGCTGCCGATGAACTCGAAGTGCTCCGCAAAGCGCGTGTCCTGCAGCATGCGCCAGGTGTTGCCGCAGACCGGGAAGACGCGGCCAGCCTCGATGGCATGGTGCTTGTCGAGCACAAAGCGCTGCGGCTGCTGCGTGATCGTGCCGCGGTAGATCACCGCCTGACCGTAGTCTTCGCAGGCCGTCTCCAGCGCACCGAGCTTGAACAGCCGGTAGGTGGCCGAGAAGAATTTCAGGTTGCCCACGCGCGCGGCCAGCGCTGGGTCGGTGACGGCCAGCGGCCGGTCTTCGACCAGGCGCGGGTCGGCGAAGCCGTGCCGGTGCGCCAGGCGCAGGAAATCGTTCCAGTACAGCGCCCCGCCCAGGCACTCGCCGTACAGCACCGGGTCGTTGCGCACCGCGTCGGGCACGCGGCGGTCGGCATAGACGTCGGAGAAATAAAACTCGCCGCCGAGCTTGAGCAGGCCCTGCACGCCGCGCATCACGGCGTCCTTGTCGGGCGACAGGTTGACGACGCAGTTCGAGACGATGACGTCGAAGCTGCCCGGCTCGAGGCCGAGTTCGTCCAGGCGCTCGATATAGCCCTGCACGAAGCGCACGTTGTCGAAGCCGAACAACGCGGCATGGTGGCCGCGGTGCCGCTCGGCGACGGCGAGCTGCTCGTCGGTCATATCGACACCGACGACTTCGCCGCCCGGCCCGACCAGTTGCGCCAGCGCATAGACGTCGCGCCCCGAGCCGCAGCCCAGATCGAGCACCCGGCAGCCCTCGAGCACCGTCGGGCAGACCAGGCCGCAACCGTAGTAGCGCGCCAGCACCTCGGGGTGGATGCGCGCGAGCAGTGGTTTGAGCCACTCGGGCATCTGGCTGGCGTCGCAGCAGGCGCTGGTTTTCAAGTCGGCCGTGCTCTTGAGCTGGCGGCCGTAGTAGTCCTGGACGATGGCGTGCATGGCGGGTGACCGGAGTGCGTTGTTCAAAGTGCGCAAGCCGCCGGCTGGGCCGCGTCGGCCAGCGCCCCGCCGCAGCTCGAGCCCTGGCCGGCGGTGCAGCCGAAGCAGTGGTCGGCGACGCGGATGGGCTTGTCTTGCAGCCGATCGGCCGTGACTTCGCTCAAATGCACGCGGGGCCGCCCGGCATCGCGGATCGGCAGGCCGAGTTGCTGGTTGAAGTCGCAGTCGTACAGGTAGCCCTGCCAGTCCACGCTGACCAGGCTGCGGCACATCACCTGGTCCAGGTTGACTTCACGGTGTGCACTGCGCAGCAGCTGCATATAGCTGTTGAACCGACCTTTGGACACCAGCATCGAGCCGAAGCGCTGGATCGGCATGTTGGCCAGCGTGAAGAGCTGGTTGAAGAGCACGCCGAAATGCTGCGCCAGGTGGCGCTTGTAGTCGGCCTCCAGCGCCTGCTGCGGCGGCGGCAGGCTGGCGCCCTGCGGGTTATAGACCAGGTTCAGCGTCAGGCCGGAATCCGGCTGCCCATAGCCGAGCGCATTGAGCCTCTGAAGGCCGCGGATGCTGGCGTCGAAGCTGCCCTTGCCGCG
>CADEDE010000140.1 GCA_902825995.1 uncultured Burkholderiales bacterium
GGTGCGGAGCATAGCAGGATGAGTCATACTAAGTTAGCGCTTATGCCCCGAGGGGTAGCGTCCGCCTTGGGGCGGCCCGGCGGCGAACCGTGATCTTCGGCATCGGCACCGATATCTGCGATATCCGGCGCGTCGCGGCGACGCTGGAGCGTCGCGGCGAACGCTTCGCCGAAAAAGTCCTCGGCGCGCACGAACTCGGCGTCTTCCGCGAACGCGCGGGCAAACACAAAGCCCGCGGCGCCGCCTACCTGGCCACGCGCTTCGCCGCCAAGGAAGCCTTCTCCAAAGCCATCGGCCTGGGGATGCGCATGCCGATGAGCTGGCGCGATTGCGAAATCGTCAAGGCCGCCAGCGGCCAGCCGCAGATTCGGCTGCACGGCGGGCTGGCCGAGTGGTTTGCGCAGCGCGGCCTCAGCGCGCATGTCAGCGTCAGCGACGAGGCCGATGTCGCCACCGCCTTCGTGATCGTCGAGCAACGCACAATCGAGCCATGAATATGCTCCACACCCACGCCCCGGTCGTGCTCGATATCGCCGGCCTGGCGCTGAATGCCGACGACCGCCGCCGCCTTGCGCACCCGCTCACCGGCGGCCTGATCCTGTTCGCGCGCAACTGGCAAGACCGGCGCCAGTTGACGGAGCTCGGCGCCGAGATCAAATCGCTGCGCCCCGACGTGCTGGTCTGCGCCGATCACGAAGGCGGGCGCGTGCAGCGTTTCAGGAGCGATGGCTTCACCCACCTGCCTCCCATGCGCGCCCTGGGCGAGCTGTGGATGCGCGATGCGCTGGCCGCCACCGACGCCGCCAGCGCGGCCGGTTATGTCCTCGGCGCCGAGTTGCGCGCCTGCGGCGTCGATCTTTCCTTCACCCCGGTGCTCGACCTCGACCACGGCCCGAGCAGCGTCATCGGCGACCGTGCCTTCCACCGCGATGCGCGCGTCACGGCGCTGCTCGCCAAGAGCCTGATGCACGGCCTCCTGCGCGCCGGCATGGCCAATTGCGGAAAGCATTTTCCCGGTCACGGCTACGCGCGCGGCGACAGCCACTTCGAGCTGCCGATCGACAAGCGCAGCCTGAGAGCCATCCTCGCCGACGACGCCAAGCCCTACGGGTGGCTTTCGACCACGCTGGCCAGCGTGATGCCCGCGCATGTGATCTACCCCAAGGTCGATGCCCTGCCGGCGGGATTTTCGCGGCATTGGCTGGAGGACATCCTGCGCGGCGAGCTCGGCTTCACCGGGGCGATCTTTTCCGACGACCTGAGCATGGAAGGCGCCAAGGTCGCGGGCGGGCACCTGGAGGCCGCGCTGGCCGCGCTCGGCGCCGGTTGCGATATGGTGCTGTTGTGCAACCAGTCGCTCGACGGCGGCGCCGCGGTCGATGCCCTGCTCGACGGCCTGGGCACCGCGCAGCGTGAAGGCCGCTGGCAGCCGCAACCCGACAGCGAACGCCGCCGCCTCGATCTGCTGCCGCAATGCCCGCCGATGCCCTGGGATGAGTTGATGCACCACAGCGCCTACCAGCAAGCGCTCGAACGCCTGCCTTGAGCTGAAAAGAGAACGGCGCCCGCAGGCGCCGCTCGTGCTTGTGCGCCCAGCATGGGCGCAATCCTGGAGGTGCAAGTCCTCCCGCGAGTTGA